>SLBA01000045.1 GCA_007126575.1 Gemmatimonadota bacterium | reverse complement strand
TCCTTGACCAGGCAGGCCGTGAAGGCGCCCCCCGAGTCCAGGTGCTGCGGGTAGAGGCGCAAGGCCTGCCGCATGGTCTCGCCGAACTCCTCGCCCTCCCACGAGGTCAGCCCCGGGGCGTGCGGCAGGTCGAGGATCAGGGGCTGCAGCCGGACCGGCGCCCGCTGCAGGACCCGATGCACCACCCGCTCGTTCTCTTCGGGGGCGAAGGTGCAGGTCGAGTAGACGATGCGACCGCCGGGGCGGGTCAGCTCGGTGGCCCGCATCAGGAGCGCCTCCTGGAGCTCGGTCACGTAGCTCACGAAGGCGGCGTCGCGCGGGGGAAGGCGGCCCGAGTGGCGCCGGTAGTTCCCCTCGGCGGAGCAGGGGGCGTCGACGAGCACACGGTCGAAGAGCGCGCCCTCGGGGAGCTCCCGGCCGTCCGAGGCGACCACCACCACATTCGTGAGCCCGAGCCGGAAGAGGTTGCTCATCAGCCCGCGCAGCCGCTTCTCCTTGGGGTCGGCGGCCACGAGACAGCCTCGTTCCCCCTGGAGTTCGGCCAGGTGTGCGGTCTTGCCCCCGGGGGCCGCGCACATGTCCAGCACCCGGTCGCCCGGCTGCGGATCGAGCGCCAGCGAAGGGATCGCCATCACGCACTGCTGCACGTGCAGCCGCCCGAGCCAGTGGTCGAGGGTCTGGGCCACCGAATGCGGCCCGCCGGCGACCCGCAGGTAGTCGGGCAGGCCCGGCACCGGGTGCATCTCGAAGCCCTGCGACTCCAGCGAGGCGCGGACCTCGGCGGGGTCGTGCAGCCTCGACCGCACCCGAAGGGTGACCGGTTCCGGTGCGTGGTTGGCCGCGTGAAAGGCCTCCCAGTCCGAAACGATGTCGCGATAGCGCTCGAGCCGGCCCGAGGTGCGGCTCACGGGCGCTCGTCCCAGCGGTCGAACCATTCGATGATGCGGCGGATGCGTTCGACCTGGTTCACCGGTCTGCCGGTGCGCGACAGCGCGTGGCTTTCCCCTTCGAAGATGACCATCTCCGAGGGGATACCGAGTGCCCGCAGGGCGTAGAACCATTCCTGGCCCTGTCCGATCGGGGTGACCCGGTCGTCGGTGGAGTGGATCACCAGCGTCGGGGTCGTCACCTGCGGGGCATGGGCCAGGGGCGAGCGGCCCCAGTAGTCGTCGAAGCGCTCCCAGATGGTGCCCCCGAACTCGTCCTGCATCGCCCGCGGGGGGAAGGCCTGCGTGCCGGCCTCCGAGATCCAGTTCGAGACCATGCGCTGGGGGACCGCGGCCCGGAAGCGGTCGGTGCGGGTCGTCAGCCAGGCGGTCAGGAAGCCGCCGTGGCTCCCCCCGGTCACGAAGAGGCGTTCGGGGTCGACCCAGTCGTGGCGGGCGAGCACCTGGTCAAGGAAGAGGAGGTTGTCGGTGGCGTCGGCCCCTCCGTAGTCCCGGCGCACCGCATCCATGTGGCGGTGCCCGTAGCCGGAGCTTCCCCGGTAGTTGACGAAGGCCACCCCGTAGCCGGCGGCGGCGAGCATGTGGAACTCGGGGAACCACCGGCTTCCCCACATCCCGCCCGGACCGCCCTTGATGTTGAGCACGAGGGGATAGCTCTGCCCCGGCTCGAACCCGTGGGGACGCAGGACGAAGCCCTGGAGCGGAAAGCCGTCGGGGTTCTGGAAGCGGAGCTCCTCGAGACGCTGCAGGTCGAGCCCGGCCAGGAGTTCGTCGTTGAACCGGGTCAGGGGACGCGGCTGTCGCCCCTCGGCGTCGGCGACCCAGATCTCGGGCGGGTAGAGCTCGTTCTCGTAGGTGAAGGCGAGCATGGATCCATCGGCCGAGATCGTCGGGCTCGACACCGCGCCGTCCTCGCCGAACAGGGGGGTCGCTCCAGAGCCATCGAGTGCGAGCCGATATAGCGGATGGGTCCCCTGGTGGTCGGCGGTGAAGTACAGGTGGCGTCCCGACGGGTGGAAGAGGAGGTTCTCGGGTCGCCGATCCACCTCGGCGGTGAGCCGGACCCGGGGGCCCCCGACCAGCGAGTGCAGGTAGAGATGGGGGCGTGCATACCGCTCGGGGGTGGAGCGGTAGACGACCCGGTCGTTCGCGGGGGCCCAGACCGGGTTCTCGACCCGGCCGGCCGGGGTGTCGAGCGCGGCGGGGGTGCCGCCGTCGAGGGCCAGGAACCAGAGCCCCCGGTCGAATCCGCCGTCGTACTCCTCGCCCGAGGCGTCGCGCACGAAGGCGACCCGTCCGCCGTCGGGCGAGACCGTGGCGTGCTCGTCGTTCCAGGCGGGGTCGCCGGAGGTGAGGGCGCGCAGTGAGCCCGACTGCACGTCGAGAACCCAGAGGTGCTTGCGCCGTTCGTCCAGGTACCCGGCTTCGTCCGAGGCGAAGACGGCGTCCCGCACCACCACGATGTCGGGGACCGGTCCCTCGGGCTCGACCGGCTCCACGAGCGGTTCATCGACCTCGGGGTCCAGGTTCAGGGTGAGGAGGATCGCGGTGCCGTCGGGGGTCCATTCGAACGACGAGATCGATCCCTGCCGGAGTGCGGTGACGGGGGTCGGTGTCCCCCCACTCGGCGCGACCAGGTGCAGCTGAGCCCGCTCCTCGGAGTCGCGGCCCAGGTAGGCGACCCGGGCGCCGTCTGGGGACCAGCGGGGGCTTGAGTCCGACGGGCCGTCGGTCAGGCGGGTCGGCTCCGCGCCACTGGCGGTCGAGGTGATCCAGATCGAGCGCTCCCGGCTTCGTGCATCTTCGGCCACCCGTTCCACGGTGAACACGACGCGGGCCCCGTCGGGCGAGATCCGGGGGTCGGCGACCCCGACCACCCCGTACAGGTCCTCGGGCGCCATCCCCGCAGACTGCGCCTCGACGGTCGAGACCGGAAGGAGGGTCGAGAGAGTCAGGGCCAGCGGGATGGCCAGCGGCATGACCCGGGCGGGGATGCGGGATCGGGCGTCGCGTCGTGCGGGTCTTGGTCGAGAGAGGAAGGCCATGAGCGGCGTCGCAGGGTGGACGTGGGGTCGGTGACAGGGGAACGCTGCGGGTCTGATGCGGGTCTGAACTTCGCGTCTTTCCCATCGATTGGAAAGCACGGTCGTGTGCTC
The DNA here is from genome assembly GCA_007126575.1 of Gemmatimonadota bacterium. Classification (GTDB taxonomy): domain Bacteria; phylum Gemmatimonadota; class Gemmatimonadetes; order Longimicrobiales; family Gaopeijiaceae; genus SLBA01. The sequence continues at coordinate 53,238 of SLBA01000045.1, read as the reverse complement.
CGCCGGCGCCTTGCGTCGGGCCGGGGCGCATGCTCGATTGGAGATCCGGGTCGTGACCCGAGCCTCGGCCGAGCCCTCATCATCCATCGCATGGAGTACCCCGAATGTCATCCCGATCCTCCCTCCCCGCCCGGCCCACGCTCCGCTCGCGCCCGCTCGCCCAGCCGATCGCCATGGCCGGCACCGTGCTGCTCCTCCTGACCGCGCCCCTTGCGACGACCCCGGCCTCCGGCCAGGAGGTCCGACCCCAGGACGCCCTCGAGGTGACCCGCCTGGTCGTCGAGCCGCAGCAGGTGCAGGTTGCGGTGGGGGAACGGGTGCCCCTCACGGTCAGAGCGCTCGACGGAGACGGCAACGAGCTGAACCCCCCGATCTTCATTCAGGGGGCCCGCAACGGGGTCGAGGCCGTCGATGGCGAGCTCCTCGGCATCGGGGTGGGCGAGTACCGGGTGATGGTCGCCGTCATCCCCCCCGAGGGGAGCGACATGGAGCCGCCGGTCGCGGTGATCACGGTCGAGGTCACCTGGCCCTCGATCGCCGAGGTTCGGGTCGAGCCTCGGGAAGGTAGACTTTTCAGCGGCACCCATGTCCGATTCACGGCGAAGGGTCTGCACGCCGACGGATCGGAGCGGGCCTATCCCGACATCGAATGGCGGAGCTCGAATCCCGAGGTGGCCCGGGTGGACCGGAACGGGATGGTTACCGTGACCGGTGAGGGCCCCGTCGAGATCGTCGCCGAGGTCGACGGCACCGAGGGCCGCTACGCCCAGACGGTGACCCCCCTGCCCGACGGTGCCCTCGAACTCGAGGCCGACCACGAGTCGGCGTACACGGGAGACGTGGTCTTCTTCGAGCCCCGGCTGGTCTCCGAGGGGGGCAGCCCGGCGACCGACGCCGTCGACGAGCTCCCGATCCGGTGGAGCTACACCTACACCCCGCACGACTCGATCGTCGCTCCCGGGGCAGCGGCCCAGGTCGACGGGGGTGAGTTCGTGGCGCAGTTCCCGGGCAGCTACACGGTCTGGGCGCAGGCCGGCCACCTCACGGCTTTCCGCTCGGTCGAGATCGAGAGCCGACAGGTGGTCCGACGCATCGAGGTGCTCGGCCAGGGCCGGGTCTCGCACCGCCGCACCTCGGACTTCTGGGTCTTCGAGGGGGTCGACGGACGGGACTACGCAGTGACCGGGACCTGGGGGTCCGACGGCTTCTCGTACTTCTGGGATGTCACCGACCCCGAGAACATGATCCTCACCGACTCGATCCAGGTCGACGCGCGCACGGTCAACGACGTGAAGGTCTCGCCCGACGGCCGCTACGCGACCCTCACCCGCGAGGGGGCATCCGACCGCCGCAACGGCGTGGTGATCCTCGACATGGCCGAGCCGGCCCACCCGGTCATCGCGATCGAGTTCGACGAGGGGCTCACCGGCGGGGTGCACAACGCCTACCCGCAGGATGACTACCTCTACGTGCTGTCGGGTGGGGAGCGCTACCTGATCGTCGACATGTCCGACATCTACGCGCCGCGCACGGTCAGCGAGGTCGACATTCCAGGCTCGCGGATCCACGACGTCTGGGTGCACGACGGCATCGCCTATTCGGCCGAGTGGCGGACCGGGATCGTGCAGGTCGATGTCGGCAACGGCCGGTGGGGCGGGTCGCCCGAGAACCCGGTGGTCGTCAACACCTACCCGCTCCCCGGGGGCAACACCCACGCCGTCTTCCCCTACTACCAGGAGGACACCGGGCGCTTCTACATCTTCGCCGGAGACGAGGTGATCGGCCGGCGCGGCTTCGCGCTCGAGGGGGGCATGAACCGCGCTCCCTACGACCCGGACGTGCCCGGCAGCGGGACGCCCCGGAACACCGCCGGTTACATCCACATCGTCGACTACACCGACCCCGAGAACCCGCAGAAGGTGGCCCGCTACCACGTCCCCGAGTACGGGACGCACAACATCTGGGTCGAAGACGACATCCTCTACCAGGCCTACTACGAGGGCGGTCTGCGCGTCGTCGACGTGTCCGGGGAGTTGCGCGGCAACCTGTACGCGCAGGGCCGCGAGATCGCCGTCTTCAAGCCGAACGATCCGATCGGCTACGTCTCCAACGCGCCGACCACCTGGAGCGCCATGCCCTACAAGGGGAACATCTTCCTGTCGGATGCGAACTCCGGGCTCTGGTCGGTGCGCCTCCTTCCCGAAGCCGGATTGATCCCCTGACGGGGAGAGGCCCATGTCGAGTCTGACCCTCGCCCTGGCACTCCTCCTGGCGGCCGGATCGGGTGCGCCCGACCCGGCGTCCGAACAGGCCGAAGCCGACCCCACGGCCACCTACTGGGTGTACGTGGGCTCGGAGTCCGCCGACTTCGTGCACCGGATCCGCTTCGGTCCCGGGGGGGCGGTGGTCGAGGAGGAGTATTCGGTCGGTCATCTGTACCGGCAGTCCTCGGTTCCGGAGCTCTACTCCGAGAGCGAGGCCCCCCACGGCATTGCCATCGACGCCGACGGGGGAACGGTCTACCTGACCACCGGGCACGGGCTTCCCGACGGGAAGCTGTGGGCGCTGGAGGCGGGGAGCGGACGCCTCCTGGCCGACCCCGTCGACCTGGGCCGCTTTCCCGCAAGCCTCGGAGTCTCGCCCGACGGGGGGTACGTGGCGGTCGCCAACTTCAACCTGCACGGTCGGATGGAGCCATCGAGCATCTCGGTGGTCCGCACCGACGGGATGACCGAGGTGGGCCGGATCGAGACCTGCACGATGCCGCACGGGAGTCGCGTGCACCCCGCGGGTCGACGACACTACTCGGCATGCATGATGGACGATCAGCTCGTCGAGCTCGACCTGCTGACCCTCGAGGTGCGGCGCCGCTACCACCTCGCCGCGGGCGAGGAGGGCCCCCTGGATCCCTCCGACCGGGGCCCGCACGACCCGCACGGGCCCCACGCGGGCCACGACATGGGGCACACGGCCTCGTGCTCTCCCACCTGGGTCCAGCCCACGCCCGACGGCGCCTTCGCCTGGGTCGTCTGCAACCGCTCCGACGAACTCGTCGAGATCGACCTCGAGAGCTGGACGCATCGCCGTCGCATCGCCACCGGACGCGGCCCCTACAATGTCGACGTCACCCCCGATGGTCGGATCCTGGTGGTGACGCTCAAGCAGGGCGACGGGGTCGAGTTTTTCGAGCTCGAGTCGGGAGAGAGCCTGGCCCGGCTGCCTGCCTCGACACGCGTGGTGCACGGGATCGCCCTCTCGCCCGATTCGCGCTACGCCTTCATCAGCGTCGAGGGGATCGGGAGCGAGCCCGGAAAGGTCGACATCTTCGACCTGGGGGCACTCGAAGTGGTGGCGTCGGTCCCGGTCGGGCAGCAGGCGTCGGGGATCGCCTTCTGGAAGATGGAGGCCGCGGACGCCCCGTAGCCGCCTCAGCCCTCCGCGACGCGACCCGCCACCGTCCGCTGCCGCTTCGTCAGCGACTCGCTGATCCCCACCGGAAAGGGGGGGGCGGCCCCTTCGAGCGCGTGCAGCCGCTCGGGAAGTCGCTCGAGCTGGGCCCGCGTGTCGTCGCGGATCTCGTCGAGTGAGCGGCCCGGAGCGGTGACCCGGCTCCCCTCCCGCATGACGACCTCGAGGAGCGGGCGGCCGTCGAGGTGCTCGTCGGCCCCCGCGATCACGTCGCGCACGTCCCGCCCGCCCTCTTCGACCCGGAACACCTGCTTGGCTCCGGGAAGGATCCGCTTGCCCGTCGAGAGTTTCATGCGGCCCTTCCCCCCGTACTCGGTCAGCTTGTAGGCGATGTCGAGGACCGGCGCGCCCACCGAGACCCCCATGCGGGTGCCCACCCCGTACCCGTCGATGGGGGCGCCCCGCTCCCGAAGCTCCCGGATCCGAAACTCGTCGAGCCCCCCGCTGGCGACGATCCGGACCCGGTCGAGTCCCGCGTCGTCGAGGATCGCCCGACTGCGGGCCGCCAGCTCCCCCAGCTCGCCCGAGTCGAGCCGGATGCCACGTACGTTGAAGCGGTCGCCCATCTCGCGGGCGAGTCGGACCACGGTCCGGACCCCCTCGAGGGTGTCGTAGGTGTCGACCAGGAGCACGGTCTCGGGATAGAGCCTGGCGAAGGCCCGGAAGGCCTCGATCTCTTCGCCGTGTGCCTGGATGTAGCTGTGGGCCATGGTGCCGGTGACCGGCACACCCAGCGCCCGGCCCGCGGCCACATTGCTCGTGGCCTTCACCCCGGCGATGTGGAAGGCGCGTGCGCCCTTCATCGCCGCGTCGGTCCCGTGCATGCGACGCATCCCGAAGTCGACCACCTCCGCCTCGCCCGCCGCCCGCACCACGCGGCTCGCCCGCGACGCGAGCACGGTCTGCAGGTGGATCTGGTTCATCACGAAGGTCTCGATGACCTGGGCCTCGCCGATCGGGGCCCGGATCTCGAGGATCGGCTCCTCGGGAAAGATCGGTGTGCCCTCGGCAACGGCCCGCACCTCGCCGGTGAACCGGAAGTCTGCAAGCCAGCCGAGAAAGGCCTCCGAGAAGGTGTCGTCGGTGGCCAGGTGATCGAGCTCACCGGGGGTGAACCGGAGGTGCTCGAGGTACTCGAGGACGGTGTCGAGGCCGCACGCCAGCGCGTAGTTCCACCCGTCGGGAAGCGAGCGGTAGTAGAGACTGAAGACGGCCTCTCCGTGCATCTCCTCGCACCAGTACGCCTGCAGCATGGTCAGCTCGTACTGGTCCACGAAGAGGGCGTGTGTCACCACTGCCACCAGTCCCCGTGCTCCTCGGGCCCGGTGGGTCCGATCCGGCCGCGGGCCCGGTCGAGCAGGGCGCCGGGGTCGTGGACCCGTCCTTCCATCAGCACGAGCGTAACGTTCCGGGTGGCCCGGATGTCGTCGAGCGGGTCCCCCCGCACGATCGCCAGGTCGGCCCACTTTCCGGGGGTGATCGAGCCGATCTCGTCGTCCATCTCGAGGGCGCGGGCGCCATTGATCGTGCCGGCGCGCAGCGCGTCCAGCGGGGGGATTCCGGCGAGCACCATCGCGTGCAGCTCCCGGTGGGCCGAAAATCCGGGCAGGAACTCCCCCCGACTCGGGATGTCGGTCCCCATGGTGATCCATGGGCCGCCCCCCGCGTTGTAGAAGGCCAGGGTGGTGCGCTTCATCGCCTGGTAGAGGTTGGACATCAGCTCGTTGCGGCTCCGCTCCCGGGCCGCGACCCGCTCCTGCACGTACGGGGTGAAGAAGCCGCGCTCGTCGGCCCAGTCGTCGAATCCCTCCTCAAGCTCGGTGAAGTAGACCGGTGCCGTGATGGTGGGATCGAAGAAGACCTCGTTTTCGAGGAAGAGCGCGACCGTCTCGCGAAAGGCCGCATCGGTCGTGTCGACCTGGTTCCAGACCGGGTAGGCGGCCTGCTCGCGGTCGAGTGCGTGACCGCCGAGGATGTGCTCGATCCGGTTGATCCCCATCGCGATCGCATCCACCGAGTTCGTCGATCCACGGGCACCGGAGTCCACGTGTCCGGCCACCGTGCCTCCGTGGTGGTGGACCCGTTCGATCAGCGCCTCGAGGTGCTCCGGGCTGGCCCCCTTCGCCTTGAAGTGCAGGACCCCGCGCTCGACCCACTCGTCGACGTCGGCGTGAATCTGCTCGGCCGTCATCTCGCGGTTCCACCCGGGGCGGGTCGTCCCGTAGTAGGGCCCCGAGGGGATGACCCGCGGCCCGTCCCACTCCCCGCTCTCGATCCGGTCGCGGAGGGCGAGGATGAGTTCGGGCCGGTACTCTCCTCCCGGCCAGGTGGTGGTCACCCCGTTGGCGAGGAAGACGAGGGGATTCCAGCGGGTCTCCTCGATCCGGCCGTCTCCCGTCAGGTCCATGTTGTAGTGCGCGTGCACGTCGATCAGCCCGGGAAGGATCGTGAGGTCTTCGTCGAGCGTCAGGAGCTCGGGCTCGACATCGGCGGGGGGCGTCGCACCCTGCTCACCCACCCGGTGGAAGCGACCCTCGGGAGAGATCAGGATCCCGGGGTTCGCCCGCCGTTCGCCCTCGATCACGTCGATCATCCAGCCCCCTTCGATCTGCAGCCACCCGGGGGCGGCGAGGTCGGAATCCGGCGCGGGAGCGTCGGCCGCGTCCGGCGATGGCGCCGGCATGTCCTCCCCGGAACCACAGCCCGCGAGTGCTCCGGCCGCGAGCAGGGCGACCAGCGCGAGGAACCGACGGAGGGGCGCAGGGTGAGAGGCAGCGGGACGGAGCCCGCCGGAGGACCGGGTGTGGGTCTGGATCATGGCGACGGCTTCGGCAGTGGTGAGCATGGGGGTGGACTGCGAAGCTACCCGGCCGATCGAGGGAAGGTCAAATGAACCGAGGAGTGGCGATGAACCCTAAGGACGAGCAGGATCCCGAAGGGGATGCGCCGCTGGGGATCATCGCGGGCAGCGGGTACCTGGACGGTGTCGACCCCTCGGCGCTGGGGGTGCCCGTGATCGACGAGGCGATCGAGACGCCGAGGGGGACCGTCCAGGTGCAGCGGACCGAGGCCTTCGTCTTCCTGCGCCGGCACGGGACCGACGGCTACCATCCCCCGCACCGGGTGCCGCATCACGCCCACTTGCTCGGGCTGCGTAGGCTCGGTGTCCGCGAGGTGGTGGGGCTCACCTCGGTCGGGTCGCTGCGCGGTGAGCTCGCCCCCGGAACGGTGATGGTGCCCGAGGACTACCTTTCCACCCACCCCCCGCCCACCTTCGCCCGCGAGGACGAGGCGCTGCACATCGTGCCGGAGCTGGACGCGGGGCTGCGGCGGCGGCTCGAAGGGATCGCCCGGCGGGTGATGGCGGTCGACTCGGTGCCGGGTCCGACGGCGGTGGTGGCGGGCGGGGTCTATGCCGAGACCCGGGGCCCCAGGTTCGAGACCCGGGCCGAGGTGCGGGCGCTGGCTCGTGACGCCGACGTGGTGGGGATGACCGCGGCCTCCGAGGCGACGCTGGCCCAGGAGCTCGGGCTGCGCTACGCGATCCTGAGCATCGTGGACAACTGGGCCCACGGGGTGACCGACGAGCCCCTCTCGCTCGAGGGGTTTCGGGCCCGCCAGGAAGAGAATCGCCGGCTGGCGGCCGCGATTCTGAACGAGATCATCCGGTCCGGGAACGCCCCGGACCGCACATCCTGAGGACGCCCGGGCGTCCTCCGATTCCGACCAACCGGGGACCATGACGTGAGTATTCTGATCGAAGGTGCGATTCTGAAGGGCGAGCCCCACTCCCTCTGGCTCGAGGGCGGCCGGATCCGGGCGATTCGGGCCGGCACGGACCCGGACTGGGGCGAGTCGGCGGGGACCCCCGACCGGGTGCTCGACGGGCGGGGCCTCCATGCCTTTCCCTCGCTGCGCAACTCGCACACCCACGTCGCAATGGTCCTCTTCCGGGGATACGGCGACGACATGCCCCTCATGAAGTGGCTCGAGACCCGGATCTGGCCCGCCGAGGGCCGGTTGACGGCCGAGGACGTGTACGACGGCGCCCGGCTCGGCATCCTCGAGATGATCCGCAGCGGCACGAGCTTCTTCAACGAGATGTACTGGCACCGGCCGGCGCTGGTCCGGGCCGTCGAGGACATGGGGGTGCGGGCGATGCTCGGGGTGAACCTGATCGATCTGGGGGACCCCGCCACGCTCGAGGCCCAGAAAGACGAGATCCGGGAGCTGGTGCCCGGGGGCGAGGGCACGGGTCGCGCCCGCCTGGCACTGGCCCCGCACTCCGTCTACACGGTGGGGCCGAAGGAGCTCGAGTGGGTCGGAGAGCTGGCGAGGGAGCACGATGTGCGGATCCATATCCACCTCTCCGAGACCGCGGGCGAGGTGGAGCGGTGCGTCGAGGAGCACGGGTGCCGGCCGGCGGAGCACCTGCGGCGGCTGGGGCTCGTGGGGCCGCACCTGATCGCAGCGCACGGCCAGTACCTGGACGAGGCCGAACTGGCGCTCCTGGCCGAGGGCGGGGCCACGGTCGTCACGAATCCCCTGGCGAACCTGAAGCTGGCGACGGGGGGGATCTTCCCCTACGCGGCGGCGCGACGGGCGGGGCTGCGGGTCTGCCTGGGCACCGACGGGGCCTCGTCCAACAACAACCTCGACCTCTTCGAGGAGATCAAGATGGTGGCGCTCCTGCAGAAGCACCGCGAGGCCGACGCCACCGTGCTTCCCGCCGACGAGGCGCTGGGTCTGGCCACCACCGTCCCCGCACGCCTCTTCGGCCAGGGGAGCGGGGAGGTCGCCGAGGGCGAGCCGGCCGACCTGGTCCTGGTCGACCTCTCGGGTCCGGCGACGCAGCCGGTGCACGATCCGGTCTCGGCCCTCGTCTACGCGGCCAACGGCTCCTGCGTCCGGACCACGATCTGTGACGGGCAGGTGCTCATGCACGAAGGGGTCGTCGAGGTCTGCGACGAGGACGAAGTCGTTGCCAGGGCGGTTGAGGTCGCCCGTCGCGTCACTGCGGAGTAGACTCCTCGGCGGTCGCCAGGGGGCTGTCGGGCGCGCCCTTCACGTAGTGATCGAACCACTCCAGCCATCGGGCCCACATGTCGAGGTTGTTCTCGACGGCCCGCGGGGTATGCGACTCGAAAGGGTACATGTAGAGGACCGCGTCCTTTCCGAGATTGGTCAGCGCATGCATCAGGCGTTCCGACTGGACCGGCCAGGTTCCCGTGTTGTCGTCGTCGGCCCCGTGGTAGAGGAGGAGCGGGGTGTCGATCTGATGCGCGTGGAAGAAGGGCGAGATCGCGGCGTACACGTGCGGGGCCTCCCACAGCGTCCGGCGCTCGGCCTGGAAGCCGGCCGGGGTGAGGGTCCGGTTGTAGGCCCCGTGTCCGGCGATTCCCGCCTTGAAGAAGGGGGCGTGGGCCAGGAAGTTGACCGTCGCGAAGGCCCCGTACGAGTGACCCCCGTGGCCGATGCGTTCGATGTCGATGAGCTCGAGGGCGTCGGTCGCGCGGATCGCGGCGTACATCGCGTCGATCATGTTCGCCATGTACGTGTCGTTGTAGTTCTCTCCCACGATCGGGATGTCGGGATAGACCACCGCGTAGCCCTGCGAGAGCCACAGATCGGACCAGCGCAGCCAGGTCACATGGTGAAAGCTGTTGTGGTTTCGGCTCGTGATGGCGGCCCGCTCGTACCCCTCGGCGGTCGTGTACTCGCGGGGGTAGGTCCAGAAGATGGCGGGGACGCGGTCGCCCTCGGTGTAGTCGGTGGGCAGTGAGATCCGGGCCTGCACCTCCATCCCGTCCCGACGGGTGAAGGCGTAGTCGATCCGCTCCGCCGCCGTCAGTTCGGGGAAGGGGTCAACGTTCCCGGTCAGGTTCTCCATGGCGTCGAGTTCGGCGCCGCGCTCGTGCAGGTACGAGTCCGGAAAATCGGTCTTCGACTCACGGCTCAGGATCATCCGGCTGAACTCGGGGTCGAGGGGGACCAGGGGGCGATCGAAGGACTCGCGGGATCCTTCGAAGATGCGTTCGATCTCGCCATCGGCGATCCGGACGGCGTCGACAAAGGGCCGGGGACGGAAGTCTTCGCGGTAGCCGGGGCCCTGCAGGTAGATCGTCGCCCCATCGCTCGAGATCACCAGGTGCTCGAGCCCGGCGGGGGTCCGGCTCGTGATCAGTGAGCCGGTGCGCTCGAGGGGATCTCCTCCGGTGCGCACGGTGGTGACCGGGGTGGGCTCCGGGTCGTCGGTGCCCAGGTCGAAGTGGACGAGATCCGAGCCGTTCCCGCCGGAGAGAGTGACCACGGCGTGGGCCCCCTCGAGGTCGTAGACCACGTTCTGGATCCTGCGATCGGTCCCGGCCACCCGCACCGCCTGCGCGGTGTCGAAGGGGGCGCCCAGGAGCATCAGCTCCTCTCCCGAGCCGTCGGTGCTCCGGATGTAGGCGAGGCCCGCCCCGTCGGGGCGCCAGTCCACGCTTCGACCGATGCTCTCGGCCTCGCGATCGTCGCTTCCATCGCCGAGCGGCTGAAAGGAGACCCGGGCGAGCGTCTCGCCACTGCTTCGGTCGAGCACCACCGTCTGTCGGGGGAAGCTGCCCCAGTTGACCAGGAAGGAGAAGGGACGCTCCACGTACGAGGCCAGGATGTATCGGCCGTCGGGACTCAGCGAGATCGAGGTGTACATGGCGGGCTCCCCGATCGTCCGGGGGGCGGCCCCGTCCGAGAGCTCGACGATCCGGCTCGTGGTGTAGTGCTCGAAGAGATCCTCGTCGTGCGCATCCTCGAGCAGGAAGGGGAGGGTGCGGGTCTGGAGGGGCTCGTCGCGGCTGCGTCGGATCCCAGGGCTCGCCGGAACCGCCGGTGCCGCCGGCTCCGCCCCGCGCGCTTCCGGAACCGCCAGCGTCAGAAGGGTGCCCTCGGGGGTCCACTGGAGCATCGACGAGGACCGGCTCCCCTGTCCCTGCGAGCGTGTGCCCAGCGTGGTCATGAGCGGGGTGTCGTCGACCGGTCCGGCCGTCCCGTCGGCCACCCGGGCGGTCCAGACCCGGGTGCCGTCGCGCAGGTGGGCGAGAAAGGCGATCCGGTCCCCCTCGGGCGACCACATGAAGTCGCTCGCGAAGGAATCGTCGGGGAGCGAGACCTCGCGATAGGCACGGTCGGCGAGCGAGTAGAGGCGAAAGCCGTAGATCCCCCAGGTGTCGAGGTGCCAGGGGCGGTCGACCCCCGGACGCAGCTCCAGTCCCGCGAGTCGGTAGGTCGGCTCGGCCATCCGCTCGAGCGTTGAGAGCTCGGTCGAGAGGGGGACCAGAAAGTGGTCCCCGTCCGGACCCGGCTGGTCGAGGGTCGCGTAGTTCGTGTCCCGCTCGAAGAACTCCTGGATCGCCGGGGGCGGGAGGGTATAGCCCCCGTCGGGCTGGAATCGATCGAGCTGCTGCGCCTGGGCATTCCCGACCGGCACGGCCAGGAGGACCAGGAGCAGGACGAGAGCGCCAGGGCCTTCCTGGCGGCCGTCACGACTGTGGAGCGAGCCGAGGGCTCGAGCAAAGGGGTGCATCGAAGACTCCCGTGGATTGTGGACCGTTGTGTCGGTCAAGCTACGGGCGAAGGTTCGGTCGAGCCAGCGGGCCCCGGCGCTCCGGACCGAAGTCCGGGGGCGGGGGTAGCCGCATCCCGTTCGGTACGGTTCGCGCAGAATGCTGGCCGGAACGCTGGAATCTCACCCTCAGGAGCTCGTCCGATGGCCCGAGTACAGGTCACGCGCCGCATGCACTTTTCCGCCGCCCATCGTCTCTTTCGGGCCGACTGGACCGATGAGCGAAATGGCGAGGTGTTCGGCGACTGCGCCAACCCCCTCTGGCACGGCCACAACTACGAGATCGATGTGACCGTCGAGGGCGAGATCGACCCCGATACCGGGTACGTCATGGACCTGAAGCAGCTGAAGGACCTGGTCCAGCGGCGCGTGATCGATGACGTGGACCACCGGAACCTGAACGAGCAGGTCGACTGGATGGACGGCCTCAATCCGACCACCGAGAACCTGGTGGTGGCGATCTGGGATCGGCTGTCCGACGCGATGCCCTCGGGAGTCGAGTTGCGAAAGATCATTCTCTGGGAGACCCCCAGAAACTACGTGGAATATACGGGCGGGGCCTGAGCGCCCCCGGGAGACAATGGAATGACGACTGTAGATGAGAGTGCCGGCACGAACTCCGACGGCGAGAAGGTGCGCCCCGGTCGCACCCTGGAGCGGTCGGGCGGTACATCGAGAATCGATGTGGAGGGTGTTGGGGGGGACCTGGCCGATGTGCCCTTTCCCGACCTCGTGGCCGAGATGATTCGGCGCCTGGGCGATAACCCGGCACGGGAGGGACTCCTGAAGACCCCGGAGCGGGTCGAGAAATCGCTGCAGTTCCTGACGCGCGGGTACGCCCTCTCGGCCGAGGAGACGGTGGGTGATGCCCTCTTCGCGGAGCGACACCACAACATGGTGATCGTCAAGGACATCGAGATGTACTCGCTCTGCGAACACCACATGCTCCCCTTCTTCGGAAAGGTGCACATCGCCTACATCCCCGACGGCAACATCGTGGGGCTCTCGAAGGTCGCGCGCCTGGTCGAGGTCTTCGCCCGCCGCCTGCAGGTCCAGGAGCGGCTCACCGAAGAGATCGCCCAGAGCCTGTGGGAGGTGATCCAGCCCCAGGGGGTCGGGGTCGTGATCGAGGCCCATCACCTGTGCATGATGATGCGCGGTGTCGAGAAGCAGAATTCCTGGACCATCACGTCGGCAATGCGCGGGGCCTTCCTCGAGGACGCGCGGACCCGCGACGAGTTCCTGCGACTGTGCATGTCCGACCACCGCCCCCTTCGATGACGGCGCCGACCGGGGGCGACGGGTCCGGGCACCCCGCGCTCGCGGGCCGGACGGTCTGGATCACCGGGGCGTCGCGGGGGATCGGGGCGGCCACCGCTCGAAACCTGGCCGCCGCCGGAGCCCGCGTGGCACTCACCGCCCGCGGCCGAGAGCCCCTCGAGGCGATCGCCGGCGAGGTGGGGGGGACGGCCGTGCCCGGCGACGTGACCGACCCCGCCGAGGTGGAGCGCATCGGCGCCCGGGTCCGGTCGCTCTTCGACGGCGCACCCGATCTCCTCGTGGCCTCGGCCGGGGTCTTCGACATCGCCTCGATCGAGGAGACCTCGCCGGAGATTCTGGCACGAAATCTGGACGTGAACCTCCGGGGGAGTTTTCTTGCGGTGCGGTCGGTGCTCCCCGGGATGCGGGAGCGAGGGTCGGGGCTGGTGATCCAGATCGGGTCGATCTCGGGAAGGAAGGCGTTCCCCGGGAACGCCGCCTATTCGGCGTCGAAGTTCGGGTTGCGCGGCTTCCACGAGGTTTTGCTCGAAGAGCTGAGGGGTTCGGGAATCCGGGCCACCCTCGTGGAGCCGGCGGCGACCGACACCCCGATCTGGGACCCGCTCGACCCCGATGGCGACCCGAATCTGCCGCCGAGATCGGCGATGATGAGTCCGGATGACGTGGCCGAGGCCGTCCGCTTCGTGGCCACGAGACCACCGGGGATCCAGATCCCCTTCCTCCCCCTCGAACGGGGGTGAGCTCAACGTTTCGAAATGGGAGTTTCAGAAACCGATGTACACAGTCAGCGTTCAGGCCCACTACGACTCCGCACACTTTCTCAGGAACTACAAGGGGAAGTGCGAGCGGCTGCACGGGCATCGCTACGTGGTCGAGGTGGCGCTTCAGACCGATCGGCTGAACGAGGCCGGGATCGCCTACGACTTCGTCGATCTGAAACGGCACCTTCGGGAGTTGGCCGATGAACTCGACCACCAGAACCTGAATGACCTGCCCCCCTTCCGGGACGTGGAGACGAGTGCCGAGAACCAGGCGCGCTACTTCTTCGACGAACTCAAGAAGCGTCTCCCCGAGGAACAGGCGGCGGGCCTCCTATACGCCCGGGTCTGGGAGACTCCCCAGCAGTGGGCCCAGTACGGCCCCTCTCCGGCGGCGGTCCCGGCGCATCGATCGCCCGCGATCTCGTAGACCGGGATCGGGCGCGCGGTGCATCTTCTCCTTACCGATCGTCTGGCCTGTCCCCGCTGCGGTCCCGACTTCGGCCTCATCCTGATGGCCGGCGATGTGCGGGATCGACGGGTGTTCGAGGGCTATCTGGGCTGTTTCAACTGCCGCGAGGAGTATCCGGTCGACGCTGGGATCGCCGACCTGCGGCCTCCCCCGAGAGCCCCGATCGGGGCGTCCCCCGGACTGCCTGCCGATGATCCCGAGAAGGCGCTGCGCCTCGCCGCACTCCTTGGGGTCCGGGAAGGTCCAGGGCACCTGCTCGTCATGGGCGAGCCGGCGGCCCAGGCCGAGCGGGTCGCGGCGATGGTGGAGTCGATCGAGGTCGTGGCGGTCCACCCGGGATTCGAGGGGACGGACGAGGTGGCCGGGGTCTCGAGGATCCGGGTCGGGAACGTCCTGCCGCTTCAGTCGTACGCCATGCGGGGCGTCGCGCTCGAAGGGGCGTTCGTCACATCGCACCTCGACGAGGGCCTGCGGGTGATCCCGCCGGGGGCGAGACTCGTTCTGCTGGGCGCGCCCGAGGGGACCCGCGAGACGCTCGAGGCACGCGGGCTCGAGCTCCTCCTGGCCACGGATCGGGCGCTGGTGGCAGAGCGCTGATTTCAGCGGGCGGACGTCCCCCGAAAGCCTCGACACGGCAGGCGCTTCGGCGACATTGCATGACATTGCGTGGGCGCAGCAGACCCCGCTACCTTCGACGGCGACGAGCATTCCACCCACATCCCTGGAGCGGCATGTCCTGGTGGCAGAAGATCTTCGGCGGAGAGCCCGATCTCGACAAAGTGGACTACTACGAGGAGGGCCTGGCCCTCCTCAGGCAGGGCAAATTCCATGACGCCCTGACCTCGTTTCGCCTTGCGTTGAGGGAATCTCCCGGCGACACCGTGGTCCTGCAGCAGATCGCGATCGCCTATACGCGCATCGGGATGGCCGACGAGGCCGTTCGGACCTACCGGTCGGTGCTCGAGAAGGACCCCTCGGCGGCCGGAGCTCACTACGGCCTGGCCTATCTCCTCATCCGACGGGGGGAAGAGGAGGGTGCGCTCCAGCACCTGGAAGCCTTCCTGGCGAACCCCCCCAGAGGGGGAGACGCCCAGGAGCACATCTCGCATGCCCGCTCCACCCTGGCGCAGCTCCGGGGCGAGCCGGAAAACCTGTTCGACAGCCATGGCGAATAATCTCAGGACGGCGTCACTCCGATGGAGTGGCGAAGGGTTGGTCTTCGAGGGCCGGGCCGGGACCGGCGCCCGCACCACGATCGACGGAGACTCGGCGGCGGGACCGTCGCCGATGGAGCTTCTCCTGATCTCCCTTGCGGGGTGCATGGCGATCGACATCCGGATGATCCTCGAGAAGTCCCGCGTCGAGGTGCAGGAACTCGTGGTCCGAATCGAAGGGGTTCGGGCCGACGAGGAGCCGAAGCGGTTCACCCGGATCGAGATGGTCTTCGAGCTCGCCGGCCCGGGGGCCGGCGACGACCACCGGGTCGCAAGGGCGATTCAGCTCTCGGAAGACAAATACTGCAGTGTGCACCACACCCTTCGCCCGGACCTCGAGGTCACGACGTCGTATTCGCTGACCTGAGGGTCGAGCGCGGGGATCGAAGGTCCGGACAAGCGACGCAACGCCACGAACCATCGAGGAGGGCAGCTTATGGGGACTCGCAGCCACGCATCCAACCCGGCGGACCTCGGAGAGGGGACGCTCGTCGAACTCTTCCTCGACGTGGTGGATCGTCTCCCGGATTCTCCCGCACTCGCCCATCAGGAAGACGGCGAGTGGAAGTCGATCAGCTACCGCGAGGTCTGGACGCAGGTGCGGGCCGTGGGGTCCGCGCTCACCGACCTGGGGCTCGAACGGGGTGACCGGGCGGCGATCCTCTCCGAGAACCGTCCCGAGTGGGCGCTCACGGACTACGGATGCCTCTGCTCGGGAGTGGTCGGTGTCCCCATCTACGCCACGCTCACGGCCGAGCAGGTTCGCTACGTCCTGCAGAATTCCGGGTCGCGCGTCGTATTCCTCTCCGACCGGGAGCAGCTCGACAAGGTCCTCGAGGTTCGGGATCAGCTTCCCGAACTGACCCGGATCGTCATCTTCGACCGGCCCTCGGGTGAGCTGCCCGACGGTGTCCTGAGCTGGGCCGACTTCCTGGCTCGAGGTCGCGGTGCCGGAAAAGGGGCCGACGATGCGGCCTTTCGGGCCGAGGCGGAGTCCGCCAGCCCCGGCGACCTGGCGACGATCCTCTACACGTCGGGCACGACCGGCGACCCGAAGGGCGTCATGCTCACGCACGACAACCTGCGGTCGAACGTGAAGGCCGCCGAGCGCATCCTCCCGATCGACGAGCGCGACACGACTCTCTCGTTCCTGCCCCTTTCGCACGTCTTTCAGCGGATGGTCGACTACCTGCTCTTCCATCGGGGCTGTGCCATCTACTACGCGCGCTCGATCGACACGGTGCCCGAAGACCTGAAGTCCGTCCGGCCCACGGTGGTGGTCTCGGTGCCTAGGCTCTACGAGAAGGTCTACGCGAAGGTCACGAGCGCCGACGGGGTCAAGGGAGCGCTGATCAAGTGGGCCCGCGGGGTCGGCGAGCGCTGGGCCGAGGCGAAGCTGGCCGGCCAGACCCCTCCCGCCCTCACCCGGGCCCAGTACGGCCTGGCGAAGAAGCTGGTCTTTTCGAAGATCAAGGAGGGGGTCGGCGGTCGCCTCCGGTACTTCGTGAGTGGTGGCGCCCCCCTCGCCGGCGAGATCAACAAGTTCTTCTTCTCGGCCGGGGTGATGATCCTCGAAGGGTACGGGCTCACCGAAACGAGCCCGGTCACGAATGTGAACAGCCCCCGCGACTTCCCCGAGAACTTCCGCATCGGCACGGTCGGCAAGCCCGTGCCCGGTACCGAGGTCCGGCTCGACGACGACGGGGAGATCCTGGTGCGGGGCCCGCAGGTGATGAAGGGCTACTTCAACCTCCCCGAGGCCACGCGCGAGGCGATCGACGACGAGGGGTGGTTCCGGACGGGCGATATCGGCGAGATCGACGCCGACGGGTTCCTTAGCATCACCGACCGGAAGAAGGACATCATCGTCACTGCGGGAGGCAAGAACATGGCTCCCCAGCCGATCGAGAACCGCCTGAAGAGCAACCGGTACTTCGATCAGCCGGTGCTCCTGGGAGACCGGGAACGCTTCATCACCCTCCTCCTGGTGCCCGATTTCGAGGCCCTCGAGGGGTGGGGCCGGCAGGAGGGGCTCGACACCTCGGACCGGCGGCGCTTCCTGGAAGATCCGAATGTGCACGCCCACCTCATGAAGGAGATGAAGGGCGAGCTCTCTGGATTCGCCAGCTTCGAAGTGCCGAAGAAGATCGTGCTCCTCGACGAGCCCTTCACGATCGAAGACGGATCGCTCACCCCCACCCAGAAGGTGAAGCGGCGGGTGGTCCAGGCGCGGCACGAAGAGGTCCTGAAGCGCGTGTACGACGAAGCCTCGCGCGACGAGGATGTCTTCACTCCCTGGTGAGCCGGCGCTTGGGGATGTCGCCGAGGTGGTTATCTTGAACCCTCGACCCGGGCACGGTCATGACGGGCGTTGAGATCACACTGATCACGGTTCCGACCCTCGAAGTGGGGCGGACCATCGCGGACACGCTCGTGGGGGAGCGACTCGCCGCCTGCGTCAACATCCTTCCCGGCCTGGTCTCGATCTACCGGTGGGAGGGGGCGCTCGAGGAGGACGCGGAGTGGCTCCTGATCGTGAAGGGAGCCACCACCCGGCGAGCCGAGGTGGCGGCTCGGGTACGAGAGCTTCACCCGTATGATGAGCCCGAGGTTCTCGTGATCGAGGTGACCGACGGATCCCAATCGTATCTGAAATGGGTGCTCGACGAGAGCGATGCGCCCTCCAGGGAATAGACGATGAGCAGGAAATCGAAGTCCGGCGATGGAGCCGACGAGCAGCTTCCGCTGGACACACCCGATGACCCCGTCGGCCGGAGCGAGTCCGGTCCCGACCCGTCGGAGGCTGCGCCGGCCGAGCCTGATCGCGGATCTCCCGACGACCTCTTTCGAAGGGCTCATGCCCTCGAGAGGGAGGGGCACCCGCAGGAAGCCATCGAGGCCTACGGGGCCCTCCTCGAGAAGGCGCCCGGCCACCTGAAGGCGCGCAACAACCTGGGCGTGCTCCACGACCGGGCGGGAGCGCACCAGACGGCGATCGAGCACTTCGAGCGCGCGCTCGAGATCGATCCCGAAAACCCCGAGGTCCTCACCAACCTGGGGGCGGCGCTCGGGGCCATGGCCCGCTTCGACGAGGCCGAGCGCGAACTGCGCAGGGCCCAGAAGCTGGATCCCGGTCGCACCGAGATCCGCACCAACCTCGGCATCCTCTACTTTCGGCGCGGCCGGTACGATCTGGCCGAAGCCGAGCTCCGCTGGGTCTGCGAGGAGGAGCCGGAGCATGCCGTGGCGCACTTCTACCGGGGCGAGGCCCTGAACCGCATGGGGCGGGTCGACGAGGCGCTCAGCACCCTGCGTCGCACCACCGAACTCCAGCCCGGGAACGCCCGGGCCTACTACATCATGGGCATCCTGTTCGACAAGAAACATCTGCCGAACGAGGCCGCGCAGATGTACAAGAAGGCCCGTGAACTCTCGGGCCAGTGATCCGCGTCCTCACCGCTGATCCCCTCTCCCTCGATGCCGACGGCCTCGTGCGGCCGGTCGGTGGCGACCTGGAGGGCGTTCACGGCTGGTCCCGAGATGCCGGGCTTCGGGCCGGCCCCGAGGTGCTCCGGCGCCTCGAGGCGATGGGGGGACTGCCGGTCGGGGCCGCGGTGGTGACCCCCGGAGGCGGCCTGTCCGTCCCCTACCTGATCCACGCCGTCCTCTTCTCGAGAGAGGAGCCGCTCTCGACTCCTGGCGCCCTGCGCGCGCTGCAGAACGCCCTGCGCCGGGCTTCGGAGTGGGAGATGGCCTCGCTGATCCTCCCCCCCCTGGGGCTCGGGGCCGGTATGTTCGACACCGAGACCCTGGCGGCGGTCACCCTGCGCGAGGTGGAGCGGCACATGGCGGAGCACGCGTGGCCGTCCGAGGTCACGATCCCGGTCCGCGAAGGGTACGAGGAGTCGGTCTTTCGCGGGGCCCTTCCGTGAGCCGACGTGTCCTGCTCGCCACCTCGATCGTGATGCTCTGGCTCGGCGTCGTGGGGTGGCATGTGAAGCGCGAGTACTTCGTGCCCGAGCTGACCCGACTCGCCGAAGCGACCCTCACCCTGGCCCCCGAGACCCACTACTACTCGCTCCGCATGGGGGGCGAGGCGATCGGCACCGGATCCTCGCAGCTCGACACCCTGCCCGACGGCTTCCGGATCCAGGATCTCATGATGCTCGGCGTCGAGGCGATGGGGCAGCCGGGCGAGGTGGTGGTCCGCACCGAGGTGTCGCTCTCGAGGACGCTGAGGATGCGCGACTTCCACTTCCGGCTCCAGGCCGAGGCGGGAGATTTCCAGGCCGAGGGCTCCGTCGAGGGCGACACCCTCCTGCGCGTCCGTGTCGAGGCGGCCGGAGCCGATCCCGAAGAGCTCACCTTCGCGGTGAGCGAGCCCCCGATCTTCAGTGCCGCCCTCCCCCTGCTGGTGGCGAAGAGTGGTGAGCTCCGGGTAGGGCGAACCGCACGCGTTCCGGTCTTCGATCCCTCGACCCTCTCGAATCGACCGGTCGATGTCGAGATCATGGAGTTCTCGACCGTGTCGATGATCGACTCGGCGACCTGGGACCCGGCCCGGGAGCGCTGGATCCCCGGTCCGGAGCGCGAGATCGCCGCGTGGCGGATTCAGGAGCGCTTCGGTGGCATCACGACCGAGAGCTGGATCGACCAGGACGGACGGATTCTTCGGGCGTCCTCCCCGATGGGCTTCACCCTCGAGCGCACCTCCTTCGAGCTGGCCCGGCAGGAGCGCGACGACCGCCGGGGGACGGCCTCGACGGGAGGCGACATCATCTTCAACACCGCGATCGCCTCGAACCGGACCCTCGACGACCTCGAGCGCGTCGATCGGCTCCGCTTCCGACTCACGGGCACCGAGCTGGACCGGTTCGACCTCGATGGAGCCCGCCAGAGCCTGCGCGGCGACACCCTCGAGGTCCGGCGGGAGGAGCTGACGGGGCTCGAGCCCGGATTCACCCTCCCCTACGCCGCCGACGACCGGAGCGAGGCGCTCGCGGCCGAGCCCCTGATCCAGAGCCGAGACCCCCGGATCATCGAGGCGGCCGAATCCATGCTCGGCCGGGATCCCGCGGGGATGGACCCCGTCGAGGCGGCCGTCCGGCTGAACGAGGGCGTCTACGAGCTCCTGGCCAAGGAGATCACCTTCGCCCTCCCGTCGGCGGTGCAGGCGCTCGAGGATCGAAGGGGCGACTGCATGGAGCACACGACCCTCTACCTGGCGCTCGCGCGCTCCGTGGGGCTCCCCGCCCGGGCCGCCGTGGGACTCGTCTACCTGGACGGCAGCTTCTTCTATCACGCGTGGCCCGAGGTCTGGCTGGGGGAGTGGGTCGCGATGGATCCGACCTTCGGTCAGGCGCCCGCGGACGCGGCCCACCTGCGTTTCATACACGGCTCGCTGGCCCGACAGCTTGAGGTGGCGAGCCTGATCGGATCACTCGGAATCGAGGTGCTCGATGGCGGGAGTTGACCACACCGGCCCCATCCTCGAGCTCGAGGGGGTGGTGAAGCGCTACGGGGGGTTCACCGCGGTCAAGGGGCTCGACCTTCGGGTGGAGCGGGGCGAGATCTTCGGGTTCCTCGGGCCCAACGGGGCGGGCAAGACCACCACGATCCGCATGATCGCGGGGATCCTGGAGCCCACCGAGGGGCGCCTGCGGGTCGGGGGCGCCGATGTGACCTCGGAGCCCGGACTCGCCAAGGAGCGCATCGGGTACATCCCCGACCGCCCCTTCCTCTACGAGAAGCTGTCGGGCGGCGAGTTCCTCCGCTTCGTGGCTGCCCTCTGGGGGCGCGAGGGGCCGGAGCTCGAGGAGCGGATCGAGAAATTCCTCTCCCTCTTCTCGCTCTCGCAGTGGGAGGACGAACTGATCGAGAGCTACTCGCACGGGATGCGCCAGAAGCTCCTGATCTCGTCGGCGCTCCTGCACGACCCGGAGCTGATCGTGGTCGACGAGCCGATGGTGGGACTCGACCCCCGGTCGGCCCGCCTGCTCAAGGACCTGCTGCGCTCCTTCGTCGAGCGGGGCGGCAGCGTCTTCCTCTCGACGCATACCCTCGAGGTCGCCGAGGCGCTCTGCGACCGGATCGCGATCATCGCGGCGGGAGAGATCATCGCGCTGGGGACGATGGAGGAGCTTCGGGCGCAGTCCGACGCCGGGGGCGCGCACCTCGAAGAGATCTTCCTGAAGGTCACCGGCGGGGCCGAGGTCGAGGACCTGCTCGACGCCCTCGACGGAGCGCTTCGCCGTCGCGGAGGGCCGCCGCGGTGAGCGCTGGACACGTCCGGCCCGGTCTCCGCTCCCTGCTCGGGCCGAAGATCAGCGGAAAGTGGAACCGGACCGCCCGCCGCGAGGGAGGGCTCCTGCGGCTCCTGACGCTCGGAGGGCTGGCCGTGGGGTTCTGGGCGCTCCTCTTCGCCCTGATCTACCGCGTCCTGATCTACTTTCGCGCCACCGAGGGGATCGGCGACCTGCTGTCAGCCAAGCTCCTGGCGATCGCCTTTCTCACCTTCCTGATGATCCTCCTCCTTTCGAACGTGATCACGGCGCTCTCCACCTTCTTCCTCTCGCGCGACCTGGAGTTCCTCGTCGCCTCTCCGGTGGATCCACTCCACCTGTACTGGGCCCGGCTGGTCGAGAGCGGGGTAAACTCGTCGTGGATGGTGGTCCTCCTGCTCGTACCCCTGCTTGCGGCGTACGGGGTGATCTATGGCGCCGGTCCGGGCTTCTACCTCGTGACCGCGGTGGCCCTCCTCTTCCTGCTCACGCTCCCGGCGGTCGCGGGGGCCTCGGCGACCCTCCTGCTCGTGAACATCTTTCCCGCCCGGCGCACGCGCGATCTTCTCGCCCTGGTGGGGATCACCGCCGCGGCGGGAGTGGTGGTGATGATCCGCTTCCTTCAGCCGGAGCGCCTCGTGCGCCCCGAGGAGTTCCGCTCTGTGGTGGGGTTCATGGCCGAGCTCCGCACGCCGACCTCGCCATGGTTCCCGAGCGAGTGGGCTGCCGACACCCTGCTCACCTGGCTGATGGGAAGCTGGGATCCCTTCCCCCTGCTCCTCCTGGGGAGCACGGCCGCGGCCTTCGTCGTGCTCGGGGGATGGCTCCACCTGCGCTACTACCCGTCCGGCTATTCCCGCGCCCAGGAAGGCGCCGAGCACCGGGAGGGCCGCCGCCGCTCCCGTCGCTGGGAGGCCCTCCTGCGGGGGAGCTCCCCCACGGTACGCGAGCTCGTGGCCAAGGAGGTCCGGGTCTTCTTTCGCGACACGACCCAGTGGTCCCAGCTGATCCTGCTGGGTGTCCTGATCGTGGTGTACGTCTACAACATCCACGTCCTTCCCGTGGGGCCGTCGGCCGACGTCTCCTTCTTCCTGGTGAACCTGGTCGCCTTCCTGAATCTGGGGCTGGCCGGCTTCGTGGTGGCCGCGATCGCCGCCCGCTTCGTCTTTCCGGCCATGTCGCTCGAGGGCCGCATGACCTGGCTGCTCCGATCCTCGCCCCTGGATCCCCGCACCCTCTTCTGGACGAAGTACGCCGTGGGCACGATTCCCCTCCTCCTGATCGCCGTGCCCCTGATCGTGCTCACGAACTGGATCCTGCAGGTCTCGCCCTTCCTCTTCGTGATCTCGACGAGCGCGATGGTCGGGGCCACCTTCGCAATGACCGCGATGGCTTTGGGCTTCGGCGCGATTTTCCCGAACCTCGAGACCGAGAACCCCGCCGAGATCCCCACCTCGTTCGGAGGGCTCCTCTTCATGATGGCGTCGGTGGCGTACCTGGCGCTCATCGTCATCCTCTGCGGCTGGCCGGTCTACCGCTTCCTCTTGGGCCGGCTCCAGGGAGCTGAGTCGGGCATGACCGAACTCTGGCCGATCATCGGGGGGCTGGGTGGCGCGCTCCTCCTGACAGTCGCGATCGTCTGGGCCTCGCTCGGCGCGGGGATCCGCCGCTTCGAGCGTGACGAGCTGGTGGGGGCCGAGTGAGCGCGGCGGGACCGTCGGCCGGCCCGTGGGCGATCGCCACCGCCGCGGGCAAGGATGCGACGCTCGCCCTTCACCGGGCTCGAAGCCGGGGCATGGAGGTCCGGTGGGCGCTGAACATCTTCGAGGGATCCTCGGGACTCGTCCGCTTTCACGGGACCCCCCGGGCGCTGGTCGAGGCCTATGCGGAGCGCCTCGGGCTGCGTTCCCACTTCGCCCGCACGCTCCCCCCCGGGCCCGGCGAGACCGACCCACGGCGGGACTTCGAGACCGCGCTGGAGGGCCTCCTCGAAGGGCTGAAGGCCGAGGGGGCCGTGGGTGTCCTCTTCGGGAACCTGCACCTCGAGGAGATCCGGGCCTGGTACGAGGCCCGGGTGACGCGGGCGGGGCTCGAGCACCGGGAGCCGCTCTGGGGGGTGCGCCCCGCCGCCGTCACCCGCGCGGTCCCCGCGATGGGCTTTCGAGCGCGGGTGATCTCGGTGAACCTGGAGCTCGGGGACCCGGACTGGCTGGGGCGCGAACTCACACCGGAGCTGGCCCGCACCTTCGCGCGAGCGGGGATCGATCCGGCCGGCGAGCGCGGCGAGTATCACACCTTCGTCTACGACGGCCCCGGATTCCGGACCCCCGTGCCCCATCGGATCGTGGGTGCGCACGAGCGCGAAGGCCACCGCTACCTCGAGATCGAGCCCCTTTCTGGACAGTGACGGCGGATCCTTTCATATTCTCGGGTGTCCATTTTCCTTCAGGCCCCCGGTGGGGGCAATCACGAACGATCCAGCGGAGCGAGCGCATGCTACCCGGCGGCTACGATTTCATTCATCTGATCTTCTGGACCGTGGCGCTCGTGCTCCTCGTCGGAACCAACCTGATCCCGATCGCCCTCTCGCTGGGCATCGGCATCCTGCTGCTGGAGTCGCTGAAGGGGTAGGACCACATGACCGTACTGATGATCGTCACGGCGGTAGGGGCGCTCTTCCTGGGGATCTACCTGGGGCTTCCGAAACGCTTCGATCAGACACCCGAAGAGATCGACAAGCTCCTCGGCAAGGATGGCGAGCACGCCAAGGTGGATCGGAAGGAGACCTTCATCTCGATCCTCCACAAGCGGGCCCAGAAGGGGTCGGATCGCCGTCGTACCCGAACGCGCCGGCCCTTCAAGTTCTGACCCCCTCCCGGCCCCTCAGATCATGGCGTTCAGGATCACCAGGAGCGCCCCGATCATCGCTCCCAGCCCGTAGCCCAGCCGAACGATCAGCTTCAGCTCCCGCTCCGTGACCCGGCGGACCAGCTCTTCCATGCGCATCACGGGGTAGTCGAGCACCTTCTCTTCGACCCGGCGGGCCACGTCGAGCGTGTCGACGACGTGGGGTACCTGCCCCTGCAGCCACTCCCACAGGGGACCCGAGAGCGCCCGCTCGATCCGCTCCACCCCATCGGCCGGCAGCCAGTCGGCCGGGCGACCGATCGGCCGATCCAGGAGGCGGACGAGCAGGCGCGCCGTGGTCTCGCGGTAGGCCCGCCGGGCCGCATCGCTGCGGGCGGCCGCGACCACCCCGGCCGCGACCTTCTCGGGAGGGATTCTGCGGAGGAGCTCTCCCCAGGTGCCCTCCGACGCCCGCCCCATCCCGCCGCGCAGCTTCTCGACCAGGAAATCGCGGGTCTCGGGGTCGCGGGCGATTCCGAGCACCCAGTCGGCCAGCGCAGCCCGGGCCTCACGGATCGTCGGGTCGTCGGCTTCACCCAGCACCGAACTCACCGGACGGCGCAGGAGGTCGACGACGGCGTCGTTCACCCCCCGGGCGAGTGCGGTCTGGACCTCGGGGTCGCGGAGCATCTCGGAGAGCCGCTCGGCGCCCTCCTCCTGCACCGTGTCGAGGACCTTCGAGAGGGTGTCCTCGGTCACCACGAGCCGCGCCACGACCCGCTGGTGGAAGCGCAGGTCCCGAAGCAGGCGCTTGAAGAGGTCGTCGAGCGCCGCCTCGACGCGGGCCCGGGCCACCGGGTCGTCGAGGAGCCGGCCCAGCCGCTGGGCGGCGGTGGGCAGGTACTCGGCCAGCGCCCGCTCGAGCGACGAGGACAGCCCCAGGGGCAGGATGTCCTCGAAGGTCCGGTCGCTCCGCAGGATGGCGCGCGAGCCCCGCTCCAGGTAGTCCTCGATCGCCCCCTGGAAGCCCTCCCGCTCGACCGCTCCCGCGAGCCACTCCTCGACGGCCGAGGTGATCGCCGCCTCGCGTGCCGGGGTGAGAAGTTCGCCCACCGGCTCTTCGGCCATCCGGGTCAGGAAGCTCTCGGTACGGGTGGTGACCTCGGCTTCGAACTGCGGACCGTCGATCCAGTCCTCGAGCCGGTCCGCGAGTCGGTTGGCGGTCCCCCCCAGGAGGGCCTCGACCTCGCCCAGTACCTCGTCGGGGAGAGTGTCGCGCAGCGAGCCCCGCTCCCGCTCCAGGAGCTCCTCGAGGAAGACGGTGAGGCGCCGGTCAAAGGCCTCCCTGAACTCCCGGTCCGAGAGGATGCGCTCCAGGTCCTCGGGCGTGAGGAGGCGGTCTCCGACCGTGCGCCCGACCGCGCTCGCCAGGCGGGCCTGGTTCTTCGGGATCGCCCCGTGCAGGAGGCCCAGGCGAATCCCGAACACCCGGGGCGGGGTGTGCGGGTGGAAGAGCATCCAGACCGCGATCGTGTTCGTGAGTCCCCCGGCCAGGGAGCCGAAAAGGATGGTCAGCAGGGCGCGGAGGATCTCGGGAGACATCATCGCTGGATATGACGGATGAGGCCGCGCACCGGGATGAGCTCGCCGTCGACCCGGATCTCGCCGGTCACCTCGAAGTAGGCGGTCACGGGGAGCAGCGGCCCCGAGCCCTCGCCTGCGACCAGGTGCGAGCTGATCGCCTCGACCTCACCGTCGAGCGCCCCATCCGCCGATCGGATCGCCCACCGACGGGGGATGTCGCGCCGTGCGCGTTCGAATGCCCGGACCTCCTCCCACTCCACCTCGAGGGTGGGCCAGTTCCGCGTCTGGAACGCCACCCGCGACCAGCCTCTGAAGGTGCCGGGACCGTCATCGGCAGGGGCCGTCTCCTCGACGAAGAACTGGGTCGGAAGGCCCGCCGTCAGGAAGATCCAGCCTCCGGGGGTGGGCTGGCCCTCGCTCCAGGCCCGGCTGAGGTCCAGGACGATCCCGTCGTGACTTCGGTCCAGGTCGGGCTCGAGGCGGTCGGCCACCCGGCTCACCCCGCGATGAAGCCGCACGGCGCCCCCCTCGGGCCGGCTCCACTCCACCAGGTACTCGACCGGGCTCAGCTCGACCTCGCGGGAGCCCGACTCGAGGATCAGCGACGAAAGCACATCGTCGGCCTCTATGACCATCTGCAGGGGACCACCTGCGAGGATCCTCCACGGCGCCCGCGTCCGGGGAGAGTCCAGGGTGTCGGCGAGCAGGTAGTCCCAGCTTCCCGCCTGCCCCCGGCGCAGCGAGCGCTCCCACCGCAGCGAGGCGTCGGACTCGAAGGCCCGGATGTGCCAGGGGAGGAGGAGCGCGGAATCGGCCCCGAGCTCCATGAAGACGAACTCCCGGTCCCAGCCCCCGGGCTGGACGGCCACGTCGGGGGCCCGCTCGGATGCCGGGGCGTCGGAGCTGGCGGGCGGAGGCTCGGGGCCCTCCGATGACTCGGATCGGTCGGAGCAGCCGGCGCCCAGCAGAAGGCATGCGGCGAGGGCGCCGAGGACCCGGGGACCCGGACGGCGCCGTGAGATGTTCGGAGGTGGAGGGCAGTCGGCGACGGCGACGTTCACAGGCGGAAGTGTCGGGCTGAAGGAGGAGTCCGGATGCTCCCGTGGAAGGTAGCCTCCGACTTGCCGGGTGGGGAAGCCACCCCTATCTTCGGCACGCTTTTCCCCGGACACTCGTCTTACTCCCGGACTTTTCTCATATGCAGCTGTACAACAAGATCCTCCTGGGGCTCATCCTGGGCGCCGTGGTCGGAGCGGTCGCCAACTTCCTGGACATCGGTTGGCTCCAATCCTTCCTGATCGCGCTCGAGCCGATCGGTACCGCCTTCATCCGGGCGATCACGATGATCGTGATCCCCCTGGTGGTGGCGAGCCTGATGATCGGGACCGCATCGCTGGGAGATCTGACCAAGCTCGGTCGCATCGGGGGAAAGACGGTCGGCTTCTACCTCTGCACGACCGCGGTGGCGGTCACGATCGGGCTCCTGGTCTCGAACGTGATCAAGCCCGGGTCGGGGATCGACGAGGCGACGCGCGACCAGCTCGCCGGAGACGCGATGGACGAGGCCGCGGGCGCGATGACGCTCGCCGAAGAGGCGCCGACCGTCATCGAGACCCTCCTCAGCGTGATTCCGCGTAACCCGGTGCAGGCCGCGGCCGAGCTCGACCTGCTCCCCCTGATCTTCTTCACGATCATCTTCGGGGCGGCGGTGAGTGTCATTGCGCCGAAGCGGCGCGACGCCGTGATCACCTTCTTCGAGGGGGTCAACGACGCCAGCATGGTCATCATCGACTGGGTGATGAAGCTGGCGCCCTATGCGGTCTTCGCCCTGATCGGGGCGGTCGTGGCCCGCTTCGGGACCGACCTGCTGCAGAGCCTTCTGGTCTACTCGCTGACCGTGGTCCTGGGGCTGCTGCTGCACCTGATGATCACGTACGGGCTGGCGGTTCGGTTCCTGGCGAAGCTCAACTTCTGGCAATTCCTGAAACGGGTCGCCAAAGCTCCGCTTGTCGCCTTCTCGACCTCGTCGTCGAATGCGACCCTGCCCGTCACCATGGAGACCGCCGAAGAGGAGCTCGGGGTGTCCAAGCCGGTGTCGTCGTTCGTGCTCCCCCTGGGGGCGACGATCAACATGGATGGGACCGCGCTGTACCAGGCGGTCGCGGTCATGTTCATAGCCCAGATCTACGGGATCGACATCGGGATCACCGAGCAGCTGGTCGTGGTGCTCACCGCCACCCTGGCCTCGATCGGGGCTGCCGGTGTGCCCAGCGCCGGGATCATCACCCTGATCATCGTCCTGAACGCGGTGGGGCTGGGCCAGCACGTGCAGGCCGGGATCGCCCTGATCCTCGGGGTGGATCGGATCCTCGACATGATCCGCACCTCGGTGAACGTGACCGGTGACCTGACCGCCTCGGCGGTGATCGCCCGCAGCGAGGGCGAGGAACTCAGCTTCCGCTCCCGCGACGAGGAGCGCGTCGCCGCTCCCGTCTGAGTCCCGGCGGGACGCTCAGTCGCCTCCGGCCACGGCCCGGTCCAGCTGCCGCAGGAACCGACGGATGCGCCGCGCGTTCGCGCCCAGGTCCGTCACCCCGACGCGCGAGGCCGACCGGACATCGACCCGCGTCCGGTCCCCGTCGTCG
Source organism: Gemmatimonadota bacterium (assembly GCA_007126575.1). Taxonomy (GTDB): domain Bacteria; phylum Gemmatimonadota; class Gemmatimonadetes; order Longimicrobiales; family Gaopeijiaceae; genus SLBA01. The sequence goes on along the minus strand of SLBA01000045.1, from coordinate 25,088 downwards.
GCGCGAAGCTCGATCTCGACGTCGTCGACGAACCGGAAGAACCGGGTGGTGGCCTCCGCCCGGATCCATCCATCGGCCTCGCTCTCGTCGGTCACCTTCCACCCGGCCAGCCCTCCGTCCGCGATCTCCCTCGCGTCCTCGCGCACCAGGGGAAGGGGCGCCGAATAGCGGCGCGTGCGCAGCCCGGGGTCGGCATGGTCCGTGGCGGTCGCCGCGCGATTCCGGATCAGGGCACGAAGCAGCCTCATGCCGTCGAGTTCTTCACGGCCCTCATGGGTGGATGCGGTATTCGATGCTCACGTTCGCCGAGACCGTCTGCAGCCCCGCCTCGACCGGCGTCGTGGGGGCGTCGGACATGGCCATCATCTCGGTCCGGAACTGCATGTCGGGTCTCCCTGCGGGGCGCGACACCCCGGCCTGCACGTCGAGCGGCACCCCGAGCCGCACCCCGAGCGCCTGCGCCACCGTCTCGGCCTCGGCGCGGGCGCTCGCGACCGCCTGGCGCAGCGCCTCCTGTCGGTGCGGCTCCGGATCCCGGACCTGGAACTGGAGTCCCGCCACGCGATTCGCTCCCGCCTCGAGTGCCAGGTCCAGCAGGCGCCCGACCTCCTCCACGTCGTCGACCGTCACCACGAGGTGGTTGCGGGCCGTGTACCCGACGATCACCCGCGGCATGTCGGAGCGCGTGGTCTGGTACCGGGGCGTCAGGTTGTAGCCCGAGGTCTCGGTGCGCAGCCCTTCGACGTTTGTCGCCTGCACGGCCCTCATCACCTCGTCCATGAGCCGGGCATTGGCCTCACCCGCGTCGCGGGCGGTCTCGGCCTCGGTCTCGACGGCGAACGAGATCCGGGCCCGGTCCGGCGTCACCTCGACATCGGCCTGCCCGCCCACCCGCAGGATCGAGCGATCCGGGTCGTGGGTCAGGGTGTCGGCGGCCATCGGCAGGTCCGCACCATGGGCGGAACCGGGGACCAGAGCGGGGAGCGCGATCGCCAGGACCAGAGTGGAGAGGGCGAATCGGAGGGGTCGGGGTGCGGAGGGCCTCATCGGAGACTCCTTGTGGGGGGACGTGGTGCCTTCACGGTTGTAGCCTCGCCCGCTGCAGGGTGTTCCCGGGATCCCCTTGCCTCGAAGGTGGCCGGGGCCTTCCTTTCGAGGGACCCCGTGTCCCTCCATCGACCCTCCAGACCCGGAACGCACAGCATGAAGGCGATCATCCCCCTCGCGGGCAAGGGCACGCGACTGCGGCCTCACACCATGACCACACCGAAGCCGCTGGTGCACGTGGCGGGCCGGCCCGTCATGAGCTACATCCTCGACGAGCTCCGCGAGCTCGGGGTCGACGAGGTGGTCTTCGTGGTCGGGTACCTGGAAGGGGTCGTGCGCGACTACATCGCACGGGAATACCCGGAGTTCACCAGCCATTTCGTGGTCCAGGAGGTCCAGGACGGGACCGCCGGCGCCATCGCCCTGGCCGAGCCCTGGGCCGACGAAGACCTCCTGATCGTCTTTGTCGACACCCTCTTCGAGGCCGACCTCAAGCTGGCGCGCGCCCTGGATCCGAAGTGGGCCGGGGTCATCTGGGCGAAGGAGGTCGAGGACTACCAGCGCTTCGGCGTGATCGTCACCGACGAGACGGGTGCGATGACGAAGATCGTCGAGAAGCCCTCGGAGCCGATCTCGAAGCTGGCCAACATCGGCCTCTACTACATTCGGGACGCCCCCCTCCTCTTCGAGGGCATCCACCACGTCCTCGACGCCAAACCCGGTGCGACCGGCGAGTACTACCTGACCGACGCCTTCCAGTACATGGTCGATCAGGGCGCGCGCATCCGCACGGCCCCCGTGGGCGGCTGGCACGACTGCGGGAAGATCGACGCGCTGATCGCGACGAACGCGCACCTGCTCGACACCACCCGCGGTGGGCAGGCGCCCGGGGCGACGGTCGAGGGAAGCGAGCTCCGCGGCACGGTCCGGATCGAGGAGGACGTCGTGGTGCGCGACTCCGTACTGGGCCCGAACGTCACCCTCGAACGGGGAGCTCGGGTCGAGGGCTCCCAGCTGCGCGACTGCATCGTGGGCTCCGACGCCGTGATCGTGAACAGCCGCCTGCACGATTCGATCATCGGAGCCCACGCGCACATCGAGGCGATCCGGGGCGAGATCCAGACCGCCGAGTACAGCCGCCTGGTCGGAGAGGCCTGAAAAGGCCCCGTCAGAGTTCGTTGGCGTAGCCCACGAACTTGAAGCGGCCGTCCAACTCCAGGATGCTGCCGAAGAGCACCTCGACCACCTCCTCGCCGGTGGGCAGCTCCCCCACGACGCGGCACCCGTGCCGGATCCGTCCGGCCCCGAAGGCCTCGGCCGGTTCCTGACAGTCGACACCCGTGTCGTACAGGGTCTCGCCATCGTAGCGCCGAAGTGCGCGGGTGAGGCCTCGCCCGCTCAGGTTCTGCTGCTGGTACCAGACGAGCGCGGGACCCAGCTGGTACGGCCGCTCGACGTACATCGTGTGGGGGTAGTACAGCCATGCGAACTCCGCCCGATCGAGGGTGAGGGTCGCAAGTCGCTCGGTGTCCCCCGCCTCGAGGGCGCGCAGGAAGGCGTCGACGAGTCCGTCGATCGACGAGCCCGCCCCACTCCCCAGCCCCGCGGGCTCCTCGAGCCCCTCGCGAAACCGGCGGATCTCCTCTTCGATGGGGAAGATGCTGTCGACGTGCACCGGGGCACGCCGCTCCACCGTCCCGTCGGGATTCGCCTCGCGACTCTCTCCCGACGAACAGGCGGCCATGAGGATCAGGGTGACGAGAGCCGTGATCCCACCGGCCCGCAACGAGACGGACCGGTGGGCGGCGATCAGAAAGGTGATCATCAGAAGCGCGCGTAGTAGGTCCAGCCCTCCCACCAGCGCGGACCGTTGGGGTCGACCGCGCCCCGGTAGCTGGTGGGGGTGACGAAGCCGGCGGCCGCGTCCCGCAGCGGCTGCGGCAGTCCCGAGAAGTCGGCGAGCCCACCCGTGCGGATCGGCGATCCCGCGGCCGGCATCCAGTCGAAGTCCGCGGCCGAGGCCGTCGAGGTGTTCAGCGGAAGGTTCGCGAAGAGGTCCGCGGTGGCCACGGAGCCCTCTTCGAGTGCGTTGGCCGCCAGGTTCATCGCGAACTGTGCGGACTCACCCGTGCCCGATCCGGTCTGGAAGGTCACGGCGTTGTCGGTCAGGTAGATGTTACGGACCGCCAGCAGGTCATTCTCCATCCGCTCCATCGTCTGCTCGCCGCGAAAGGAGATCCCGGCGCGCGTGTAGCGTGCCACGACGCCGTTCACGTAGAGCCCGCCGGTCCCGCGCCGGAGCATCATGCCGATGTTTCCGGAGGGGGTCTCCCACGCACCCGGAGGAGGTCCGATCAGGGTGAAGTTGGCGAAGACCGGAACCGTGTACGGGCTCGAAGCACTCCGGTTGGAGTCGCCGGCCAGGCAGTTCTCGGCCCAGCAGCCGTCGTTCTCGAGGCCCTGGGGGTCCGACGCGGCGCCCCCGGCCAGGTTCGGGCGCGGCTCCGGGCGGATCGACTGGAAGGCGATCGCGTGCTGCACCCGGCCGACATAGCCCTCCGACATGTCGAAGTGGTCATCGGCCGATTCGTAGGAGATGAGGTAGCGCCCGTCGACCGCGCCTCCGAACCACTCGAAGGAGTCGTCGAGGCCGAGCAGGATCTGCACGTACTCGATCGTGGTTCCGCGCCCGACGGCCGCCATCGTGAGCGAGTTCAGCTCTTCGTTCGGGGCGGTCGGGAAGCCGGCGAATTCGATCCGGACGTAGCGCAGGATCCCGGAGTCGTCGTCGTTGTCGGTTCCCTGCGAGTAGTCGACGAGGGGGTTGGCGCTCCCCGTGCCCGTGCCCTCGATGTAGGTCGGGGAGCCACGGTTCGTGATCCCGTTGCCCACCATGATCACACCGCCCCAGTCGCCGGGCTGGCGCTGTCCGAGCGGGCGCTCCGAGGTGAAGACGATCGGTGCTTCCGAGGTGCCGTCGGCGATGATCCGTGCGCCCCGCAGGATGAAGAGCGAGGAGCCCGGAATGTTGAAGTCCCCGACGATCTTCGTGCCCGGCTCGATCGTCAGCGTCGCCCCGTTCGCCACCTTGATGAAGCCCGAGAGCTTGTAGATCGAGTCGGCTACGAAGGTGCGATCCGAGGTGATGTCCGCCGTGATGGTGCGGGTGGGCGTGACCAGCTCCGGCAGCTCCACGCGAGCCTCTCCCGAGAAGCCGCTCTGGGTCGAACCCGAGCGCGACGCCACGCGGTACCGGTAGACGGAGAGGGGGGTCAGTCCGGTGTCTTCGAACGAGTTCTCGTCCGTCTCACCCACGGTGGTGAAGCTGCCGCCCGTCTCTCCCTCGGCGCGCTGGACGATGTACGCCGACGCGCCCGATGCGGGGCTGAAGGTGACCCGGACCGAAGTCCCCGAAAGGGCCGAGACTGCGACGCCGCCCGGGGGTTGGAGATCGGGTCCGGAAGGGCTGTCCGAGTCGTCACAGCCGGCCAGAAGGCCGGTGAGCAGGGCAATCCCCGCCAGGATGTGCAGTGGGCGCTTCATGAGTCAAGTCCTCGCTTGATGATCTGAACGATCCATGGGTCGAGAGCCCTCGGAGTGGGGGCTCCCGGAGACTTCATCCGGGGTTACCGGAACTGCCACGACCCTCCCACCGAGACACCGCGACCCGTGCGGTGGAATTCGCGCACGACCGATCCCTGCGCGACTTCGTACGGTGAGTCCAGCAGATTCGAGAGGTCCACCTTCCCGGAGGCCCCCGCCAGAAGCGGGAAGCGCACCGAGAGATCCACCACGTGGCGGGGCCGCTCGACCACATCGTCGACCTGCGTCCCCGAGGCGCGCGCATTCACGATCCGCTCCCCGACCACGTTGTAGAGGAGGGTGGCCGTGAGCCCCGATGCGACCGGCGCCCAGGTCAGCCCTCCATTCAGGACGTACGGAGCCTGGCCGACCATCGCCCGCTCCACGTCGCCCTCGTTGCCCGTGTTCACCCGCGACCGCATGACGGTCACGTTCATGAACAGGCCGAGGGGGTCGAGGCGGGGATCGAGCCCCCCGAGGCGCTTCATGACCTCGGCCTCGATCCCGTAGTTGACCGCGCTCTCGGCGTTCTCGAAGGTGCGGGTGTTGGTCCCGGAACGAGCCAGGTAGCGCTGCTCGATCGGGTTGTGGAACCGCTTGGCGAAGACGCCCAGCGAGAGGAGTTCGTCGCCCGAGGGGTACCACTCCCAGCGCGCGTCGAAGTTGTCGATCAGGGTGTGCTCGAGCTCCTGGTTCCCGATCACCTGCTCACCCCCGAGGACCTCGCGGTAGGTGATCGGCGCCATCTCGCGGTACTCGGGTCGCGCCAGGGTCCGGGAGCCGGCGAGTCGCAGCTGCTGCGTTCCGGTCAGCTCGATGTTTAGGCCGAGCGAGGGCAGCAGGTCCGTGTATCCCCGATCGGTCCGATCGGCCTGGCCCAGCTGGTTCTCGGCATCGACCTGGATCTCGGAGCGCTCGAGCCGGGCGCCCGTGATCACCTGCAGACGCGGGTGCAGCTCGATTTCGGTCATGGCGTACGCCGCGCCCTGACGGTCGCTCGCCGTGTAGTTGCCGCCCGAGAGCTCACGCGAGAGGAGGAATTCGGAGTCTCCGTTCGCCGCGAATCGCCCGTCGAAGAACTCCTCGGGGCGCAGCTGCCAGCGGGGATCGGTGGGCGTCCAGTTGAAGGCCTGGATCCGGAATCCCTGGCTCGACGCCGTCCGGTCGGTGCTCCGGACGAGCCCTCCGACCCGAATGCGGTGCGGTGCACCCCCGCTCCGGGCCAGGGTGAAGGTGTAGTTCGCGCCCACCTCGGCCGACGATTCGTCGAGTCCGCCGAAGGTGCGCACGGCGCCCTCGAAGTCGTTGAACCAGATCGGGGTATCGGGATCCATCCAGGTCACGAACTCCGACCGGTCGGGCTCGTCGCGCGAGACCGCGGAGTGCGAGACCGACCAGTCCATCCCGTGCGCCGCCGCGAGCTGGTGCTCACCCCGCAGCTGGGTGGAGCGCACCGACCGTTCGACGTACCGCAGCCGCTCGACCTGAACCGTGGAGCGGGTGTTCTCGTCGACACCGATCTCGATGCGGGCCTCGTTGTCGGCACTGCGGTTATACGAGTTGTTCAGGTGGATCTCGGAGTGGTTGCCGAGCAGAAGTCCCACGTTGGCGAGCCCTCCCCACAGGACCGAGGTCGAGCCCGACTGCCCATCGTACCGGTCGATTTCGGCCTGGCCGGTGCCCACCCGCGCCCGGCGCTGGTCGAGCCGGGCCTCCTGGCTGTTCGAGTAGGTGAGCGAGCCCAGGTAGCCGAGCGTCCGGCCACCCAGATCGGTCGAGCCCCCGACCGAGCCTCCGAGCGAGGCGGGGAGCCGGCCGGGCTGCTCGAGCACCGACCACGAGTTGCGGAAGCTGTTGACCACCCGGTTGACCTCGTCACCCCGCGACGCGGCGCCGGAGTAGTTTCGAGCCGGGTCGGGAAGGGCGCGTGGGCCGGTGCCCAGGCCGAGCCACTCGCTCCCGGCCGAGGGGCCCGACGGGATCGGGCTGCCGGTGATCCCGGGGCGGTAGCCGGTCGACATCGAGAACGAGTAGACCGGGCGGAGCGGAAACTCCGGGGTGCGGATGTTCACGACGCCCCCCGAGAAGTCCCCCGGCTGGTCGGGGGTGAAGGTCTTCTGGGTCGAGACGGCTTCGAGCAGCCCCGACGGGAAGAGGTCGAGCGGGACCACCTTGCGCTCGGGCTCCGGGCTCGGAATCCGGGCTCCGTTGAGCGATGCCGTGGTGTACCGCTCGCCGAGCCCGCGCACGAAGACGTACTTGCCGTCCTGGACCGTCACCCCGCTCACACGCTTGACCGCCGCCGCCGCGTCCCCGTCGGGCGACCGGGCGATCTGCTCCGCCGAGATCGAGTTCATCACTCCAGAGGCGGTGCGCTGGGCGTTCAACGCCGTGGCGACCGTTCCGCCCTCCCGCTGCGCCACGACCGAGATCCCCTCGACCTCGATCGCGGCCCGCTCGAGCCGAATCTCGATGCGGGTCGTCTCCCCGGCCCGCACCTCGACCGACTCCAGCTGCGCCGGCCGGTATCCCAGGTACTGTACCCTCAGGACCCGGGTGCCCACGGGAACGGCGTCGAGCTGAAAGCGTCCCGAGACGCCGGCCAGGATCCCGCTGCCGCTGCCGTCGACCAGGATCTGTGCCCCGGGCAGGGGCTGTCCCGACTCCAGGTCGATCACCTGCCCCGTGATCCGCCCGGTCTCGGAGGTCTGCGCGTCGAGCGGCATCGCTGCGGGGAGGGCCAAGAGGACCAGGGCTCCCACGAGGCCGAGCGATACGGATCGGAATCGAGAGGGTGCGTGTCTGTCAGTACTCATAGTGCGAGCGTCTCCGACGGTGGTCCGGTTATGAGGTCCGGCTCGGGTGTTACAGAGTGCGAGGCCGGTCGCGTCCGACGGGAGTCCTCCCGCCCGACGCAAAGAAGGATAGGGGCGCTCTGCAACGGGACGGTGTGCGCTCATGTAACGGAATGGCGCGACTTCCGAGTCGAAACGGTTACGGCCCCCCGACCGACCACGGCCCGATCCGGCGCAGAGGTTACCGATCCGTTACGCGAGGCCGCCTGCCCCGTTACGTTGACGCCCTAGACTTGATGCGTCGTGGACGATGGGAGCCCCGGGCGCTCCGCCGGATTGCTCCCGATTCGAAGAGGCCTTCGATTCCCCCCGCGGGCACCACCGCGAGGGCACCGACTCGGCGCTGGACATCCGGAGACCGGGAGGAGAGATGGAGAATCGAGGGGAAGGAAACGGGCAGACGGCCAATCCCGAACCGTCGGAGCTGATCCACGACTGGAACGAATCCGATGGGTCGGGCGGAGGCCTGCGCCGGGTCGAATTCGATGACGAGACGCTGCGCGACGGTCTCCAGAGCCCATCGGTCGACGATCCCCCGATCGAGACCAAGCTGCGCCTGCTTCACCTGATGGACGAGCTCGGGATCCACACCGCGGACATCGGGCTCCCCGGCGCGGGGCCCCGGGCGGTGGCCGACGTGAGCGCGCTGGCCCGCGAGATCGCGGACGCCGGCCTGACCATCACGGCCAACTGCGCCGCCCGCACGATGGTGCGCGACGTGGAGCCGATCGCGCGGATCTCGCAGGAGACGGGGATTCCGATCGAGGCCTGCACCTTCATCGGATCCTCGCCGATCCGGCAGTACACCGAGGACTGGACGCTCGACCGGATGCTGCGCACCTCGGAAGAGGCCGTCCGCTTCGCCGTCGCCGAGGGCCTCCCGGTGATGTTCGTGACCGAGGACACGACGAGGGCGCGCCCCGAGACCCTCGAGGCCCTTTACAGGGGCGCCATCGAGTGGGGAGCCCGCCGGCTGTGCATCGCCGACACGGTTGGGCACGCCACCCCCTGGGGCGTCCGGGCGCTCGTCCGCTTCGTGCGCGAGACGATCGTCGAGCCCTCGGGAGAGGATGTGAAGATCGACTGGCACGGCCACCGGGATCGCGGCTTCGGGCTCGCGAACGCGCTGGCCGCGATCCAGGCGGGCGCCGATCGGATCCACGGCACGGCGCTGGGGATCGGGGAGCGGGTGGGGAATGTCGAGATGGACCTCCTGCTCGTGAACCTGAAGCTGATGGGATTGCACGACGCCGATCTCTCGCCGCTCAGGGAGTACTGCGAGCTCACCGCCGAGGGGACCGGAGTCGAGATCCCCCCGGGCTATCCGGTCTTCGGGCGCGATGCCTTCCGGACCGGAACGGGGGTGCACGCGGCCGCCATCATCAAGGCCGAAGAGAAGGGAGACGAGGAGCTGGCCGACCGCATCTACTCCGGGATTCCGGCGGCGATGGTCGGACGGGCGCAGGAAATCGAGATCAGCCCGATGTCGGGGCTCTCGAATGTGAAGTACTGGCTTCGGACACGGGGCTTCGACCCCGACGACGAGGCTCTCACGAGACGGATCTTCGAATACGCCAAGCGCCAGGATCACACCCTGTCGGAGTCCGAGGTCCGGGGGGTGATCGCCACCCATGAGTGAGACCCATGAACACAGTCGTCCTGAGAGAGATCATGAGCGCCACCAACGAGACGAGTTCCGCCCCCCGGGTCCTGGTCGTTGAGGACGAGCCCGACATCGCAGCCCTCATCGCCTACCAGTTGACCCGGGAGGGCTTCCGGGTCGAAACGGCGTCGACTGGCGATCAGGGGCTTGCGGCGATCGACCGGGAGCAGCCGGATCTTCTCGTCCTGGACCGGATGCTGCCGGGGCTGTCGGGCGACGAGGTCCTGCGCAGCCTCCGTTCCGAAGACTCGACCCGGAATCTTCCCGTCCTGATCCTCACGGCCCGTCGGGAGCAGGAGGACCGGATCGAGGGCCTCGAACTCGGGGCCGACGACTACCTGACGAAGCCCTTCTCCCCGCGCGAACTGGTGCTGCGCGTGCAGTCGATCCTGCGCAGGTCCGATGCGCCCGGTGCGGACGCCGGGGGGCGCCTCCTGCGTGCCGGACGGCTCTCGGTCGATGTGACGGCCCACGAGGTGACGCTCGACGGCGAGGAGCTGAACCTCACCCCGACCGAGTTCCGACTCCTGCAGGCGCTCCTGGAGCGACGCGGACGGACCCAGAGCCGGCGGCAGCTGCTCGAGCGCGCATGGGACGTCGAATCGGAAGTGGCGGATCGGATCCAGACCCGCACCGTCGACATGCATGTCCGCCGGCTCCGGTCGAAGCTCGGTGACCTGGGGGATTGGGTCGAGACCGTCCGTGGGTTCGGGTACCGGTTGAAGGTCCCCGAGGGCGTGGATTGATCGACCCGTGACGCTTCGTTCCCGGTACCTCCTCTTCTCGATCCCGGTCCTGATCGGGGCGCTCGCGGCGATCGTGCTCATCGGGGGGCCGATCGTCGAGACTCCCCTCCTCGACCGCGAGGGCGAGCGCCTCGAGCGGGAGCTGGACCTGGCCGAATCCGTACTTTCGACGGGTGTGGGCCTTTCACCGGATCCGGCGGTCGTGGCCCTCGAACTGGCCGCGCGCCTGGGCACCCGGGTCACCCTCGTGGCCCCCGACGGCACGGTGCTCGGCGATTCGGGGGTGCCGGGCGGTGATGTCACGAACATGGCGAACCATGCGGGTCGTCCCGAGATTCAGGCCGCGCTCGAAGGCCGCGACGAGATGGTGCGACGCTTCAGTGCCACGGTCGGCGAGGAGCTCGTCTACGGGGCGGTGCTCACCGAGTTCGCCGGGGGTCCCGTGGTGCTCCGCCTGGGGCTCTCGCTGGCTCCGGTCCAGGGAGCGATCGAGAGCCAGCGGCGGCTCGTCTACCTGGTCGCGGCCCTGGGGCTCCTCCTTCTCCTGGGGGGCGCCTCGATGCTGGCCCGGGGCTTCACGCGCTCGACCGAATCGCTCGAGCGGGGCGTCCACGCATTGGCGGATGGAGCCTTCGATTCCCTCCCGCCCTCCGAGAACCTCTCGGCCGACCTCCAGCCGCTGGGGCAGGCGCTGGAACGGGTGGCCGGGGAGTTCCGCGGACGCATGCGCGAGCTCGAGGGAGAGCGCGCCGAAGTGCTCGCCCTGGTCGACTCGATCGCCGAGGGGGTCATCGCGCTGACCGTGGATGCGCGCGTGTTCCGGATGAACCGCGCAGCCCGAGACTTTCTCGAGGTCACGCAGCCGGTGCCCTTCGCGCCGATCGGGACCCTGGTCCGAAACCCCGGGCTGCGGGATTTCCTCGAGGAGTCCGTGCTGCTTCCCCTTCCCCCTCGGGAGTTCGAGATGGGGGGACGCCATCTTCTGACCTCGGCGCACCTGCTCGACGACGGGGGTGCGGTCATCACGCTTCTCGACGTGAGCGAGCTCCGCCGGATGGAGAAGATCCGCAGGGACTTCGTCGCCAACGCCTCGCACGAGCTCAAGACCCCCCTGACCTCGATGCGCGGCTTCGCCGAGACCCTGCTTGATGGAGACACCCCCGAGCCGCTGCAGCAGGAGTTCCTGAACTCGATCCGCAAGAACACGATTCGGCTCCAGAACCTGGTCGACGACCTGCTCGACCTTTCCCGGCTCGAGGCGGGCGCATGGACGATCGTCGAAGAAGAGGTCGAGGTCGCTCCGGTGGCCCGCGAGGCCTGGAAAGAGATCGGACTCCTCGACACCGAGGCCCCGATCCGCTTCTCGATCCAGGGTGATGGGGTCGCGCTCGGCGACTCGCGTGCGCTGCAGCAGATCTTCCGGAACCTCTTCGACAACGCGCTTCGCTTCACCCCCGAGGGTGGCTCCCTCGAAGTGACCATCGAACCGAGGGGTCCCGAACTGCGGGTTTCGGTGCGCGACGACGGCGTCGGGATCCCCTCGACCTCCCTCCCCCGGATCTTCGAGCGCTTCTACCGGGTCGACGCCGGACGGGATCGGGGGGCCGGCGGGACCGGGCTCGGCCTGGCGATCGTGCGTCACCTGGTCCAGTCGATGGGTGGCGAGGTGGGAGCCCAGAGCCAGCTGGGGCAGGGGACCGAAATCCACTTCACCCTGCCTCGCGTCGAGGGCGGCTGACCGACGTCGGCCTCTGTTCCCGGAGGTCACGGGATGGTACCATTCGTCTCTCGTCCTGTCCCCACCTCCGGCCGGGAGTCGCGGCATGAATCAGGCAGCCAAACGCCCCTTTCAGGACCGGATGGACGCCCTGCAGGCCCGCCTGCTCGAAATGGCGGGCGAAACCGAGGCGCTTCTGGCGACCGCTCTCGACGCGCTGCGCGGCCGCTCGGCCGACGGTGCGAGGCGGGTCATCGCGGGCGACGCGGTGGTCGATTCCCTCGAGGTCGGGATCGACGAGGCCTCTCTCGAGATCCTGGCGCTCGAGCAGCCCATGGCGATCGATTTGCGGCAGATCCTCGCGACGCTCAAGATCTCGAACGACCTGGAGCGGGTAGGAGACCATTCGGTGAAGATCGCGAACGCGACGCTCAGGCTGGCTGAGCTTCGTCCCGTTCCGGCCTTTCCGCAGCTCGAGGAGATGACCGGGCTCGCCCCCGAAATGCTGGCCCAGGCGCTTCGTTCCTTCACGACGAAGGATCCCGAGTTGGCCCGCAGCGTTCGGGCCCGCGACGACGCCATGGACGATCTGCGCACGGCCTCGCATCGGATCCTGGTGAGCCACATGCTCGAGGATCCCCGGCGGATCTCGCCCGCCCTGGAGCTGATCCACGTGTCCCAGTCCCTCGAACGGGTCGCCGATCTCGCGACGAACATCGCGGAAGAGACCGTCTTTCTCGTCGAGGGCCAGGTGATCCGACATCAACCCGAGACCTTCCCCTCCCCCTGACCTCGAGGCGCCTGCTCATGACCGAACCCGACAACGCGCCCCCGTCCGCCGACTGGTCCCGCGAAGAGGATCGCCGAAGCGAGACCATGCCCCGCCCGGGCCGATCGACGCCCGCGGTCGAGCAGCTACTCGAAGAGGTCGAGGCCGACACCGAACCGAGGGGTCAGCTTACCGTGGGAGGGCTTCGGGGCCGGGTCGCGATCGTCACCGGCGGATCCAGCGGGATCGGGCGAGCGGTCGCGGTGGCGCTCGCCCGTTCCGGTGTGCATGTGGCCTTCAACTTCCTGGACGAGGGCGAGGAGTCCCGCGCCCAGGCGGACCAGGTGTCGACCGAGCTCGAAGGCTACGGAGTCCGCGTCCTCCACCGCGCGGTCGACTGCGGGGACTCCGAGGGGGTGGGCTGGTTCGTCGAAGAGGTCGTTCGGGAGCTGGGAGGCCTTCACATCCTCGTCAACAACGCGGGGATCGGACGGGACGGGGCCCTCTGGCGGATGGAGGACGAGGAGTGGGACGATGTGCTCCGCACGAACCTGACCGGGGCCTTCCACTTCCTGCGGGCCGTCGCCCCCCACTTCCGAGCCCAGGAGTTCGGCAAGGTCGTCAACATCTCGTCGGTGCACGCGTTCCGCAGCGAGTTCGGCCTCGCCAACTACGCGGCGTCGAAGGCGGGGCTGCTGGGGCTGACGAGGAGCGCGGCGATCGAGCTCGGGCCCTCGAATGTGAATGTGAACGCGGTGGCGCCGGGCTACATCCGGACCACGCAGCTCACAGAGCGGGTCCCCTCCGAGATCCTCGACAAGGCCCGCGAGCGCAGCGCGCTGGGGCGACTGGGCGATCCGCAGGACGTGGCGGGCGCCGTGATCTTCCTCTGCTCCGAGGCCGCCCGCCACATCACGGGCGTCGTGCTCCCCGTCGACGCCGGCTACATCCTGTGAGCGCGCTCGTGCGAGTGGCGGGGTGCCTGGGGCTACTCGTGGCGCTCGCGGGGTGCGGGGGCGATGGGCCGCCGCCCCCGGAGCCGCTTCCGGGCAGTGAGCCCGCCGCCTCGCCCGAGCTCGACATCGGGCTGTCGCTGACCTTCACGCGCGGCGAGGAGCCGGTCACGGTCGTGCGGCGGGTCCGGCTGCCCCTCGGCGACGAGGCACCGAGTCGCGCCGACCTGGTCCGGCTCACCCTCGAGGAGCTCCTGCGCGGACCCACCGACGAGGAGGCGGCCGAGGGCATCACCTCGTTCTTCTCGGAAGAGACCACCGACCTGCTCCGCTCGGTCGACTTCGTCGGCGACACCGCGGTCGTCGACTTTCGCGAGATCGGCACGCGTCTGCCCAACGCCTCGACCTCGGCGGGGAGCGCCCACCTGCTCAGCCAGCTGAACGGCACCGTCTTCTCGGTCCCCGACGTGGCCGCCGTCCGCTACGAGTGGGACGGGTCGTGCACCCGGTTCTGGGAATTTCTCCAGCGGGAGTGTCGGATCGTCCCGCGTCCGGGAACGACTTCGGGTCCTTAGCGGTATTGCCGAACCGAAGACGCCGGACCCACGACCGGCCCCTCGGCCGCCATCCGGCCGATCCCCATCCAGCGAACAGGAGATTCATGGCTAATCGCACGGTGACCATCGAGACCAACCTCGGCAGCTTCACGGCCGAACTCTTCGAGGCGCGCGCCCCCGAGACTACGGGGAACTTCGTCTCCCTCGTCGAGAAGGGCTTCTACGACGGCATTCCCTTTCACCGGGTGATCGAGGGCTTCATGATCCAGGGAGGGTGTCCGGAGGGGACCGGACGCGGTGGACCGGGCTATCAGATCGACGACGAATTCCACCCGGAGCTCACCCACGACACCGCCGGGATCCTCTCGATGGCCAACGCGGGCCCCAACACCGGCGGCTCGCAGTTCTTCGTGACCCTCGCCGAGACCCCCTGGCTCGACAACCGGCATGCCGTATTCGGCAGGGTGGTCGACGGGATGGATGTCGTTCGCGAGATCGGCTCCGTCGAGACCGGTCGGGGCGATCGGCCGAAGAACGAGGTCGTCATGAAGAGCGTACGGGTGGACGGCGCCGGAGACGGCTGATGTTCGGCCGGAAGAAGGAGACGCCCGAGGCCGATCCGCCCCCCAGGCGGGTGGAGCGCACCGACGAGGAGTGGAAGGCCGAGCTCACCGACGAGGAGTTTCGGATCGCTCGAAAGGGTGGAACGGAGCGCGCCTTCACGGGAGCCTACTGGGACACCAAGGCCTCGGGCGTCTACCGCTGCCGTTGCTGCTCAACGCCCCTCTTCTCGTCGGAGACCAAGTTCGAGTCGGGGACCGGCTGGCCCTCCTTCTGGAAGCCGGTGGATCCGTCGCATGTGGCGGAGCGCGAGGATCGCAGCTTCTTCATGCGCCGCACCGAGGCGCTCTGCGCGGTGTGCGACGCCCACCTGGGGCACGTCTTTCCCGACGGGCCGGAGCCGACCGGTCTCCGCTACTGCCTGAACTCGGCGGCGCTGGAGCTGGTCGAAGGCGACCGCGACGGAGATTGAATCAGGGCAGGGCGGGCGCCCACGCCACCCCCAGCACGAAGGCTCCGACCGGGGTGCGCCAGAGGAGCTCGCCCGAGTCGATCTCGACCGCGACCACGCCTCCCAGCCCCCCCACCTCGCCCTCGTAGCTGATCCAGGCATGCCGGCCCGTGGGGTCGATCGCGATACCCTGCGGGTGTGGGGCATCGCCCAGCGGCACCTCGAGTTCGAGCTCGAGTCCGGGCAGATGGAAGATCGACAGCGAGCGCCCCTGCCGGTTCGTGACGAGGAGCCGCCGCCCGTCCGGAGTCGCCAGAAGCGAGGTCGGCTGGGGCCCGGCATCCACCGACCGCACGAGCCTCCCCTCGCGGTCGATCTCGACGATCCGGTCCCCGCCCATCAGCGTCACCCAGGCCCGGTCCCCATCCGGTGACCAGGCCACGTTCATCGGCATCGGCATCATCCCGTCGCCGATCGAGACCCGCCCCAGCTCGCTCAGGTCGGCGGCCGAAAGGAGCACCACCTCGGATCCGAAGGCGCAGGCCACGAGCACGAGCTCTCCGGTCGGATCCACCCGGGCATCGTGGGGGGCGGGGCAGACTCGCACCTGGTGGGTGATCTCGAGGGTCCGGGTCCGGATCCGCGCCACCTCGCCCGGCTCATCCCCGGCGCTGCGGCCGAAGTCCGGGACAAAGGCGATCCGTCCATCCGGTGTGAGCCCGATGCGGGCCGCGCCCCCCATCGGAAGGCGCAGCGCGCCGATCAGGCGATGGCCCGGCCGCTCGAACACCTGCAGCTCGGGCTCCCCGTGGGCCAGCGTCAGGTACCACCGGTCCCCCTCGGGGGACACGGCGATCGCGTGCGGCTCGTCGCGGGCGAAGGGCCGGCCTCTGATCGCGACCGAGTCCAGCACTGCACCGCTTTCGGGGTCGAGCACGAAGACCTGGTCGGTGAAGCCCGAGGCCACCAGGAGCCGCGCCCCCTCGCCCTCGGGCTCCCCGGCGCACGACGCGACGAGCAGGATCGACACCAGCCCCAGGGCCGCCCACGGCCTGCGCACCCTCAGAACTCCGGCCGAATGACCCGCAGCCCGCTGTTCATGTCGGACACGAACACCAGCCCGCGATGGAGCTGGGGCGCCCAGGTGCAGGTGACGGTCGGGGCGCCGGTGCAGAGCCCCGACGTCCTGCGGTCCCCGTACATCCCCTCGGCGATCTCGCGCCCCTGTCGGTCGAGGGCGCCGAGCAGCTCGCCCGTCACGTCGAGGGCCCGCAGCCCCTGCCCGTACCAGGCCAGATAGAGGATCCCGCGGTCCTCGTCGAGCCAGAAGTTGTGCGGGGTCTGGCCCGGTACCTCGAAGGTCGCCACCTCCTTCGGGTTGGTCAGATCCCTGGCGTCGATCACGTGCATGGTCCCGGGTCTCGTGAAGTTCTCTTCGCCCACGAAGACGTACCCGGTCTCGGGCCAGTACCAGGCGTTGTGGGTCCGCCCGCCGGTCGTGGTGGTGCGCCCCACCTCGACCGGGTTGTCGGGCGCCCCACCGGCCATGCCGTGCCCCACATCCAGGATGATCAGCCCGGCATCCCAGTGCGAGAGGAAGGCGAGACCGTCGCGCACGTACACGTCGTGCAGGAAGCTCGATCCGCCGTAGAAGGACGCCACCACCTGCGGGTCGGCCGGGACCGAGATGTCGAGCACCCGCAGCCCGTTGCCGGTCCCGTTGACCACCAGGTAGACGTGGTCCCCCTCGATCCAGACGTTGTGGATCCCGGCCTGGAGCCCGTCGGTGAAGCGGGTGATCGGCTCGGGCCGGGTCGGGTCGGTCATGTCGAGCAGGGTGACCCCGTTCAGCCCGTCGTTGGAGTTCTCGTGGGTCATCACCGCGATCTGGCCGTCGTCGCGGATCTTGACATCGTTCACGGTCCGGGCGTCGACCTGCACGGTGTGCGTTTTCATGGGCGCCTCGGGATCCGAGATGTCCCAGGCGTGGAGGCTGTTCCCGAAGCGAAGACCCTCGGGGCCGCTCCGCTGACCCCAGGTACCCGTGTACGCGATGTCCTCCCAGAGCCACAGGTCCGAGGTGTGCTGCTCGGTCAACAGACCCTCTCCGACCAGGGTGAACTGCTCCCCGCCGACGCCTCGGGGAGCGACCCTGAGGGTGATCGTCTGCCGGACATCGCCGCTCTCGCCCGCAATCTCGATCGAGCCCGTCGAATACGCCACGAAGCGCGCGTCCCCGGTGACGAGTCCTTTGCCGCTTCCCTCGACCGTCCAGGTCACGCAGGGCTCGGCGATCGGATTCCCCTCACCGTCCAGGGCGTCCACCTCGAGGGTGACCACATCCCCCCGGCGGAGCTCGGTGTCGGGAGGCCGAATCTCGAACGAGGCCGCCGGGGGCCGGTCCGAGGGGCAGGCGAGCCGAAAGTCCACCTCGAGCGTGGCGAGGCGCTCACCGCTTCCCCCACGGGCCTCGATCGTCGACGTGTACTGACCGGCTCCGAGCCCGTCTCCGGGGTGGAGTCGAAGGGTTACCTCTCGATCGGTGCCCCCCGGCAGGGTCGGCAGCTGGTCGGGGGACACCCGGATCTCGGCTCCGGGGACGCCCGACCCCGAACCGGCCCGAATGGGGGTCGAGATGAACTCGACCGGACCCACGGGCGCTGCCCCCCGGTTCCGGAGCACCAGGGTGGCCTCGCCCAGACCGTCCAGGGTGATCTGGCCCACCGAAAACTCGATGTCGTCCGGGCCGGGAGCCGCCGGGGAGTCACTGCACCCCACCACCACCATCAGGGCGAGCAGCGCCCCGAGGGTCATGAGGGCGAGGCCCGGTCGGGTCGGTCGAGAGGTCGGCATGGTCACGGGGGTGTCGGGAGGGTCGGATCGCACCGCTTTACCCTCCTACCCCCGCAGCGTGAAAGGTGTCCCGGCGCGCACGCCCCGTGGAACGCCCATGGTCCCCTCGCGGTAGGAGAAGCATGCACTCAACCCAGATTCGCCGACTGCCGCCCGCGGTCGTCCTGTTCTTCCTGCTGGCGGCGGGTTGCGGATTCCGCTCGTCCGGTCCACCTGAGGTCGGCCACGACCGCGGGGGGATCCCGGACCTGAGGGGGGCGCGGGTCCTCCTCCTGCCTCCGCAGGTCGTCGTGGGGGGGCATGCCGACTTGGAGCGCGAGCTGGTCTTTGCCCTGGCCGAGCGGGGGGGCGAGGTCCAGTGGATCACCCCGGAGCGCATGCGCGATCGGCTCGACCGGTCTCCGGAGCTCGACATCGCGATCGACCGCCTCGCCGTCCAGCCCTTCCTGGCCGGCCAGTTGGAGCGCTACGGAGACCCGCTCTTTGGCGAGCTGTACCGACTGGGCGTGGTGGAGTCCGCCGACCTGGCGCTCCTGCCCTTCCAGGTGCGGGAGCGCATTACCGGCGACGGCGCCCGGCTCGAGGTCTCGGCCTCGCTCCTTCGGCTGCGCACCGGACGCGTGATCTGGACCGGTGTGCTCGCGGGAGACACGGGCCCGCCCGGCTCTCTGGCGGCGACGGCTTCGGCGGTCGAGTCGCTGGCTCGTCGCGTGGTCCCCTGAACTTCGATGTACACGCATCACACTACACGCATCACCCTGGAGAACCGTTTCGATATGAAGTCGACATCGACCAACCTGTTCGGCTCGAAGGGAGCCGCGGCTGCGACCCTCGCATTCGCGCTCCTCTTCGGGGGTCTCGCCGCCTGCGATGCAGTGCAGCTGCCCGACCGCACCGAGCATCCGCCGCCGGCCGCGTCCGAGCTCGAGGGATACTACTCCTTCCCCTCGGGGTCGCTCGAACTCGGGATGAGCGGCAACGTCGCCCAGCTCTCGGTCACCGTGGATCCGGACCCCTTCTATCGGGGAGGCGACCTCTGGGCGAAATCTCTTCCGTACCTCTTCATCTTCTCGCAGGGCACCCGCGACGCCCTCGACGAGCACGAGGGGCTGGGAGGGATCCGCGTCCGGGTCCTGCACCCCGGGGGCAACGTCATGGCCCAGGCCCTCCTCCGGCGCGGAGACATGACCCAGCGGGACTGGCGCGAGGCGCTGAGCATCGCCGGGCTGGCCCGTCGAGAGGGCACGGAGCGCCCCGGTCGCATGGTCGCGTTGGTCCGATGGGGTGAGGATCACACCGAATTCGAGTATAATCCCGAGTACATCTCTCCCGACACATGAGCGGGCCGGCTGGACGGCGATACGGGGTCGTCCTCCGGGAACCACGACCTGACTCCCCCGTACAGCGATGTCATGGCCAAGACCATCACCGTGATCCCCGGCGACGGGATCGGACCCGAAGTGACCTCCGCGACCCTGCAGATCCTCGAGGCGGCGGGCGCCGAACTCGAGTACGACGAGCAGGTGGCGGGCGTGGCGGGCGTCGACCAGCTCAAGTCACCCCTCCCTGAAATCACCCTCGAATCGATCCGCCGCAACGCGGTGTGCCTGAAGGGGCCGCTCACGACCCCGGTCGGGACCGGCTTTCGCTCGATCAATGTGGCGATCCGCAAGGAGTTCGACCTGTACGCGAACGTCCGGCCGGCGCTGTCGATGACCGACGACGGCCGCTACAAGGACATCGATCTGGTCCTGATCCGCGAGAACACCGAGGGCCTCTACGTCGGCGTCGAGCACTACATCGGGCTCGAGGGCGATCCCCGCGCGGCCGCCGAATCGGTCATGATCATCACGCGCTTCGGGGCCGAGCGGGTGGTCCGCTACGCCTTCGAATACGCGGTCGCCAATGACCGGAAGAAGGTCACCCTCGCCCACAAGGCGAACATCCTGAAGTACACGCAGGGGCTCTTCCTGGATGTGGGCCGCGAGGTCGCCAAGGAGTACGAGGGCACGATCGAGTTCGAAGACCGGATCATCGATGCCACCGCCATGCAGCTCGTGACCGACCCGTACGACTTCGATGTTCTGGTCATGGAGAACATGTTCGGCGACATCCTGTCGGACCTGATGGCCGGTCTCGTGGGAGGGCTGGGGCTGGCACCCGCCGCGAACATCGGCAAGGACGCCGCGATGTTCGAAGCCGTGCACGGATCCGCCCCCGACATTGCGGGCAAGGGGATCGCGAACCCGACCTCGCTGACGCTCTCGGCGGTCATGCTCCTGGAGCATATCGGGCAGGACGAGGTGGCCGGTCGGATTCGCTCGGCTCTGCGCACCACGCTGGCCGACCCCGAAAACCGCACCGGCGACCTGGGCGGCAGCCTCGGGACCGACGCCTTTACCTCGGCTGTGATCCGGAACCTGGCGTGACCCCGGAGAAGATCTCGTGGAGGGACCGCTTGCCCGACGGGGAGCTCACCTGTCTGCGCTGCCTCGAGGAGCGCCCGAAGGAGGAGCTCGACCGGCTCCTCTGGTGCGAGGAGTGCGTCGAGCGTGCGAAGCGCCGCGCGAGCCGGATCGGCTGGGGGAGCGGGGCCGTCATCGCCCTGCTGGTCGGCCTCTATATCTGGTTCGTGGTGCAGCCCGACCTGAGCCTGATCCCCGCCCTGTGGGGTGCCACTCTCGCCGTCGCCTTCTATCTTGGAGGGCGGGTGGCGCGCGAGATCGCGATCGGCGTCATGCGACTGCGTAACCGGCGCGCGGTCGAGGCCCGCCCCCCCGAAGCCCCGCCGGCCTCCGACACGGGTTGAATGGGAGCCGGATATCGGCCTCCCCGACCCTGATCTTCTTCCGACTACTCGAACAAGGATCTCGACGACCATGGCTCCCAGCTTCAAGGGTGTGGATTTCTACGACCTCGACAGCCTCTTCTCCGACGAAGAGAAGATGGTGCGCGACACGATCCGCGAATGGGTCGACGATCAGGTCATGCCCGTCATTCAGGAGGCCTATATCGAGCGCCGCTTCCCCCGCGATCTGATCGCCGGGATGGGGGAGCTCGGGATGCTCGGAGCGAACCTGCCCGAGGAGTACGGGTGCGCCGGACTCAACAATGTGGCGTACGGGCTGATCATGCAGGAGCTCGAGCGCGGAGACTCCGGGATCCGCTCCTTCGCTTCGGTGCAGGGGGCGCTCGTCATGTACCCGATCTACGCCTTCGGGAGCGAGGAGCAGCGCAGGGAGTGGCTCCCGCGGCTGGCCTCGGGCGAAGCGATCGGCTGCTTCGGGCTGACCGAGCCGGACTACGGGTCGAACCCCGGCGGGATGGTCACGACCGCGCGGCGCAGTGATGGGGTGTGGGTACTGAACGGGACCAAGATGTGGATCACGAACGGGTCGATGTCCGATGTGGCGATCATCTGGGCCCAGACGGGCGAGATCGGCGACACCTCGGGCATTCGGGGCTTCGTGGTGCCGACCGACCTGCCCGGCTTCTCGGCGCGGGACCAGAAGGGCAAGCTGTCGCTCCTGGCCTCGGACACGAGCGAGCTCCACCTGGAAGATGTCGAGATCCCCGAGTCGGCGATCCTTCCCGAGACGTCGGGGCTCAAGAACCCGCTCATGTGCCTGACGCAGGCGCGCTACGGGATCGCCTGGGGCGCCGTGGGCGCGGCCATGGCCTGCTACGACGAGGCGCTGAACTACGCCGGGGAGCGGGTCATGTTCGACGGCCCCATCGCCGGAAAGCAGATCCAGCAGACGCGGCTGGCCGACATGATCACCGGGATCACCCAGGGCCAGCTCATGGCGTATCGCCTGGGCCGCATGAAGGACGAGGGGACGATGACCCCCTTCCAGGTCTCGATGGCGAAGCGGACCAATGTCGACATGGCCTGCGAGGTCGCCCGCGAGGCGCGTCGCCTGCTCGGCGGAAACGGAATCCTGGTCGAGTACTCGGCGATGCGACACATGGCCAATCTCGAATCGGTCTACACCTACGAGGGGACGCACGACATCCACGGCCTCATCCTGGGGCAGGCCGTGACCGGGCTCGCGGCGTACTGAGGCCGAGGTGGCAGAAGAGCGTTCCGGACCGGACGAGGGGGGGCTGATGGAGCAGGAGCCCTTCGCCACGATCCGCGCCTACCCGAAGCGTTTCGGGTGGGGAGTGCCGGCGGTCTTCGTGGTCTCGATCGGTTTGGGGGTGGTCGTGGCGGAGCGGAGCCTCTCGATGGGGATCGCGGTCCAGCTCTTCCTGCAGACCGTCGGGCTTCTCTGGCTGTATGTGCCCGCCCTTCGCCGCCGGCTGCGCGAGGAGTCGAGCGGGGAGCCCTCGTCGAGCCCTTGACCTTCGCGGCCGGGCTCGTAATTTAAAAGGCTCGGGTGCTCCGGCCCCCGACCTGCGCCGCTAGCTCAATTGGCAGAGCAACTGACTCTTAATCAGTAGGTTCTTGGTTCGATTCCAAGGCGGCGCACTCTTCCAAGTGATTGCGACAGAAGGGCTTGTGCGGTCACTTTTCCCCAGGCCTGCCCCGGTTTGCCTAAGGTGGGTGGGGTAGGTCGGCGTCCCGAGGACCGTCGGATTCCCGCCGTACCGCTGACTCTTCATCGACGCGATCAGCGAGTGTGCGGCGGATGGCCCTGACCGTCTCCGACGCGGTGGTGATCACCTCGTCTCGATCCTTCTCGTGGCTCGCCGGCTGCTGGACGCCCAGAGTGCGGGCTCTAGCCCGAGCAAGCCGACCCACATGCTCTACATCGACGAGTCGGGGAGCAATGGTGACATTGTCCGTTGTGAAAAGTAGTTATAAGTTGATAAACAACTACGTATCACAACGGGAGGCGAGCATGAAGCACGGACCGACGGAGCGGGTCCGGAGGATGGTTCGGCGATGCGGGCTCGTGCGGCCGAGGGACTTGGAGAAGGCGGGGCTTCCGACCGCGGTGCTCTACCGCCTTCGTGACCAGGGAGAAGTGGAGCAGGTCGCACCCGGCCTCTTCCGCCATCCGGACGCTGCGGTCACCGAGAAGCACACCTATGCGGAGGCGGCCAAGCTCGTTCCGAGGGGTGTCGTCTGTCTGCTCTCGGCGCTCTCCTTCCACGAGATCGGAACGCAGATGCCGCACGAGGTGTGGCTGGCGCTCCGCGCCCACTCGAAGCGTCCCAGGGTATCGGCAGTCCCCCTTCGGATCGTCTGGTTCTCGGGCGATGCCTTCACGGAAGGCGTTGAGACGCACACCGTGGAAGGCGTGAAGGTGAGAGTCTACAGCCCCGCGAAGACGATCGCCGACCTCTTCAAGTTCCGGAACAAGGTGGGCGTGGACGTCGCGGTCGAAGCCCTCCGCGACGCGTGGTCGAGGCGGCTCGTCACCATGGAGGATCTGCTGCGTTTCGCGAAGGTCTGCCGTGTGGAGAAGGTCATGCGTCCCTATCTCGAAGCGATCATCTCGTGAGTGCGGCGAGGCGGCAGCCGTCGAACCTTCCCGCTTCCGTGCACGCACGTCTGCTGAGCCTGGCGAAGCAGTCGGACGCGAACTTCAACGTGGTTCTTGTTCGGTTCGCGACGGAGCGCCTCCTCTATCGCCTGTCGCGCTCCCCTCATGCGGAGCGGCTCGTCCTCAAGGGCGCGTGGCTGTTCTACGTCTGGGACCTGGAGCGGCGGGTGACGCGAGACCTCGACCTCCTCGGATTCGGGAACGCCAGCCCCTCGGCGATGGAAGAGGTGTTCCGGGAAGTTCTCGCCTCGCCGGTCGAGCCCGACGGGATCGAGTTCGACGACGAGCTGCAGGTTGTGGAGATGAGGGAGGGCGCCGCGTATCCAGGGGTGCGAGTTCGGGTCGTTGCGCACCTCGGGAACGCGCGCATCCCGTGTCAGGTGGACATTGGGTTCGGCGACATCGTCGTCGATCCACCGGCGAGGACGGAGCTTCCGACACTCCTCGACCTACCGGCGCCGGAGCTTACCGTCTATCCCGTCGAAGCGGTGGTTGCGGAGAAGATCGAAGCCATGGTTCGCTTCGACGTGCTCAACACGCGCCTCAAGGACTACTTCGATCTCTACGTTCTGGCCACGGAGGTGACCATCGAAGATGCCAGCCTGACCCGTCAGCTCGCCGAAACCTTCCAGCGCCGGGGTACTGCGATCCCCGCCGAGGAGCCGGCCGGCCTCTCGCAGGCGTTCGCCAGCGACCCCGAGCGCGGCGCGCGCTGGCGCGCGTTCCTGAAGGGGAGCAACGGGGCCGGAAGCGCCCCGGCGAGCTTCCCGGAGGTCGTTAGGACGATCCGTGAGCTGGTCTTGGCACCCCTCGAAGCCGCCCGGAGCGGCGGGTAGAGGGCGGCCTTGGATCGAGCCCCCCCGCTGGGGTAGGTTGTGGGGTAGGTCTTGGGGTGAGAAGCGCGCAATACGGCCTACGAGAACCCATGTACTCAGTAGGTGTAGATCTGCCCGAACCCCAACGGCCGCAACGGTTCGTGAGAGTCGGAGTCCCCGCTCCCGTTTACCCGCCGGTTGGACTCTTAATCAGTAGGTTCTTGGTTCGATTCCAAGGCGGCGCACTCCAGGCTGGACAAGACATTCAGGATGGCTCCTTCCCGGCGATGGAGATGAACGCCACGCCGGAGGCGGCATTGTACTTGAACCACGGATCTGCGGGAAGGGTGGTTCCACGGTAGATTGCACGGGTGACGGTCAGGCTTTCGGTGACGCTGGTACCGTCGGGCCACTTCATTACTACAGTGACGTCCGGGTTATCGGCGTACAACTCTGCTTCGACCTGGTGATTGACCGTGAGTTCCCACCACCCGTCGCCCTGATCTCTCATTTTAAAACGATCAATGTGATAATCGACCATAAGTTGATTCCATCCGCGGTAGACCTTCTGTATAATCATGTCCATGGTTGCCATCTCCTGTTTAGTGGTGATCAGCTGGGCGGCCCCGGGGGCCCTCCCCCCGTTCTCCGGATGGTCACCCTTCCCCTCGTGAGTTCGGTACAATCGTTGGGTAGATCTGCGGAGTCTTCTGCGCAGCCGAGCTTGTTGTCGTAGACCAGGCCTTCTTCCTCGCCCAGCTCCGAGAGCCAGATCTTGATTCGGAACCGGTCGGTATCGAAGGCGTTGCTTTCATCTGCATCCACGGCGATGAGATGGAAGGAGAAGCCCGAATCATCGTTTAATGAACCGGTCCCCCAGTACTGAGCGCGGCCATTCGAAATGACGAGGCGTTCCATGTCGTGTCCGTCGAAATCCAGGTCTCCCTGGCGGAAGCGGAATGATGTGCGCCCGTCGGGTTGGTTCGCTCCCCTCCGGTAGCGGGCCTGGAAGCCGAACCGTGCC
>SLBA01000057.1 GCA_007126575.1 Gemmatimonadota bacterium | reverse complement strand
TCGCGGAAGGCCCGTGCGGGAAGGGGCGGGAAGTTCTCCCACCGGTCGATCCGCGCGGGATCGAGCCCCCGGGCGCGCACGAGCGCGCCGTAGACCGGATTCTCGCCTGCCTGAAAGCGCAGCACCCGCAGGGCGAGCTCCTCAAGTCCCGCTGGATCCGGCTCGCGCATCCAGCGCACCAGGTCGTCGCGCAGCCCGAGCCCGTCGCTCTCGGAAGCGTCACTCCGCACGGGCGTCACGACGACGATCGGCGGATCCGTCCCGGCTCGAGTCCGCCGGACTGCAGGATCTTGGCCTGCAGCCGCGCCCCCTCTTCGCGCCCGAACTCCAGAAGTCGCTCGATTCCCGCTTCGGCCTCGGCGTAGGCTGCGGCCGGAAAGTCCTCGCCCTCGGCGTGCCGGATGGCACCCTGGAGCGAGTCGAGCTCACGGCGACTCTTTTCGAGCGCGCGGGTGAGTCGGTTCAGCGCCTTGCGGGCTTCGGATTCGGGAGTGGACATAGGATGGGATCCGGTTCAGGGGTTGGCGTCGGGGACGAGGTGAAAGTCGAACTCCAGGCGGATATCGTCGTTGATGCTCAGGACCGACCCCACGCTCGGCACCTCGAGATCGAAATCCCCGAAGGTGAACTGCGTGCGGGCGAGACCGCGGATCGCCTCGGCGCCGATCTCGGCCTCGACCGTCCAGGTCATCTGCCGGGTGACGTCGCGGATCGTGAGATCTCCGACAAGTTCGAACTCGACGGTGACCATCTCTCCGTTGGTCTCTGGGGAGGCCACGATCGTGGCGGCATCCAGCCCCCGAAACTCCCGCGGCTGGAAGCGCGCCTCGGGGTGGTCGTTGGTGGCCAGGGTGTTGCGGCGCAGGTAGTTGTCACGGCGGTCGCTGTCGCTGGTGAGGCCGGCCAGCCCGATCGTGAAGCCCGAGTTCGCACTGGCGATCCGCCCGTCCGAGGTCAGGGTGATCCGCCCCTCCACCTCGGTGGTGACCCCCACCGCGTCGTTCGGGAAGTCCAGGCGGACGAGCTGCTCCCGCACCCGATAGCGTGCCTCGTTCCCCTCGGTCGCAGTGCGCCACTCGAGCACGGGGTCCAGCCCCCACTCCGCCTCCGCCACCGCGGGCGTAGCGAGCACCGTCGCGGGCTGCGCCGTTGCGGACTGCGCCGTCCACGCGAGTGCGAGTCCGAGAGCTCCGGCCACCACCGCACCCGGGAGGCTGAGGAGTCCGAAATCGGGGGTCGGGATGCGGCTCATGGACCAACTCCTGTGCAGAGGTCGAACGGGTGGATGGGAGCCGGATCGACCCGGCAGCCCGTTTCAACCCCCCGCACCCCCGTCCGGATCCCCCCGAACCGCTCTACAGCACCCCGAAGGCTGTCAGGATGGCGCGTCCGCCGAGGATGACCGTGACCAGAAAGATCAATCCGCCCAGGGTATTCGATATGGGGCCATTGCGGTGCTCACCCATCCACCGTGGGTCGTTGACCGCAAGGAGAAGAAAGAGTGCGATGCAGGGCAGGAGAATGCCATTGGCGGCCTGAGCGAAAAGGATCGCCTGCACCGGGTTGATCCCGGTCGCGGCGAACAGTGCCCCCACTCCGATCACCCCTCCCCAGACCAGCCGGAAGCGGGTCGAGGTGAGGTCCCGCTCCCACCCCAGCGCCCCGGCGGTGGCGAAGGCCGCGGCCAGGGGAGCCGTGATCGACGAAGTCAGGCCGGCCGCGAAGAACCCGGTCGCGAAGAAGATCTGTGCCCAGCGCCCCAGAAGGGGTTCGAGCTGGCGGGCCATCTCGGTGGCGTTTCCGACCTCGCCCGGGGTTCCGTGAATGGTTCCCGCCGCCGTGACCACGATCGCCAGGCTCACCGCGCCACCGACCAGGATCGAGACCCCCAGGTCGCGCCGCGCCGCCCCCAGGTCGGCGGGGCCGCTGAACCGCTCCTTCACCGCCGACGCGTGCAGAAAGAGATTGTACGGCACGACCGTGGTCCCGATCAGCGCGACGGTGAAGAGGATGGCGCCATCGGGCAGACTCGGAATCAGGAGCCCCGACGCGAGCTCCGCCAGTGGGGGTCGCACCATCACCGCCGTGGTGATGAACACGACCGACATGAGCCCCACCATGACCATCAGGAAGCGCTCCAGGAGGCGATAGCTCCCGGTCCAGAGGAGGGCTGCGGCGCCCACGGCGATCGCGAGCGCCCAGAGATTCGGGCCGCCCCCAGCGACGGCTTCGAGCCCCAGCGCCGCGCCCAGCAGGTTGCCGGTCTCGTAGGCCGCGTTTCCGATCGCGATCGCCGAGACGATCAGGACGATGGCGCCCAGGCGCAGGACGGGACCCTGAAACCGCCGACGCACCGCCTCGCCCAGCCCGAGTCCGGTCACCACGCCCAGGCGTGCGGCCATCTCCTGCAGGATGAGGGTCGCGATGATCGAGAAGGTCAGCGCCCACAGGAGGATCGTACCGAAGTTGGCACCCGCCAGGGTGGCGGTGGTTACGGTGCCCGGCCCGATGAAGGCTGCGGCCACGATCCATCCGGGGCCCCCGCGGCTCGCCTTCGCCGGAGGAGGGGGTGTCGGCTCTGAACTCATCGGCGGCTTCATCCTGGCTGAAATCGACCTTCGGGCGCGACCCGATCTCGAACGGGAGGCACCTTCGCCGATTTCCTTCCGTTCCGAAAGGGGTAGCGCTCGGCCGGGGGCCCGACCCCCCCGCGTGAAGGCTGCCAGAGAAATACAGGGTGCACCGGAAGTTCAGGTCGACCACGCCTCAGTCCAGGGACATGAACAGGTTGTTCAGCGATTCCGCCAGCGTCGGGTGGGCGATCGGAGTGTCACGGAGCGCCGTCCAGGGTACCGCCCCCATCATCGCGACCTGGAGGGTCGCGGCGATCTCTCCTCCCTCGACCCCGAGTATCGCCACGCCCAGGATCTGATCCGAATCCGCGTCGACGACCGCCTTCATCAGTCCACGGGTCTCATCCGTCTCGATCGCTCGGGCCACGCGAGACATCGGCATATGCGCGACCCGGATATCCTGCCCCGCATCCCGCGCCTCCCTCTCGGTCATTCCGACCCGGCCCAGCTGCGGATCCAGAAAGACGGTGTACGTGGGAATCCGGCCACTCGTCGATGCCTCTCCCCCACCCAGCAGGTTCTCGCGCACCACCCGATAGTCGTCGTAGGCCATGTGGGTGAAGGGCGGAGACCCGGCCACATCCCCGAGTGCCCAGATTCCGGGGACGGGGGTCTCGAGCCGATCGTTGACCGGCACGTATCCCTCGTCATCGACTTCGAGGCCGGTCGCCGGCAGGTCGAGCAGGTCGGTGTTGGGCACCCGTCCGGCAGCGAGCAGGAGGTGGCTCCCGACGACCGGCTCATCGCTGCCGGCCAGGAAGACCTTCACCCCCGCCCTTCCGTCTCGGTCCACCCGCTCCGCCGTCACCCCCGTCCGGACCCGGATCCCCTCGTCCTCGAGAAGCTCCTGGATCGCCTCGGTCACGTCGGGATCCTCCCGATCCGCAAGTCGTTCGCCCCGCTCGAGCACGGTGACCTCGGACCCGAACCGCCGAAACATCTGTCCGAACTCGAGACCGATGAATCCTCCGCCCAGCACGACCAGGTGCTCCGGCACCTCTGCCAGCTCCATGATCGAGGTGGAGTTCAGAAAGGGGATGGAGTCGAGACCCGGCAACTCCGGAATCCGGGGGCGCCCCCCGGTGTTGATGAAGATTCGCTCCGCCTCGAAGCGCCCCACCTCGCCCCCGTCACCGAGCACCCGCACGGTCCGCATTCCATCGAAGGACGCCTCGCCCTCGACGAGCTCCAGGGTATCGTGCCGCTCCAGCCCCTTCCGACTCCCCGCGCTCCAGTCGTCGACGATCCCGCGCTTTCGCTCCCGCACCGCGGCCATGTCCACCGAAACGGCCCCGGTGCGGACCCCGAAGTCCCCCGCGCGTCGCGCCAGGTGGGCGATGCGGGCGCTCGCGACCATCGTCTTGGTGGGAGTGCATCCGCGAATCACGCAGGTCCCCCCCACCCGGTCCCGCTCGATGATCACGACCCTTCGGCCGGCTTCGGCGAGCGCGCCGGCCAGCGGTTTTCCCGCCTGGCCGGTCCCGATGATCAGATCGTCGACCTGCCGTGCCTCGCTGGAGTCGGGCTGCTTCATGTTCAACCTCGATGTCGAAGTGAGCGTAACCGGGCGCAACGCGAGCCGCCCTCATGCTACCAACGCCCGGCGCCCCCGGAGACGTTCCGCCGCCGGTTCTCTGAAAGACGCCCTGCACTCGCTGGGATCGGAAGCGCGGCTTGCCCCACACCGACCCCCTCTCTACCATCCCGACAGTCGTACCCCGATCGACACGCCTCCCCCCCCCTGCTTTCGAGAGGCCAGGCCATGAATCCGTCCCCCTCCCTGATCCGCGCGTCGAGCGCGATCCTGGCGCTCGGCCTCGCGGCATGCTTGGAGTCCCCCCGGGAAGTCGAGCAGGGGGAACCGGTCGCCGGGGCATCGTCGGAGCCGATGGCCTTCGTCGGCGTCCACGTTCTGCCGATGACGGACGGCGCCCTCCTGCTCGAGGACCGGACCGTGGTCATCGAGGACGGCCGGATCACCCTCGTCGGACCCTCGGGAGAGACTCCGGTTCCCGACGGTGCGACCACGATCGACGGCTCCGGGCGGTGGCTCCTTCCCGGGATGGCCGAGATGCACGCCCACCTTCCCGGCCCCGACACCCCGACCGAGCGGATGGAAGACATCTTCTTTCTCTACCTGGCCAACGGGGTGACCACGATCCGGAGCATGCAGGGCGCCCCCAACCACCCCGAACTGCGCGAGGCCACCGCGTCGGGCCGGACCATGGGGCCCACGATCTTCTCCGCATCCCCTTCGCTCAGCGGCACCTCGGCCCCCGACCCCGAGACCGCCGAAGCGCTGGTCCGCAGGCACGCCGCCGCAGGCTACGACCTCTTGAAGCTCCACCCCGGCCTGAGTCCGGAGACGTACGACCGGATCGTCGAGGTGGCGCGCGAGGAAGGGATCACCTGGGCGGGCCATGTGTCTCCGGAGGTGGGGCTCGAACGCTCGCTCCAGACGGGCAAGTCGACGATCGACCACCTGGACGGGTACGTCGAGGCCGCGGCATCGCCCGACCTCCGTGCCCGAGCCGAAGCCGGTGAACCGGTCACCCTGTCCGAGGTGGTCGCGAGCGCGACTCCCGAGCGGATCGCAGAGCTGGCCGAAATGACCCGCGACGCCGGCACCTGGAACGTTCCCACCATGTACCTCTGGGAGAACTTCTACAACGACGTCTCCGCCGCGGAGCTCGCGGCACTCCCGGAGATGCGCTACGCGACACCCGGGGAGCTCGAGCAGTGGAGCGCCCAGAAGGAGAACCGGATCTTTGTCGAGCTCCTCGAAGGCTGGCGAACCGACGGGGCTATGGGTGGCGACGACATCGATGCGGTAACCGCACAGGCACTGATCGACCTGCGCAGGGAGATCCTGGCCGCGCTGAGCGCCGCCGGCGCCGAGCTGCTCATGGGCACCGACTCTCCTCAGATGTTCATGGTGCCGGGTTTCGCGGTCCACCACGAGATCCGGGTCATGGCCGAATCGGGAGTACCCCCGTTGGCGATTCTCGAGAGCGGAAGCCGACGGGTTGCGGAGTACGCGGCTTCGGAGCTGGGATACGTCGAGGACTTCGGGCGGGTCGCTCCGGGGGCCCGGGCCGACCTGATCCTCGTCGAGGCCAACCCGCTCGAGGCCCTCGAGGCACTCCGGGATCCGGCGGGGGTGATGGTGCGGGGCCACTGGCTCCCGCGCGATGAGCTGCAGCGCCGTCTGGCCGAGATTTCGGAACGGGCCGGGGGTTGAGGGGTCTCGGGGCGTTCCCGGAATCGCAGTCACCCCGACCCGCGCACGCAACCCCATGTCTCACTCGATGTCCCACCCGGAATCCCCTTCGGAGCCCGTCGAGTTCGCCATCATCGGAGCCGGACCCTGCGGCATCGCCGCCGGAGCCGCCGCGCGTCGCGCCGGACTCGACGTCGTCCTCATCGACCAGGGCCCCCTGTGTGACTCGATCGTACGGTACCCCTACTACATGACCTTCTTCTCGACCCCCGAAAAGCTCGAGATCGAGGGCCTTCCCTTCGTCACCACCGACAAGACCCCGACGCGCAAGGAGGCGCTGGCCTACTTCCGCCGGGTCGCCGAGTACTTCGAGCTCGACACCCGGCTCTACGAGAAGGTCGAGGAGATCGAAGGCTCGATCGGAGACTTCCGGATCCGGACCCGCCCCACCCTCCACGGGGCCGACGCCCCCACCCGCAGGCTTCGGGCCCGCAGGATCGTCGTCGCCACCGGTGGATTCCATGGACCGAACCTCCTGGACATCCCCGGCGAGGAGCTCCCCAAGGTCAGGCACCACTACACCGAAGCGCACCCGTACTGGAACCAGGACGTGGTGGTGGTCGGCGGGTCCAACTCGGCGGTGGAGGCCTCGCTCGAGCTGTATCGGGCCGGCGTCCGCGTCACCCTCGTCCACTTCGCCACCGAGCTCGACCGGAGCGTGAAGCCCTGGGTGCGACCGGACATGCTCAACCGGATCGAGAAGGGTGAGATCGTGGCCCGGTTCGGCCATCGGGTTTCGACGATCCAGCCCGGTCGGGTGACGCTGCGACGGGAATCCGACGGGGCGACCGACTCGATCGCGAATGATTTCGTCGTGGCGCTGACCGGATGGAAGGCCGACCCGGTCCTCCTGCGGGAGCTGGGCGTTCCGGTCGACGAGCAGACCGGGGTGCCGGCCCACGACCCCGAGACGATGGAAACCCCGATGCCGGGGGTGTACATCGCCGGGGTGCTCGCCGCCGGCCACGACGCGAATCGCATCTTCATCGAGAACGGCCGCTGGCACGGACGCCGGATCGTCGACTCGATCCCGGCAGCCCATGTCCGCTGATCCGGAGCGCAGCGAACCGGTGAAGCTGAGCTTCCCATCGGAGGGCGGGAGCCTGGAGGGAGACCTGTACCTTCCGCGGGTGGATCGAACCGACGGGACCGAGGACCGCCCTCCCGCGGGCCGACCCCGCCCCCCCGTCGTGGTCATGGCGCACGGGATCGGGGCCGAGCGCCGGTACGGGCTCGCGGCCTTCGCCGAGCGCTTCCGCGATCACGGTCTCGCGGTGCTGGTCTTCGATTACCGACACTTCGGAGGCAGCTCCGGCAATCCCCGCCGGCTCGTCTCGCCGGCCCGACAGCTCGCCGACTACCGCGCCGCACTGGCCTGCGTTCGGGGAGATCCCCGACTCGACGGAAGTCGGATCGGGCTGTGGGGCACCTCGTTTTCGGGGGGACACGTGCTCCGGACCGCGGCGGATGCCCCCGGGGGGGTGAAGGCCGTCGTTTCGCAGATCCCCTTCGTGAGCGGGCTCGCGAGCAGCCTGGCGTACCCGTTCCGCTACCAGCTACCCGCGATCGCCCTGGGGTTGACCGACGCGGCGCGGAGCGTATTCGGGCTCCCTCCCCTGACCGTGCCCATCGTACGGAAACGAGGGCTGGCCCTCCTGGCCTCACCCGACAGTCACGACGGGTACCTCTCGCTCGTACCCGACGACGCCCCGCCTCCCGGCCCCGTTCCCGCCCGTACCTTCCTGCAGGTACTCCGCTACCACCCCGGCCGCAGGGCGGCACGAATCCGCATCCCCACCCTGATCCTCGGAGCCTCGGACGACCGCGTCTGTCCGATCGGGGCGACCCGTCGGGTGGCCCGACGCCTGCGCAACGGCCAGCTCGAGGAATTCCCGATCGGCCACTTCGACGCCTACCACGGCGAGTGGTTCGAAGCGGTCTCGGCGCGCGCGACCGAGTTCTTCGTCGAGTACCTCAGGCGCTGACCCGATTCAAGCCTCGAGCAGGGGATTCAGGATCCAGATCACCACCTGGAAGTAGATCAGCAGTCCGACCACGTCCATCACGGTCGTGATGCCGGGGGACGAGGTGAGCGCGGGATCGATCCCGAATCGCCGGAAGATGAAGGGGAGGGTCGCGCCCACCAGGTTGGCGGTGAACGAGATCAGCACCATGGTGATTCCCAGGGCGACCGCGATCAGCGGCTCGGCCCGGAAGATCAGCACGTACCCGGTCATGAAGGCGCCGAAGGCCACCCCCAGGAGGGTCCCGGTCATGATCTCCTTGCGCAGCACGCTCAGATAATCCCTGAGCTCCAGGTCCCGCACCGCCAGGGCCCGCACCACCAGGGTGGCCACCTGCGACCCGACATTCCCCCCGGTCCCGATCAGGAGCGGGATGAACGCCGCCAGGATCACGATCTCCTCGATGACCTGCTCGTACGCCGAGATCACGTTGAAGGTCAGCGTCATCGAGACCACGAGGAGCACGAGCCAGGATGCTCGCTTCTTGAACAGGAGCCACGGTCCCGCACGCACGTAGTCGATGTCGACCGGGGCGGCACCCATCCGGTGAATGTCCTCGGTGGCCTCCTCGGCCACCACATCGAGGACGTCGTCGATCGTGACGATCCCGACCAGTCGCTCCTCCTCGTCGACGACCGGGATGACCGAGAAGTCGTAGTCGGCCATGATCTGGGCGACCTCCTCCTGGTCTACGTTGGTCCCGATCGAGATCACGTCGGGGTCCATCACGTCGCCAACCCGGGTGTCCGGCGAGCTGATCAGGAGCTGACGGAGCGAGAGCACCCCCTTGAGGCGCCCCTCGCGATCAACCACGTACAGGTAGTAGATCGTCTCGGCGTCGGGAGAGGCCTTGCGGAGGAAGGCCAGGACCTGCTGGACCGTCATCGTGGCCCGAACCGAGATGAACTCGGGGGTCATCAGCCCCCCGGCCTCCTCCTCGTCGTAGCCGGTCAGTGCGTCGACGACCGCGAGCGTCTCGGGGTCGAGGAAGGTCTTGAGCTCGCCGGATCCTTCGGGGTGGTGCGCGTCGAGCGCCTGCAGCGTGTCGGCCAGGTCGTCGGGGTCCAGCTCCTCGAGCACTTCGGCCGCGCGCGGGAGGGTCAGCGTCTGCAGGAGCTCCGACTGCTCCTCGTCGGAGAGCATGGAGAGGAGCTCGGCGGCCGTCTCTGGCGACGCCGCCGACAGCAGCCGTTCCTGCTCGCCCTCGTCCAGATCGTACCAGAACTCCAAAAGGACCTGGGGCCGAAGCTCGGCCAGGGCACCCGGCAGCTCCTCTCGCGAGAGCGCGCTCAACCGCGTCCGCAGCTCGTCGGGATCGATGGGGGTGTGAATGGTACTCATATTCGGGACCTCAGCGCCCCGTGCTCGGGGCCGCTCGAGCGGATGAGAGAGGAGTCAGCGCGACGCCGGCCGGAAAATGCACGGCCCCTCAGCCCCCTAGGATAGGATGGGGTGGCCTTCAGCAATACTCCTCGCCGTCCTCCACGATCCAGCCGTCCTCGCCGAGTGCGTGCAGGCGCGCGGTCGGTCCGTCAGGCTCACCGAGGCGCACGGTCGCGGGCGGTTCGGCCTCGCGCCGGACCATGGCGAGCCCGATCCCCTGTCCGAAACGGGGCGAGTAGACCGCGCTCCGCACCTCGCCGCCGGGGCGATCCCGCCCCTCGATCCAGAGCTCGGTGCCCGGCTCGGGAAGGGCGCCCTCGCCGAACAGCAGACCCCGCAGGTGGCGATTGACCCGCCCCCGGTCGCGGATCCGGACGATCACCTCCTGCCCGGTGTAGCAGCCCTTCGCATGATCGATCGCGCGGGGGTCGAGGCCGGCCTCGGGAGGCAGGGTGTCGCGATCCAGCTCCACCCCGAACTCGGGGCGGCCACGTTCGATCCTCAGGGTGGTTCGGAGGGCTTCATCGCCCTCGACCGCTCCGGCTTCGAGCAGTCGCCCGCGGAGCGCCGAGATCGTTCCGCCATCGGCGATCACGTCGAAGGAGGGAGCCGTCGCCGCCGCGCTTCGGACGACCTGGATTCCGACGGGCGAGCCGTCGACAAGGATGCGCAGCTCCCCCTCGTCGAGGGCGTCGAGCTCGAGGGCGTCGACCCGGAGTCCCAGCGCCTCGCGGGAGAGGATCGAGGCGGCCCCGGGGCCCACCACGGTGAGTGCCCCCAGCGGCTCCGAGTGGTCGTGCACGCGTGCCATGCGGGGGGGCAGATAGCGGGCGAAGTGCTCGCGAAGGCCTTCGGATCCCGCCGCCGGAAGATCGAGGAGAAAGGCGTCGGGGTCCCCGGCGCCCTCCTCCGCTCCGAAATTCGGTAGACGAAGGAGG
Source organism: Gemmatimonadota bacterium (assembly GCA_007126575.1). Lineage (GTDB taxonomy): Bacteria > Gemmatimonadota > Gemmatimonadetes > Longimicrobiales > Gaopeijiaceae > SLBA01. Next base: position 13,189 of record SLBA01000057.1, on the reverse strand, counting down.
CGGAGTTCGGTGATCAGCTTGCCCTTCGGCGTCAGGACCGTGGAGGGGTAGGCGCGCCCCGCCAGGATCCCGGGCTCCACCTCGCGGGGAGGCGGGGGCATGGTCCCGGAGAGGATCCCGGTGAGCATCTGCTCGGGAGCGCGGCCGTCCACCCTCAGGCGGGTGCGGCGGGCCCCGGAATCGATCAGCGCGACCCCGTCGTGGGCGGCGGCGTATCCGGCGGGTTCGGTTGTCGTGCTCATCCTCGCGATCTCTCTTCTCCACTGCTTCTGATGTCGTCGACCAGCTCCTGGATGCGTTCGGCGTCGGCCGCTTCGGGGGCGTAGTCGAGGTACCACTCGAGCTGCGCCAGCGCCTCGTCGGTACGACCCATCCGCGCCAGGAGCGTTCCACGATCCCGAATCTCGGTGGGCGCCGTCGGGTGGATCACCAGGATCCGCTCCACCGCGGCCAGCGCCCGGGGATGGTCGTCGACGTTCAGGTACACGCCCTTCAGGTTGGTCAGAAGCCGGACCAGCATGTCGCGTCGGCCTGCGGTGCGCAGGAAAGCCGGCTGCACCCTGACCATCCCGCCGTACACCCGGTCCAGGAGCTCCTGCGCCTGCTCCTCGAAGCGGATCTTGCCTGCGTCGAAGGGATCGGCGAGCAGGGATACCGCCTCGCCCTCGAAGCGCACCAGGAAGTGGCCGGGAAAGTTGACGCCCTGTAGAGGAAGGCCGAGACGCCATCCGACCTCGAGGAGGATGATTCCCAGGGTGAGCGGGATCCCCTTCCGGCGGTCCATCACATCGTTCAGGAACGAATTGCGGGGGTCGTAGTAGGCCTCGCGATTCCCCTGGAACCCATTGCGAACGAAGAGCGTCTCGATCAACTCCTGAAATACGACCAGGGGGGCCGTCTCGTTCGCGAGTCGATCCTGGACCTCTTCGGCCAGCGCGTCAAAACGCGACAGGTACAACTCGACCGAGAGCTGTGGATATTCTTCCTGCGCCACCAACAGCGCGGCCTCGGCGAGGTTCACCTTGTGGTCCGGGTGATCGACCGCCGTGGCAAAGCGTCGCCGGGGGGATGGAGTGGGTGCGGACACTGCCTCTCCCGGTTTCAACAACCTGCTCTGATGAAGCTGCATTTCCCGCAAGGGGCGGGGACCCTACATTGTTCGCGACCCGTGATCGAGTTCGGCGCGGGTCGTGTACCCCCGTCGCCTGAGCCCGAAGCGGGGCCCGGTCACAGCCGGGCAGCGGAAGGAAGGTGACCTTATCTCCAGGCCAAGCGAAAGGGAGTCGGCCATGCGTACCCTGATCGTCCTAGCGGTTTCCCTCCTCCTTGTCGCCTGCGGTGAACGTACGCCGGAGTCGGCCGTTCCGGAAGAGGCCGCGACACGAGACCACCAGTTCGACGACCCCGAGGTCACGCGGATCCACGCGCGCATGATCGACGCCATGGCCCCCGATGACGGGTGGGACCGGACCCGGTACCTGGAGTTCGACTGGGGGGTGAATCGCGAGGGCGGTGCGCTCGTCCGATCGCACCGGTGGGATCGTTTCGACGGGATGGCCCGCTACGAGGCGCCGTCGAACGACGGGATCGTCGTGGCGATCTTTCCGACCGATGCACCCGAGGAGGGTCGCGTCTGGGTGAATGGCGAGGAGCTCTCGGGGGAGGAGGCGCGGGAGCGCCTGGCGGCCGCGCATCGAGCACACATCAACGACGCCTACTGGCTTCTCATGCCCTACAAGTGGTCGGATCCGGGGGTTCAGACCCGCTACCTGGGCACCGAAACCGACGATGACGGGACCGAATGGGAGGTGGTCGAACTCTCCTTCCAGCAGGATACCGGGCTCACGCCGCAGAACATGTATCACGCCTTCATCAACCCGGAAACCGGGATGATGGAGCGCTGGCACTTCATTTCGAACCCCGACGCCGACCCCTCGCCCAGCGACTGGACCCAGTGGACGCGGGTCGGCCCGATCTCGCTGGCGCGGGACCGGGTGGCCGATGGCGAAGTCCGCATCTTCTTCTCGCAGCTCGACGCTCGGGAGGATGTCCCCGAAGGCGCGTTCGACCCGCCGGTGGAGTAGCGGAGGCACCCGGCTCGCGCCCCGCGGGCTGCGCGAACTGCGCGCGCTACGCGAACTACGCGACGAGCTACGCTTCGATCGAGGCGGTCTGCTCTCCTCCCGAGGCCACCCCCGCCACCTTCGGCGGGGTGGCCGGTCCTTCGGCCAGGGCGATCTTGATCACGTCGTCCAGCTCCTTGACCAGGTGGATCGTGAGAGTCTCGCTGACCGCATCGGGAATGTCCTCGAGGTCCGCCTCGTTCTCGGCGGGAAGGATGATCTCGGTAATGCCCGCGCGGACAGCGCCGAGGACCTTCTCCTTGACCCCACCGATCGGGAGCACGCGCCCGGTCAGGGTAAGCTCCCCGGTCATCGCGACATCGCGACGGATCTTGCGCCCCGAGAGCGCCGAAACGAGTGCCGTGGCCATGGTGATCCCCGCCGAAGGCCCGTCTTTCGGGATCGCTCCGGCTGGAACGTGGATGTGCACTTCGACCCCCTTGGTGAGCTTCTCGGGGATCTCGAAGTCACGGTGCGAGGCCTTGGCGTAGGACCAGGCTGCCCGGCCGGACTCCTTCATCACGTCCCCGAGCTGGCCCGTCAGGACGAGACCACCTTCTCCGGGCATCACGCTCGCCTCGACGAACATGATGTCGCCGCCCATCGGGGTGTAGAACATCCCCGTGGCCACCCCGATCGTGTCATCGACCCGCATCTTCTCGGGGTGGACACGCGGGCGACCCAGCAGCTCCCGGATCTCCTCGGCGGTGGCAACGAAGGTCTCGACCTCGTCGCCCGCGATCTTCCGGGCCACCTTGCGGGCCACCTTGCCGAGGGTCCGCTCGAGCTGGCGCACACCGGCCTCGCGGGTGTACTGCGAGATCACCGAGCGGATGGCCTCGTCGTCGATCTCGAGCTCGTCTTCTTCGAGTCCCGCCTCCCGACGCTGACGCGGGAGGAGGTACCGCCGTGCGATTTCGAGCTTCTCACGCTCGGTGTAGCCCGAGAAGTCCACCCGCTCCATCCGGTCGAGCAGGGGGGCCGGGATGCGGTCGACGTAGTTCGCCGTCGCGATGAAGAGCACCTCGGACAGATCGAAGGGGATCCCAAGGTAGTGGTCCGTGAAGGCGTAGTTCTGCGCCGGGTCGAGCACCTCGAGGAGCGCCGCCGACGGGTCTCCCTGGAAGGAGACCCCCAGCTTGTCGATCTCGTCGAGCAGGAAGACGGGGTTCTTGGTCTTCGCCTGGCGCATCCCCTGAATGATCCGTCCGGGCATCGCGCCCACGTAGGTGCGGCGGTGGCCTCGGATGTCGGCCTCGTCGCGGGCGCCTCCCAGCGAGATGCGCACGTACTTGCGGCCCAGCGACCGGGCGATCGACTGCGCGATCGAGGTCTTCCCGACTCCGGGAGGCCCGGTGAACAGGAGGATCGGTCCCCGGCCGACCATCCGTTCCTCTTCGGTCAGCTCCGGGCGGTCGACAGGGGCGTCGGTCTCCCCTTCGGCTGGGTCGGCGGAGTCCGCGGGGTCTGCGGCCTCCGGGTCGCCGGCCCCTTCCTCACCGCCGTCGTCCGACTCGTCCGGTTCGATGACCTCGACCGGCGTGTCACCCTTGGCCGACGCGGCCTTCGGGGTCTCCGGCTCGGGAGCACGATCGAGCTGCAGCTTCCTTACGGCCAGAAACTCCACGATCCGGTCTTTCACGTCTTCGAGACCGTAGTGGTCCTCGTCGAGAATCTCGAGGGAGCGGGACAGGTCGATCTTGTCGTCGGTCCGTTCCGCCCAGGGCAGCTCGGTGATCCACTCGAGGAAGGTGCGAATCACCTGGTATTCGGCGGACTGCGGACTCGTGCGCTCGAGCCTCTTGAGCTCGCGCTCCACCTCGATGCGGGCGTCCTCTTCGAGGGCCAGCGCCTCGATCCGCTTGCGGAGCTCCTCGACCTCCTTCTTGTCGTCTTCGTCTCCGAGCTCCCGCTGGATCTGCTTCATCTGTTCGCGCAGAAGCATCTCGCGCTGACGCTCGCCCAGCTCCTCCTGGACCTTGGCCTGGATGTCCTCCTGCGCGTCGAGTCGGGCGAGCTCCCGCTCGACCGCCACCAGCGCCCGTCGCATGCGCTCCTCGTCGTCGAGCACCTCGAGGAGCTTCTGCTTGTCGGCAGTGGGCAGGTCCAGATAGAAGGCGACGAGGTCCGCGAAGGACCCGGAGTCGTCGACCCCGGTCAGGAGCTGGTTCAGCGCCTCGGCCGGCACCCCGCGTCGGGTGCCGAGCTCGGCCGCCCGATCACGGAGCTCCTTGTCGAGCGCCTGGAATCCGGACTCATCGGGGTTGCGGGGCGGGAAGCGGCTGAGCGGAATCAGCGAGGCCTGGAGCATGGCCTCCCCGTCCGGCCGGTAACTCACCGATTCGGCCCGGTCTTCCCCCTGTACCAGAAGCTGAACCCCACCGCGTACCCGGTGCGTCTGGATGATGCGCACGACGGTTCCCACCGAGTAGAGGATCTCGGGCGTGGGGTCGTCGGCGTTCTCGCGCTGGGCGACCGCGAAGAGCCGCCGATCCCCGTCGAGAGCGGCCTGAACCGCCTCGACAGTGCCGGGGCGACCCGCCGAAATGGGTACGGCAACGCCGGGATAGACCACGGTGTCGCGAAGTGGAAGTACGGGAAGGGAGAAACGCTGTCCCATGTATCATCTCCTGAAGGCCGGCGGTTCGCCCGCCCCTCGGGGGTGACGGGCCATCCGCAACGCCATGAACGGTCGAGTTTCCGGATAACCCGGGCCACGTTCCAAGTTGCAGGAAGCCTGCCACCCGATGGCCCCCCGGTTCGTGCCGCTCCGGCGGGCCACTCCTGCCATAATGGCCCGTATGGTCCCGAAGGCCTGCGGATTGTAGCTTTTCTGACGGCCTCCCCCGATCGTCAATCCCCGTTCCCCAGCCTCGATGGCCCAGACACCCATGGACCGATCCGACCCCGCGACACCGTCCCGGGACCGCGGCCCGAAGGCGGCAAAGCGCCGCCCCCCACCCCGCACCGGCACCCTCTTCTCGGGGGTCCGGCTCGGGAGTGTGTCGGGCTTCGAGATTGTTCTGGACTACTCCTGGTTCATCATCTTCTTCCTGGTGCTGGGGAGCTTCGCCGGCGCGGTCTTCCCCGCGCACCTGCCCGAGCTGGACCGGCTCACCTATCTCTGGATGGGCTTTGCGAGCGCGATCCTGCTCTTCACCTCGCTTCTCGCGCACGAATTGGCGCACGCCTTCACGGCCCGCCGCCGGGGGATCGAGATCGAGGGCATCACCCTGTTCATCTTCGGAGGAATGGCGCGAACTCGCCAGGAGCCGGCCACCCCGGGGGACGAGTTCCTGATCGCGGTGATGGGGCCCGTGGCCTCCTTCGCCATCGCGATCTTCTTTTATGGGGTCGCCGCCCAGGGCCCCACGCTGGGTCTCGGGGAGCCGGGGCAGGCGGTGGCCGAGTACCTGGGCTTCCTGAACATCCTGCTGGCCGTATTCAACCTCTTTCCGGGCTTTCCGCTGGATGGAGGGCGGATCCTCAGAGCCACCCTCTGGAAGGCCACGGGCAGCCTCCGGCGTGCCACCCGGATCGCTGCGGGAGCGGGGCGCCTGCTGGGCTGGATGATCATCGGACTCGGCATCTGGGGGCTCCTGGTTGGAGGGTCGGTCATCGGAGGTCTCTGGCTCATCTTCATCGGGTGGTTCCTGGGGCACGCCGCCCGGGCCTCGTACCAGCAGGTCATGCTGCAGAAGCTCCTGGGGCCGCTCACCGCCCGTGAGGCGATGTCACCCGACCCCGAGACGGTCTCACCCGACCTCCCCATCGACCAGCTCATCCACGACTACTTCCTGCGACGGCCCTACAACTCCTTTCCGGTGACCGACGACGGGGTGATCGTGGGGCTCATCACCCTCTCGCACGTGAAGGGCCTCGCCCGGGAAGAGTGGAAGGGGAAGATCACCGCGGACCTGATGACACCGCTGAAGGACACCCTCCTGGTGGACCCGGACGCCCCGATGATGGAGATCCTGGAGCAGATGCGCGATAAGGAGGTCCGACGGGTCCTCGTGGCCCGGGAATGGGCGCTGATCGGGATCATCTCCACCTCGGATATCGCCCGCTGGATGGAGCGGGTCACCCTCGTCGAAGAAGAAGCCGCCGCCTAGGGTGCCCGCCATGACGAATCCCCTACCCCCACCCCGCTCGTCGGACCCCTCGGACGCTTCCGACCCCGATCCGGCCTCGAACGCCTCGGAAATTCCCCTGGAGCGCCTCCCCGAGGGCTTCGCCGACCGGCTGCGCGCTCCCGGGACCCCGGCCACCCCACGCCCCGCCGCCACCATCGTCCTGATGCGCCCGACTTCGGGACGAACGGGGGGCCTCGAGGTGCTCCTCCTGCGCCGGGTCCGATCGGCCGGCTTCGTGCCGGGTGCGTGGGTCTTTCCCGGGGGACGGGTCGACCCCGGCGACGCCGCACCCCACATCTTGGAGCGCCTGGGAGCGCCGGACACCTCCGGAGAGGCCTCACCGGGTGAGTCGTCTCCTCCCCCGGAAGCCCTCGTGGCCGCGATCCGCGAGGCCTTCGAAGAGACCGGAATCCTCCTTGCTCGCGATGTCGAGGGGGCTCGTGCCCCCACTGCGGGGGCGGATGCCGAAATGGACGAGCTGAGAACCCGGCTCCTCGACGGCGCCATCGGCTTCTCGGAGCTCCTCGAGCACGGTCCCTGGTGGATGGATCCGGAGACCGTGGGGTATATCGCACACTGGATCACTCCGAAGGCGGAGCCCCGGCGATACGACACCCGGTTCTTCGCCGGTGCCGTGCCCGCAGGGACATCCGAACGCATCCACGAGGCCGAGGCGTCGGCCTCGGTCTGGATCAGTCCGGAAGAGGCGCTGCACCGCCACTCCGAGGGGGAACTGCCGATGATCTTTCCGACCGTCAGGACATTGGAGGCGCTGCGCCCCTTCGACCACCCCGACGAGGTGCTCGAGCATCATCGGGGCCTCGAGATTCCGACGATCCTCCCGACACTCGTGCGGACCCCGACGGGCGTGGGAATCCGGATCCCCGACGAGGAGGGGGGATGACCCCCGCACTCGCGGCGCTGTCGGGTCGTATCCTTCCATCCGGACGAGGGCTTTTCCGGCTCTCGGCCCTGGCTGTCGTGGTCCTCCTGGTCTGGAGCTGCGCGCCCCCGGCCGAGAGCGCGACCATCGACGCCGGCGAATACCGCGCTACCCCCGCCTCCGCCCATTCGGCGGAGGGACCCGACGACCCGATCGCGAGTCTCCTGCACGAAACCCCGGTGGACCGGGAACTCGAAGAAGAACTCCTGGACGAACTCCGCGACGCCATCGGGCTCGTGCGGGACGACCAGTCGGTCGGGGCCGTGAATCGTGCGGACGCCCTCATGGCCCGCATCCCCACCCTGGCGGACTGGCGCCCCCTGATCCGGGCCGAGCTCATGGCGATGGCCGGGGACACCGCAGGGGTGCGCAGCGCACTCGCCGATCTCGACCCCGATACGGGATTCCTGGAGCGGTGGGGGTGGGAATTCCACGTCGACGCCCTGCTCAGCGCCGGGGATTCGGCGCGGGCGGTCTCGGTGGCTCGGGCCACCGGTGCCGAGTTCGCGACCGCGACCCGCACCGCCGGGGCGGGATCGGCCGCCCGCAACCGGGCGGGAACCATCGCGCTCGCGCTGGGGGACACCGCCGCCGCGATCGACGTCCTGACCCGCGCGTTCGAGGCCGGACCGGGCCATCCGGCCGCCCGCTCGGCCGCCCGCTCCCTGGAGAGCATCGACGGGAAGAGCCCCGACGATCGCTCGCTCCAGGAGCGTCTCGACCTGGGTCGAGCCCTCCTGGCCTCGGAGCACTGGGACCGCGCCGAGGCCCTCGTCGGACCCCTGGTCGACGACCCCGCGACCGGCGAGCTCCTCAGCGCGACCGAGTGGGCCGAGCTTCGGCTCGCGCTGGGCCGGGGCCGTGTTGAACGCCGGCAGCTTTCCGAGGCCCGCCGGCTCCTGGCGCCCCTTACCGGCAACGAGATCCCGAGCGAGGTGGCGGCGCCCGCCCTTTTCTGGACGGGGCGGGCGGCTCTCGCCGGCGGGGATCGCAGTGGGGCCGAAGACGCCTTTCTGGCCCTCGCCCGACGCGCCCCCGAGAATCGCCTCGCCGAGGAAGGCCTCCTCCTCCTTCTCGATGATGCCGGAGGCCCCTCGAGCACTGGGCGCGGCGCGCGGCTCCTCGAGGAACTCCTGCGCACCGGGGTCCGCAGCGCCCCCGCGGAGCTGATCGCGGTCCGACACGGGTCCGACCACTACCTCTCCGGTGACTACGACGTCGCTGCCGTGACCTTCGCCCGATACCTCGAAGGGTCGAGAAGGGGCGTGGCCCGACAGCAGGCCGCGTACTGGGGGGCGCTCACCCAGGAGCGCCTCGGCGACCCGCAGCGCGCCCGGGTCTACCTCGAGGAGAGCTGGGCCGAGGATCCCCTCTCGTTTTACGGGGTGTTCGCGGGCGAGCGGCTCGGCCTGCCGGTCCTGCCCGCAGACCTGGACCCGGGCCCCACCCCGGTGCCGGGCATCGAGACCGAGCTGGCCAACGCGATGACCCGGCTGCGGGTGCACCAGATCGTACCCACGGCCGGATCCTTCAACCACGAGCTGGCCCGTCTCGAAGACCACTTCTTCCGGCGGGGCGACGCGGCGTACGACTTCGCCGAGCGCCTCACTGCCGAAGAGCTTCCGATCCAGGGAGTCGTGCTCGGGCGAGAGATCCGGGCGCGTGAGGGGGAGTGGAATCTCCGCCTCCTCCGGATCGTCTACCCCTTTCCGTATCGGGAGGCGATCGTCCGGGAATCACGGGCACGCGGGCTCGACCCGTTCTTCGTGGCGGGGTTGATCCGCCAGGAGTCGCTCTTTCACCCCACGATCGAGAGCTCGGCGGGGGCGGTGGGGCTGATGCAGCTACTTCCGTCGACGGCTCAGGAGGTCGCACGCTCGCAGGGGCTCCGGTACACCCGCGCCCAGCTCGGTGACCCCGACTACAACCTGCGGCTGGGCACCCAGTTCCTGGCGACCATGGTCCGTCGCTACGACGGCCGGGCCGAGGATGCGCTTTCGGCGTACAACGCCGGGCCCGGACGGATCAACCAGTGGAGACAGCGCCCCGTCTACCGGGACCGCGACGTCTTCGTGGAGCACATCCCCTTCCAGGAGACCCGCCACTACGTGAAGGTGGTGCAGCAGAACACCCGGATCTACACCGCCCTCTACGGGTGCCCCGGATTCGAGGCCTGCCTGGGCGACTCCTATCAGATCGCCCGGGCCCGAAGCCCCTTCGCGGGTGGGGTTCCCGGGTCATCGCTCGCGCGCTGAGAAGCCGGGCCGACCGACCGGCAGGGGGCACGGCCGACCTCGTCGCGGTCCCGACCCGGGCGCCTTCTACCGGGCACCCCGTTCCGCCGCGGGAATGAGCAGGTCGGTCACCGTGTCGTGGATCGCCCGCGTATGCCCTCCCGCCCGCGGGCCCGTGGGGTTCGAGGTGGTCACGACCGTCATCTCGAGCTCGGGCACCACGAAGACGTACTGGCCCCCGTACCCCCAGGCGAAGTACACGTCGTAGCCCCTCCGGTCCCGGATCCACCAGCCCAGCCCGTACCCGTGTCCGTTGAAGGACGAGGTGCCCCGCTGGATCCAGGATCGCTCGATCCACTCCTCCGCCAGGAGCCGTTCGCCCTCGTGCACCCCGCCCCTCCGGTACAACTCGCCATAAGTGAGCATTTCCCGGGGGCGCAGACCCATCTCGTTTCCACCCATGTAGATCCCCTGGGGATCTCGCGTCCAGGGAGACAGGCTGATTCCCATCGGGCCGAAGAGCACGTCCCGCGCATAGGCCAGCGTGCTTCGTCCGGTCGCCTGGGTCAGGATCGCCGAGAGCAGATGGGTGCTCCCCGTGCTGTAGACCATGGCTCCACCCGGCTCGTCGACGAAGGGTCGGGTGAGCTGATCGCGTACCCAGTTGGAGCTCGCCGCCCACGCCCCGTAGTTGCCGAACGAGGTCGACTGAAGCCCCGACTGCATCGCCAGGAGGTGCTCGATCGTGATCTCGTCGATCCGGCGGTCGCCGTTCTGCGAGGTCCACTCCGGAAAGAAGGGGGCGATCGGCTGGTCCAGACCCTCGAGGTGACCCTGGTCGATCGCGATCCCCACGAGGGTCGAGATCACACTCTTCGAAGCCGACTTTATGTTCGCGATCCGGCCCGGCGTGGTGCCATTGAAGTACTCCTCGCGAACCATCTCGCCGTGCCTGGCCACGAGGAGGCTGTACAGCCTCGGAAGCGAGGCCGCCCGCTCGTAGGCCTCTTCGAGGAGCAGGGAGTCGAGTCCGATCGTCGGAGGGGGCTCGGGGGTGTTCGGAGAGGACGATCCGGACGCGTCATCCCCCGGGGGTGCGTCGAGTGCCAGGGCCATCGCACCCCGGTCAGCGCGGTCGTCTCCGTCGGCCCCTCCGTCGGGGGCGCATGCGACCCCCGCGAGGAGGACGACGAGAGCCAGGGCGTGCCACACGAGGCGCAGTGGCTGACGCGCCCTCGACCGAACCCGGGCGCAGGCCGAGCCCCGGGAGGGGGGCACCGGGCGTGGGTTCGATACGCACGGACTGGAATTCATCTCGCTCATGCCTCGGTTCATTCGAGATGGGGTCGGCGGTGAGGCGCCCACAGGAGTTGGAGTGTGAGTCCGTGCTATCGGGAATCGGGTCGGCAAGTTCCGGCTCCCCCTTTCCCCCGGGCCCTGACGATCGATCTTCTCGCACCGTTCGGGGTGATTATCATGCAGGCTGCGTGGGGTGATCGCCAACCGGGATGCACACCGTGGGTTTGGCACCCCTCGCACGGTCCCGGCGCCTCGACGACGGGACCCGAGTGTCCCGAACCAAGGGCAGGTGACCCATGTCCGTCTTTGTTTCCCTCCTGGTCGCGGCGGTCCTCGGCGCTCTTCTCGGCCTCGAGCGGGAGAGCGCCGGGAAGGCGGCCGGACTCCGCACCCATCTTCTGGTCGGCCTGGGCGCTGCCCTCGCCACGCAGCTTTCCCAGCAGGTTTCCGGGTTCGGGACCATCGACTTTGCCGACCCCGGCCGGATCGCCGCCCAGGTCGTGAGCGGGATCGGCTTCATCGGGGCCGGAGTGATCCTTCAGGCTCGCGGGTCGGTCCAGGGCCTCACCACCGCGGCAACCCTCTGGGTGGCCGCGATGATCGGAATGGCCGCCGGGGTCGAAGCCTATGCGCAGGCGGCCTTCGTCACCCTGGTCGCACTGGTCGCGCTGCGCAGCCTGCACTACCTGGACACCTTCTTCCGCCGGCAGCCCCACTGGCATCACATCCAGGTCATCTGGACGGGGAGTGCCGGAAACATCGACGACATCCTCCGCACCATTACATCCGAAGGGATCCCCGACCATTCACTCGAGGAGGCCTTCGTCGAGGGAGAGGAGTCCGGGTGCAGCCTGAAGCTGCGCGCGCGAAAGGAGGACATCCCCCGCGTGGTCTTCGCACTCGGTCGCTCCCCGGACATCAAGGAGGTCCGAACGCTCTGACCCGGCGACCGTGCCCGGAGATCAGCCGTCGTCCCCCGACTCTCCCTCCTCCGGCTCCTCGGGGAGGACCGGCCGCACCCGGTGGAGCGTCCGCGCCACCGCATCCTCGAAGGCCTCGGCCTCGCGTTCCACCCGGGGAGCCCCGGTGTTCAGGTAGCGCAGCAGCGCCGAGGTATGGGCGATCCCGGCCGTGTTCACCAGCCGCAGCCAGTCGCCCCGAGCGGTCTCGTCGGGCGCCTCGGTGGTGGCCGAGAAGGTCAGGATCCGCGGGTTCGTCGGGCCCGATCCCGTCGCCGTCCGCCCGGTCAGCGACATGTAGGTCAGCATCCCCTCGTGGAAGTGCTCCCGGAATCCGTCGACATCCTGGCGGCCGTACTTCCGATACCGCTCGTACTGCCGCTCGCTCATCGCCTGCACCTCGGGCTCCCCGGTGATCGACGCCGCGAGCGAGTCGAGGATGGCGAACTGTGCCTCCCTGATTTCCGGATGGTCCGGATCATCCACATAGGAGTAGCCCGGAATGAACCACCCCCGGGGCGCCCACCAGGTGCGCTGCGTCACCGTCCGCCCCCTCACCCACGCCGCGTACCCCGAGAAGTGCTGCACCCACTCGTGCGACGGGTACCCATGCAGGTTGATGAAGATGTCGGGCAGCCACGTCGCCTGCATCGCCGGCCGCACGTTGGCCTCGGGATAGATCGGATCCGCACTCCCCGCCCCGGTCGTCACATCGACCCCGAGCGCCCCCAGATAGCCCGCGTGCAGGGTGAAGTCGGGATTCACCTGCTGCATCTCGTACGCCAGCTGCGCCCCATCGGCGTTGGTGATCGGGTGCAGCACCACATTCACCCGCTTCAGCATCTCGCGGTACTCGGGATCGCGCACCAGCGTCTCCCCCAGCCGCAGCAGGTGACTCGTGCTCGACACCTCGTTCGCGTGCTGCCGACCCGAGAGCATCAGCGTCGGCCGCAGCGCGGTGAGCTTGAGCTCGGACCGCCACGGCCCCTCGATCGGGGGAAGAAAGTCCGCCGCGAACATGTCCCGGCCCAGGTACGACCTCCCCACGTGGTACACCGAGACCTCGTCCCACAGCGCCAGGCGCGCCATGATCGAGTCGCTCTCGGCCGGGGACATCGGGGTCTCCCACTGCACCATCGAGTTTCCTTCGGAGAGGGCTTCGCCGGCCCCGAGATCCCCCGGGCGATCCACCCCCGCGGCGTACAATACGGGCCGCTGCGTGGGAGTCGGGTTCGCGCTCACGGGGAGGGTGACGAAGCGGGTGAACTCCCGGTCCCGGGAGCCGTCCGGATCGGCCCCGGCATCCCCGCCGGGCGGGTCCTCACCCGGGTCCTCCCCCCTCCCGTCCCCATTGCCGGACTCCTCGTCCTCGGCCTCCTCGTCGGCCTGGACGCGGAAGCGGAAGGCGAGCTCCTCGACCCCCTCGAAGGCCAGCGCCCGCTCCAGCACCCCCGCCCCGTGGAGCCCGCGCACCGCCTCGACCATCCCCTCGAGC
>SLBA01000176.1 GCA_007126575.1 Gemmatimonadota bacterium | reverse complement strand
GGGCGCACCGGGACAGGGTCTTGCGCGACCCACGCGCGGGGCGCGTGTGTGCCCGGGTCAAGGCGGTTCGCTGAAGGCGATGCACTAGCATCGGTGAAGCGGGCCAACGAAGATCCAGGGCTGCAACCCCCTGTCCCCCTTTGGGTTGGGGCCGCAGGGGCCCCACTCGGTCGTTGGTTCGCCTCGACGTAGCGCAAGGCTATGCCTTCGTCCAGCCGGCGTGCGCTCCTCGGAGTCCGCGCGCGCCCACTCGGCAAGTCCGCGCGCGCCCGGTGCCGGGGATTGAACATGTGGTCCTGGGGTGGCCGGCGCTCAGGTCGGGGTGGGATGAGGAAAGGAAGCTTGAACACCCTCACCTGCTGAGCTGCAGCACGGCGAGCGAAGGAGGGTCTCCACAAGAAGGCAACGTATGGTGTGCCCCGTTCGACCTCCCACCTCGGCACGAACCCTCCGAGGGCGTCGAATTCCTGGGCGCTTGGAGGATTGGGGGCAATAATTGTCGCGGATCCTTCAGGCGCTTCGAGCGCGTCCGTTCCCTTGAAGGGTTGGAGACCTATAGGACCCCCAACCCTCCTGGCACTGCTGAAAATGTCTCGCTTGTAGCGTTTGGGGCCCCGAATGAGCCCGGCGGACGGGTGAAGCGCCGACCGCAGGAGGATCCGGTGACGAGCCGATTCCGGGTCGGGCGGGTCCCTCGGGCCCTTCGGGTCTTTCTGGTCGCTCGGGTGGCTCGGGTCAGTCGGGTCGTTCGGATCATCAGGGTCTTTCTGGCCTTCAGGGACTTGTGGTTCGGGAAGGCGCATCCTGCGCTCCGAACCGAAGCGGTATCATGAGCTGGGCGCGGTCTCGCGTTCAATGAGCGCCTCGAGCTCACGGGCCAGTCGAAGGTAGATCGGGCCCGGGGGACCGAACTCCCGTTCGTCCAGTCGGACCAGGGGTATGGGCCCCCGCAATGCCGAGGTCAGGAAGAGCTCGTCCACGGGTTCCTCCGGCCCCGGCGCCCGGATCTCGACCGGAATCCCGGCGAGTTCGGCGAGCTCCAGGATCGCCTGGCGGGTGATGCCCGGTAGCGCACCCTCGGCGACCGCAGGAGTCAGGAGGGTCCCCGACTGCACGGCGAAGAGATTCGAGGCGCTGCCCTCGACCAGCGCACCTCTCGAATTCTGCAGGACGGCCTCGTCGAGCCCCACGTCGCGCGCCGCCTTCAGCGCCAGGATCCGCTCCAGGTATCCGGTGTGCTTGAGCCCGGCGGTCAGGGAGCGTTCATCGACGCGCCCCACGGTCATCGCCGACAGACCCGGGCGCTGGGATGGTGGGGGGCGCTCGATCGATCGGTAGGACAGATACATGGCCCCGACCGGGCTGGTGGGTGGTGCCAGTCCATCTCCGGGGCCACGGGTGGCGGTGATCCGGAGGGCTGCGAACTCCGGTCGGGCCCGGGCGGTCGAGGTCAGCCGGGGAGCGCCCACCCTCGACCGGGCCGAGCCGGATGGATCCGCGCCCGAGCGATCCACGCCCGATGGATCAACGTCCGCCCGATCCGCGCCATGCAGGCCTTCGCCCGGCAGGCCCACCCCCGACTCGATCCGGTCCTGGACGGCGCCGGCGAGGTCGAAGGGCAGTGGCATCCCCGTCCGACCGGCCGCTAGCCGAAGTCGCGCTAGGTGCCGATCGAGCCGGAAGGGCACCCCGCCCCGGACCAGAATCGTCTCGAAGAGGCCGTCTCCAAGGAGCAGGCCGCGGTCGGCCCCCCTCATGCCGCGGCCCGTCGGGTGAACCCCAGGAAGTTCGCCATCAGGTGCCGGCCTCCGGGAGTCAGGATCGACTCCGGGTGAAACTGCACCCCGTACAGTGGACGATCCACCGCCTCGATCGCCATGATCTGGCCGGTGGTGTCGACCGCCGTCACCCGCAGACCCGTGGGCAGCCCCTCTCTCGAGACCGAGAGAGAGTGGTAGAGTCCGGCGGGGAAGGGATCCGGCAGGCCGGCGAGTAGGGGACTCGGCACCGTCGGGCTCACGGGGGTCGCCACCCCGTGTCGGGGAGGCCGTGCCGGCTCGAGGCTGGCGCCGAGCGCTTCGGCCACTACCTGATGTCCGAGGCAGACTCCGAGCAGAGGAATCGGGGCACCCCCGGGACCGGCCAGGGCACGGACAAGATCCAGCCCGACCCCTGCCTCGGTCGGGGTGCAGGGCCCCGGAGAGAGCACGATCCCCGACGGCCGGAGCGCCAGCACGGCATCGACCGAGAGGGCGTCGCTGCGCTCGACCCGGACCCGGGCCCCGGCCTCGGCGAGGTAGCGGGCCAGGTTATGCACAAACGAATCGTACGCATCCAGGAGAAGGATCATCGCGGGAGGCCGCCTATCATGAATTCATCATACGTATGCGTATTTATCATATTATGCGTATTCATTATAGGTGGGTGGGCTTCGACGGGTTTCGGGGTCCCCCGCTCTCGGGCCGCCCTCAGGGTCCAACGTGGACGCGAGCTCGGTCGCGTCGAGGAAGGCCTTGGCCTTGTCGAGGAGTTCGCTCCATTCGGCCTCGGCCGACGAAGCCAGGGTGATGCCCCCCCCGGCTCCGTAGCGGGCCACGCCGTCACTCACGACCGCGGTGCGAATCGCGATCGAGAGGGTGGCGGTATCGTCGAAGCCCACCCGCCCGATCGCGCCCGTGTACGGCCCGCGGGGCAGGGACTCGAGCTCGGCCAGGATCTGCATTGCCCGGATCTTCGGGGCTCCGGTGATCGATCCTCCGGGGAAGAGCGCCCCGAGGATCTCGGCCCACCCGACCTCGGGGCGGAGCCTGGCTTCGATCCCGGAGACCAGGTGGTGCACGGTCGGGTGCACCTCATGCTCGAGAAGCTGAAAAACCGAAACCGAATTCTGTTTCGCTATCCGCGAGAGATCATTTCGCAGCAGGTCGACGATCATCACGTTCTCGGCCCGATCCTTCTCGCTCGCCGTCAGTTCGGCGGCCAGCGCCCGGTCTTCGTCGGGCGTGGCCCCCCGGGGCCGCGTCCCCTTGATCGGACGGGTCCGGAGCGTCGCCCCGTCGCGCTCGAGGAAGCTCTCGGGAGAGATCGATACGACCGTCGCCTCTCCCAGGTCGAGCAGCGCCGCGTAGGGAGCGGGGCTGCGCTCCCGCATCGCACGATAGAGGGGCAGCGCGGTGTCCTCCCGTGGCTCCCCCTCCCCGGCGGGCACGTCGATCCGGCGCTCCAGATGGCAGGTCAGGTTCGCCTGAAAGAGATCGCCGGCCCGAATGTACTCCCGAATCCGCTGAACCGCGGCCAGGTAGGCCTCGTGCCCCAGCGAGACCCGGACACCGGCTCGGCCATCGAGGGGAGCCCAGCCCGTGAAGGTCGAGGAATCCGGACGGCTCGGGGGGCCCGAACCACTCCGAGAGCCCCGAGAACCCGATGCATCACGAGAGGCCGGAACGCCTGGGGTGCCAGTGGCGTCCCCCCCCGCGTGACGACGGTCCTCGGGCCACCACACGCTGGCAGGGGAAGTGGTCGATCGAGGGGCGGGGGCCGGCTCCACGAGCAGCGCCTCGACCCTGGAGAGGAGGGCATCGAGCCGCATTCCGTCGGCGTCGCCGGGAAGGGGCGCCCCCGAGAGCAGCGGAGGAGCAGAGCGCCCGTCCGGCCAGGCGAGTGTCCAGTCGTAGGCTCCGAACCAGAGATCCGGAGTCAGGCCTCCCGGAGGGGGAGGAGGAAGGGTCTCGACCTCTGCGCCGAGTTCGTATCCGAGGAACCCGAACCAGCCGCCGGCATCGTGCAGGCCGGACGACTCAGGGCGGGCCGCCGCGAGCCCTTCGATCGCCGCGCCGAGCAGCGCGATACCCCCGCGCCCCCCGCAGGAGCCCGGCGCCACCCCTCCCCCCCAGCGGATCCACGATTCCGCCAGAAGCTCGGTCCGACCGGTCATTCCCCGGACCAGGGCCCGCGGTGCGGCGGTCAGCAGGGTGCGGCCGCTCCAGGGGGGCACGGTTTCGAGGAGCACGCGGCCCGGAAGGGGCGCGAGCCGGCGGAAGGCCTCGGTCGGTGCAAGGGGCTCGGGCAGCCGTCTGCGGCGCACCTCGCCCTCCGACTCGTTATCCGCGCCTGAACGTCGTATCTTGTGCCGGGTTCCCACCGTTTCGCCTCTCACTCCCAGACGCCATGTATACCGGACTCCTGCACGCCCACTCCGGCCTTCGCTACCTCGTCATCCTGGCCGGAATCGTCGCTCTCCTCTATGCCCTCTACGGCGTCGTCACCCGCCGCGACTACGACAAACCGATGCGGATCACCGCCACCGCCTTCGCGGGGCTGCTCCATCTTCAGGTGCTCCTCGGTTTCATCCTTCTGGTCTCGGCCGACCGCTTCGGCACGCACCTGATCGGACACATGGGACTCATGCTGGCCGCCGCGGCCGCCGTCCAGATCCCCCTCTCGGTGTTCCGACGGCGTGCCCCCGAACAGCGCACCTTCCTGCCGCACCTGGTCACGATCGTCCTGGCCATGCTCCTGATCTGGCTCGGGATCCGGACCATGGGGATCGGACTCTTCGAAACCCGGGGGTTCTGACCCGCGGGGCCACCCGGCCCCGCCGCCCGACCCAAAGGATCGAGGGTCCCCCCTCACCGCACCGTGCGGGAGGGGGGACCCTCAAAATATGTCACAACCGAAGATCAGTCGCGATCCCGGAACTTCTCGTAGGCGCGGTCGTGGTCGTTGTCGCGCGGATCCACCTGGGCCCCCGCGATGAACATGGTCTCGATGCGGGTCAGCGGCTGCAGGATATGGCCGTCGGTCACGACCACATCGGCCCTCATCCCCGCGTCGAGCGCCCCCATCTGGTCGCCCAGGCCGAGAAACTCCGCCGGGCGCATCGTCACACCCTGCAGGCCCACCTCGGCCGGGAGCCCGTGCGAGATCGCCACCGCCACATGCTCCGGCAGGTTCCGCACGTCGGCGGACTCGTCGGTCGCGAAGGCGATCCGGACTCCGGCCTCGTGCAGGATGTTCGCCGCCCGGAAGATCGCCACCACCGAATCGTCGCGATCCGGGGTGGGACGCCGGGTCCGCGTCAGGATCACGGGCAGATCCCGGGCCGCGATCTCGCCGGCCATTCGGTGCGCCTCGGCCCCGCCGACCAGCACGCCCTGCAGCTCCGGGTACTCGTCGAGCAGAAGGAAGAGATGCCGGATCTGCCACTCCGAGTCCGCCCGGAAGAAGACCGGGATCTCGCCCGCGAGCACGGGGAGCATCGACTCGAGCACCGCCCGGTCCCCACTCCACAGGTTCGCCTCGAAGGGGTGGTCGGCGGGCCGCGCCAGCGTCCCCGTCTCGCGGTATTCCCGGGCGCGATCCAGGAAGGCGGTGAAGCGCTGCATGTTCTCGCCGTCGAGTGCCGGCTGCGGCCCATTGTTGCGGGCCTGCCGCGCCTGCCGGGTCCAGGCTCCGAAGGTGATCGTACCGGCCGGCTCCGCACCGTGCGCGTGCCCGGCCCCACCGGCCATGTGGTCGGCGTCCGACATCCCTCCGGCCTGGAAGAACTCGTCTCCCGCCCAGACCAGATCCCGGCCCTCGTGGTGATGGTCATGGAAGGGCTGCCAGTTCCCGCCGCGTCCCCCCCCGCCCCCGCTCGGCGGATTGGTGGGCACGGGCAGATTCACCATGAGTGCGCCCTCGCCCAGGATCGCCGCCCGCTCGAAGGTGTCCCCACCCAGGTCCACCACCGAGCCCATCCCCTGGATGATCCCGCCGGTCTGCGCGGTCAGCACCGAGGTGATCCCCCGGGCCCGCGCCACGAAGGGCGCACGGCCGTGCGGCTGATAGGCGCCCAGCGCCCGGATGTGGGGATTGAAGTCGCCGATGTCGGACCGGTCGGCCGAGGCCTGCGAGATCGACCCGATCTCGAAGAGCCCCAGGTAGGTCACCGGATCGATCATTCCCGGGAACAGGTGCTGCCCCGAGACATCGATCTGTCGGGCCCCGCTCGGGATCTCGACCTGTCCGCGCGGCCCCACGGCCTGAATCCGGCCTTCGGCCATCACCAGGACCCCGTCCTCGAAGGACGCACGCGAGACCGGATGGATCGTGGCTCCGACCAGCGCGACCGTCTCCACACCCGGGTTCACCGGGTCCAGCTCGGCCAGGTCGGTCGTCTGCACACTGCCCGTGCCGAGGGTGCGCGTCGCGTCGGCCTCGGCCACGTAGCGGTCCGACGCGGTCTCCGGCAGCTCCAGCACCGGCTCCCCGCGGGTCTCGACCTCGCGGTTGGAGTCGTAGTAGACGATCCCGTCGATCACCGTGTACTCGACCCGGCTGAAGGCGTTGAAGGGATCGCCCGTCAGGATCACCACATCTCCGTCCTTGCCCACCTCGAGCGAACCGACCCGATCCTCGATTCCCAGCATGATCGCCGGGTTCAGCGTCAGCATCCGGAGCGCTTCCTCCGGCGAGGCGCCTCCGTACTGGACCGGCTTCGGAATCTCCCAGGTCATGAAGGGCTGCAGCCAGGTGAGGTCGGAGTTCAGGGCGGTCAGCACGCCCCGCTCGGCCATCAGCGCGGCATTGTGCGGGATGGCGTCGTACGCCTCGAGCTTGTACTGCCACCAGTCGGAGAAGGTCGAGGCGTGGGCACCGTGCTCACGCAGCTCGTCGGCGATCCGGAAGCCCTCGAGGATGTGGGTGAAGGCGTCGATCTTGAACCCGAACCGCTCCGCCACCCGCATCAGCATCAGGATCTCGTCGTTGCGGTACGAGTGGGCGTGGATCAGGATCCGGTCCTCCATGATGTCGACGAGCGCCTCGAGCCTCAGATCCCGGCGCGGCGGCGCCCGGAACGAGCCCGGATCGGCCTCGTAGCGATCCCACAGCTCCCGATACTCCTGCGCGGCCGTGAAAGCCTGCACGTAGATCGACTCGACCCCGGGGCGCGAGGCCGGGAACCGGGTCGCCGGCCCACGAGCCTGCGCCGCCATCCGCGTCACGTTCTCGCCCAGGGCGAACTTCACGGCGCGCGGCGCACCCGGTACGAGGAGCTCCCGGGCCTCGTTCATCTGCCAGCGCATCTTGATGATCGCGCTCTGGCCCCCGATCGGGTTCGAGCTGCCGTGCATGATGCGGGCCGAGGTGACCCCACCCGACAGGGCCTGGTAGATCTGGAAGGCGCCCGGGTTGAGCGCGTCGAGCACCCGGACCTCGGGCACGATCGGCGCACTCCCCTCGTTCGTCCCGATCATCGCGGTGTGGGAGTGCTCATCGACGATCCCGGGGATCGCGCTGCGCCCCGTCCCATCGATGATCTGCACCCCGGACGGCGCCGAGATCCCCGCCCCGATCTCGACGATCACCCCGTCACGGATCAGGATCGAGACATTCTCGAGCCTCTCTCCCGCCGCGGTCCACACCACGTCGAGATTCTCGATGAACAGATCGCCCTGCGGATAGTGGACCTCGTCGGCCGGCATCTGGAGCTGCAGCTGCGCCTCGGCCGCCGGAGACCAGACGAGAAGGAAGAGGAAGAGGCTCACGACGCTCCCGAAAATACGCGCCTTCATCGGTGGTCTCCCGCCGGCGTCCGCCGGAACTCGAAGGTGAAGTTGAAGGATCCCTCGGCACTGGTGATGCTGCCGGTGCCCGACATCTGATCGCCGCGGACGTTTCCGTTGAAGCTCGCGCGGGCCCCGCCCATCTCGGGCACCGGGATCGAGAACCCGAGGGTGCCGTCGTCGTAGCTCACACTTTCGATATCAACACTCGGCCCGGGCCCGGCCCCCATGCTCCCCCGCAGCTGTCCGTCGACCATGCGCAGGGTGAGCTCCGCCGGCATCTCCTGGCCCTGAACGTTCAGCGACCCCTCCCATCGGCCGACGAGCGCATCGGCGTCGACGGGCTCGGCGTCGGCGTCTTCGGCGGCCTCGGCGGCCGTCCGCGGATCACTCCCCTTTTCGGCCAGCCCGTTCACGAAGGTCCAGTTCACCGAGGCGCCCTCTTCGAACAGGGAGCGATCGGTCACCATGAAGGTGGCGGCCATCCCCTCTTCGATCCGCGCCAGCTGCGGCACTTCGAGATACTCCGCCGGCCATGCGGTCAGCGCTCGCAGCGCGTCGGCGGGCTCGAGCCCGAACTCGATCGCGCGACGCACCCCCGCGAGCAGGTCCACCGCACCCTGACCGCCGGAGGTGAAGGCAAAGGGCACCCCGTGCTCGGCCAGCAGCGCCGGCGTCCGGAAGATCGGCTCCAGCCGCTGCCGCTCCCGGAAGGCCGCGGGCGAGAGCTCCTCGTCCTCGTCGGCTTCGGGGTCCCAGTCCGAGGTCTCGGGCATCCGGGCGCTCAGCAGCACCGGAATCCCCCGCTCCCTCAGCTCCTCGGCGACCTCACCCGCGCCCGCTCCCCCCACGATCACGGGCGCGAAGCCGAGTTCGTCCGAGAGTGCAAAGACCCGCCGGATGTCCTCGGCCCCATCGACCTGAAAGAGCACCGGCACGTCCCCCGCGGCCATCCGCTGCACCCATTCCATGTCGGAGTCGACCGTCGCCATGGGAAGGCCGCGCGGGTCACTCCGGAACGCCTCGGTCCGCGCGGCGTGATGCCGGGCGTCGAGCACGCTCTGCCGGATGAAGGCGTGCTGGGCCATCAGCGTCCCGGGGTACGCACCCTGCGCGCCCTGGAAGGCCATCGCCACCCCGATCGAGGGACGCAGCACCAGCTCCCTCGGAGTGCGGGCATCGAGCCGATGCAGGATCAGGGAGGGCTGACCGGGCATGATCCCCCGCCCGGGGTAGACCGCCGAAGCGACCATCCCCCGTCGCCTGTGGGCAGCGAGGTCCTCGCCCCTGACCGCCAGAAAATCCGCCGTAACCCGGTGCGGGGTGAAAAACTGCACCTCGCGGGTCGGACTCCACGACTCCACCCCGTCCCGGTCCGGCGTCGGAAGCGAAACATCGACATCGCCATGGGCGTCGATGATCCCCGGATAGACATGGAAGACCCCCTCGTCCCACGCGATCCGCCGGGCGTCGGAGGGCACCGCGGCCCCGGCCGCCAGCGTCTCGATGAGCCCGCCGCGCACCACGAGCGTCATCCCCTCGGCCCGCTCGCCATCGGCGTGCACGACCGTCACATTTTCGAGCGCCCAGGCGGCCGGAGGCGGCGCCTCGTCGTACTGGGCGACCGCAGAAGGGGCGCCCAGAAGGAACAGGGCAGGCATAAGGAGCGCCGGCAATACGGCGCGACAACGCGAGATTCGACCTCTCATGGCTTCAACCGGGTCTGGATGTGATCGAACAGGTGTGATCGAACGGATTCGATGGTCGGCATTCGGCGGGCAGGCATCCGCCTCTGCGCAACCGTCGACAGGTGGATCGATACCACCGAACCCCCTACTGTTAAACTGGTGGCTCCATCACCGTCCCGAGCCGGGATCGTGCCGGAGCGTGGGGGTCTCCCGGCGGGCAGGAGTCTCCCTCCGGGAATCCGACCGACCCCCGGAGCCGTCAGAGAGTAGAAGCTCCCCGAACCCCAGGCAAGAGAGCCCACCATGGTCGCACCCCCTCCATCGCAGGGCTCTTCGCCGTCCGCCCCGGACCGGCTGGGGCTCGTCATGGGAGGAGGAGGCGCCCGCGCCGCCTACCAGGTGGGAATGCTGCAGGCCGTGGCCGAACGGTTCCCGAATCTCGAGTTTCCGATCATCACCGGCGTCTCGGCCGGTGCGATCAACGCCGTTCACCTGGCCGCGCACCCGGGCACCTTCGCCGAGGCCGTCGACGACCTGGCGCGCCTGTGGGGGGATCTCACCGTCGACCAGGTCTTCCGCGTCGAACCCCGCACCCTGATCCTGAACACCCTTCGCTGGGGTCTCCAGCTCGGCTCCGGCGGACTCATCGGCGCCCCGCAGATGCGGAGCCTGATGGACGCCACCCCCCTGAGCACCTTCCTGGGCGCGAAGCTGAATGCTCCCGACGGCCCCATCCCCGGCATCGAGGAGAAGATCGAGTCCGGCCGCCTGCGGGCACTCGCGATCAGCACCTCGTCGTACAGCACCGGCCAGTCGGTCACCTGGATCCAGACCTCGCCCGACATCGAGGAGTGGGAGCGCCCCCAGCGACGCTCCCGGCGCACCCGCATGTCGCTCGCCCACGTCCTGGCCTCGTCGTCGATCCCCCTCTTCTTCCCGGCGGTCGAGATCGAGGGGCAGTGGTACGGCGATGGGGGCATCCGCCTCTCGGCCCCCCTCTCGCCGGCCCTCCACCTGGGCGCCACCCGGCTCCTCGCCATCTCGACCCGCTTCGATCGCACCACCGCCGAAGCCGAGCGTCCGGTCGTCGACGGCTACCCCCCGCCCGCCCAGGTCATCGGCCAGATGCTCAACGCGGTCTTCCTGGACCTGGTCGATCAGGACGCCTGGCGGGTCGAGCGCTTGAACCGACTGCTTCGACGGGTCCCCCCCGGGGAGCGATCCCCCTACCGGATCGTCGAGATCATGACCCTCCGTCCCTCGGTCGACCTGGGCCAGCTCGCCAACGAGTTCGAGTTGCAGCTCCCGCGCACCTTCCGCTTCCTGGTGCGCGGCCTGGGAACCCGCGAGGCCCGTAGTCAGGATCTCCTCTCCTTTCTCCTCTTCCAGCCCGACTACCTGCGTCGGATGATCGAGGTGGGCCGGCGTGACGCCGAGAGCCGAATGGGTGAAATCGAGGCCCTCGTGGACCCCGATCGCGCCCGCCCACCGCCACCCCCGGCACCCGAAGGCCGTCGGCCGCGCGGGGCGCACGAGCGGCCCGGAAGGCCTTCCGGGTCGGGCGGCGGACTGGTCCCCCGGACCGGAATCTTCGATATTTAGCCGGTTAGAACCGAGCTTCTCCCCATTGTTTCGGAGGTGCGCCATGACTCAGTCGTCCGCCTCGTCCCCCACCCCGCCGGCCGAGACGTCCTCGTCCGCTCCCCGCCACGCCACCGAACAGGAGGCGCGCGACGTCGCCGAGGGCGCCCGCGAGAAGGAGTGGGAGAAGGCGAGCTTCATGCGGGCCTTCTTCGAGGGGCGCTTCCGACTTGAGATGCTCCACCCGCACCCGAAGTCGGATCCCGAGGAGTCCGCCCGTGGCGAGGCCTTCCTCGAGAAGCTGACGGAATTCGCCCGGGAGACCATCGACGGGGACGCGATCGACCGCGAGGGGTGGGTGCCCGACGAGGTCCTCGACGGACTCCGGGAGCTCGGCGCCTTCGGGATCAAGATCCCGCAGGAGTACGGGGGGCTCGGGCTCTCGCAGGTCACCTACAACCGGGCGCTCGCGATCGTCTCCTCGCGCTGCGCCTCGACCGGGGCCTTCCTCTCGGCGCATCAGTCGATCGGAGTGCCCCAGCCCCTCGCGCTCTTCGGGACCGACGAGCAGAAGCAGAAGTACCTGCCGCGCATCGCCAAAGGAGCCCTGTCGGCCTTCGCCCTGACCGAGGCCGAGGTGGGCTCCGACCCGGCCAATCTGGCCACCCACGCCGAGCTCTCCGACGACGGCTCGCACTGGATCCTGAGCGGCCGGAAGCTGTGGTGCACGAATGGTCCGCGCGCCGAGCTCATGGTCGTCATGGCCCGGACTCCGCCGCGCGAAGGGGTCAAGTCGAAGCGCCCCATCACCGCCTTCATCGTCGAGGCGGACTGGGACGGGGTCGAGGTCGTGCACCACTGCCACTTCATGGGGCTGCGGGGGCTCTCGAACGGGGTGATCCGCTTCGAGAACGTGAAGGTTCCCGCCGAGAACGTGATCTGGGGCGAAGGCCAGGGGCTGAAGCTCGCGCTCATCACCCTCAACACCGGGCGGCTCTCGCTGCCCGCCTTCTGCGCGGCGGCCGGAAAGGCCTCGCTCGAGGCCTCGCGGAAGTGGGCGGCGGAGCGGGTGCAGTGGGGCCAGGCGATCGGGAAGCACGACGCCATCGCGCAGAAGCTGGCGAAGATGGCGGCCGATACCTTCGCCATGGAGGCCGGAGCCGAGCTGACGGCCTCGATGTCCGACTCCAAGCAGTTCGACATCCGGATCGAGGCCGCTGCCGCCAAGATGTGGCACTCCGAGGTCGCCTGGGACGCGGGCAACGAGGCGCTGCAGATCCGGGGGGGACGAGGCTACGAGACCGCCGATTCGCTCCGCGACCGCGGCGAGAACCCGATCCCGGTGGAGCGGGCACTGCGGGACCTGAGGATCAACCTGATCTTCGAGGGCTCCTCGGAGATCATGCGGCTCTTCATCGCCCGCGAGGCCGTCGACACCCACCTGAAGGTCGCGGGAGACATGGTCGATCCGAGGGCCCCGACAGGCAGGCGGATCGCGGCCGCCGTGCGCGGGGGGCTGCACTACGCCTGGTGGTACCCGACCCGGTGGCTGGGATGGGGCCTCTGGCCCCGCTACTCGGAGTTCGGGCCCCTGGCGAAGCACCTGCGCTTCGTCGAGCGCACCTCGCGCAAGCTCGCCCGGACGATCTTCTACTGCATGATCCGCCACGGGGGTGGGCTCGAGAAGCGCCAGGCCGTGCTGGGTCGGGTGGTCGACATCGGGACCGAGGCCTTCATGATGACCGCGTCGTGCGTCCGGGCCCGGATGCTCGTGCAGGAGAACCCTTCCGACCGGAGCCCCGAGGAGCTGGCCGACCTCTTCTGCCGCCAGGCGCGCCGCCGGATCCGCGATCACTTCCGCGACGTCTTCCGCAACGACGACGTGACCGCCTACGGGGTCGCCCGCCAGGCGATGGAGGGCCGCTACGCGTGGCTCGAAGAGGGGATCGTCTCGGTGGTCGACGACCCCCGCCCGATGGAGGCGCCGCTCTATCCGTCCGAGACCTCCGAGACGGAGACCGCGGGCTCGGACGATCCCGAGTCGGGCGTGGGAGCCGACGAGGAGGCCATGGCGTCGTCGAACTGACGGCGGTAGAGACGGGCGTACAGTTCGCTCGACTCCAGCAGCTCCCGGTGACGCCCGCGGGCCGCGATCTCGCCCTGGTCCAGGACCAGGATCCGGTCGGCCCTGAGGATCGTCGAGAGGCGGTGCGCGATCACCAGGGTGGTCCGGCCCTCCATCAGGCGATCGAGGGCGTCCTGCACGAGTCGCTCGGACTCGGCGTCGAGGGCGCTCGAGGCCTCGTCGAGGATCAGGATCGTGGGAGCCTTGAGCATCACCCTGGCGATCGCCATCCGCTGGCGCTGGCCGGCCGAGAGGGTGATGCCCCGCTCGCCGATCACGGCGTCGTAGCCCTTCGGCAGCCGTGAGATGAACTCGTGCGCGTGGGCCTCGCGGGCCGCGGTCTCCACCTCGTCGTCGCCGGCATCCGGGTTCCCGTAGCGCAGGTTCTCGCGGACCGTCCCGGCGAAGAGCATCGGTTCCTGGGGGACGAGGCCGATCCGGGCCCGCAGATCGGCGAGACGGACCTCCCTGACATCGATGCCATCGACCTGGACGGTGCCCCCTTCCACATCGTAGAAGCGCGGAAGAAGGGCGGCGAGCGTGCTCTTTCCGGCGCCCGACGCCCCCACCAGCGCCACCGTCTCGCCCGGCTGGATCTCGAGCTCGATCCCGTGGAGCACCCGGGGTAGATCGGGGCCATAGCGGAACTGGACATCCCGGTAGCGGACCCTCCCTTCGAGGGGGGTCGGAAGGCTGCGGGGCTCGGCGGGCTCCTGGAGCTCCACCTTCAGGTCGAGGAGCCCGAAGATCCGGCGGGCCGCGCCCGAGGCCTCCTGAAGGTTGCCCCAGAAGCCGGCGAGCGAGGTCACCGCGCCCGCGATCAGAACCGCGTAGAGGAGGAAGGCGACCAGGGTGCCCGGGGTGAGGGCGCCTTCGAGCACCAGTCGGCCTCCCTCCCACAGGACGAGGGCGATGGCGCCGAAGGCGGTGAAGCTCACGGTGCCGGTCAGCAGCGCCCGGGCGACGGCGCGGTGCAGGCCGATGTCGCGGGTCGCGTTCACGTCGGTGGAGAAGCGTTCCTCCTCCCAGCCCTCGCGGGTGAAGCTCTGCACCGTGGTGATCTGGGTGAAGACCTGTTCGGCGCGCGAGACGGCGTCGGCCAGGCGATCCTGGATGCCCGTCGAGAGGCGCCGGACCCGGCGGCCCAGGAGCCAGCCGGCCACCACCGTCGGGGGGATCGCGATCATGGTCACGAGGGTCAGGCGTGGGTGGGCAATCGTCACCAGGACGAGGGCGCCGAGCAGGAAGAGGCCCTGCCGCACCAGCTCCGGAATCCCGAAGCGGAGGATGCTCTGGATGAGCCCCGCGTCGGAGGCCAGGCGCGACGAGAGCTCTCCGACCCGCCGGCGCGCGAAGAAGCCCGGGGGCTGGGCCATGAGGTGCGAGAAGAGGTCCTTTCGAAGACGCGCGACGATCCGCTCCGAGACCGCCGCCGCCAGGTAGCTCTGTCCGAAGTTCACCACCGCCTGCAAAAGGAAGAGCCCCATCAGGAAGAGGGCGATCCGGTTCAGCATCCCGCGGTCCCCGACCTCGAAGGCGGCGTCGAGAAGGTCCCGCACGATCAGGGGGAAGGCGAGACCGATGATCGTTCCCAGTATGATCAGGACGATCGCGCCGATCAGCGCCGGGCGATGCGGGCGGATCCGGGGCCAGAGCCGGATGAGGAACCGGTAGCGGGAGTCGCGCGTCTCGCGGGTTTCGGGTTCCGCGTCGTCGGAGCCCGGCGCCGAGCCGGAAAGCGTCATGAGCTGGGGTGGGGTGGCGGGACAAGGAATCCTGCGGCGAGTTCGGACCGTTCGAAGATACGTGGGCCGGCGCGCTGCCGGTACCACCCCCTGGGGCGGGGGTTTAGTTTGTGGAATGCTCAGCGACCCCGAGACCCGCGCCACGGCCCTGGCCTACCTTCAGGTGATTCTGGCCGGCACCCTCTGGGCGACCTCGGGGCCGTTCAGCGTGGCGCTCTACCGGATGGGGGTGCCGCCGACCTCGGTGGCGCTCCTTCGACCCCTCGTCGGAACCGTCTTTCTGGCGCTCTTCCTGATGGCGCTGCGGGGTCGGGGGGCCTTTCTCCTTCCGCGACGGGCCGTCCTCTCGCTCTTCGTGGCGGGCGGGGTCGTGGTCGGGATCTTCCAGCTGGCCTACCAGATGTCGACCGACGCGGTCGGGGTACCGGCGACGGTGGCGCTCCTGTACCTGGCGCCGGCCTTCGTGGTGGGCATGTCGGCGATTCTGTTCCGGGAGCGCCTGACCCCGACGCGGGTAGGGCTCGCGGTGCTGTCGGTCGTGGGGGTGTGGCTGACGGTGTTCGGCGCACGGGGGGTCGACGTGGATCTCACCCTGGGCGGGATCCTGTGGGGGTGTGCCTGCGGGCTTTCCTACGGCACCTACACGCTCTTCGGCAAGCACTACGGCAAGGAGCACGGGCCCCTGGTGCCCCTCTTCTGGAGCACGCTGGGCGGGACCATCCTTCTGGCGGTCACCTGGATCGTGCGGCGGGAGCCGGTGGTGCTGCCCCCCTCGGCGGCGGGGTGGGCGCTCCTTCTCCTCTTCGGACTTCTGACGATGGCGGTGGCCGCGCTTCTCCTCTTCAACGCCATGCGCACCCTCGAGGCGGGGCGGGCCTCGATCGGGACCACGGTGGAGCCCTTCGTGGCGGCCCTTCTGGCCGTTCTTCTGCTCGACCAGACGCTCACGGCCCAGGGGTGGGTGGGGCTCGTGATCCTCGTGGTCGGGGTGGCCGGGGCCTACGCCGCCGGGCCCACCCGCCGGCCGCCGACTTCGCCGGTCGGGTAGGGCGCCGCGGGTACTCCGCTCAGTCGCCGGCCGGGTAGGGTGCCGCAGGTACTCCGCTCAGTCGCCGGTCGGTGGAGCCTCGGGAAGGAGGAGCCGGACGCGGCCCCCGCCCTCGGGATGGTTGTCGATCTCGAGCTCTCCGCCCATGCGCTCGACGAGGATCCGGCTGTGGAAGAGCCCCAGCCCCGGCGCCCGATCATCGCTCGTCCAGAAGGGCTCGAAGGCATGCTCGAGCGCCTCGTCCGAGAAGCCGTCCCCCTCGTCGCGCACCTCGACGAGGGCGGGGACCGCCGCGCCACCGCTCAGGCGGACCTCGATCTGGCCGTCTCCGCCATAGTGATGGGCATTGGCCAGGATCAGGTACAGGACGTCCTTGAACCACTCCGGAGCGACGGTAAAGCTCACCAGGCGCTCCGGCCCGCTCACCCGTATCCGAACCCCATGCTCGTCGGTGTATTCACGTGTGACGTCGCGAACCAGGTGCTCGAGGCTCTGCTTCGAGGTCGCTGGGTCGGGGACCCTTCCGTAGAAGGCCAGATCCTCGAGTGCGTCGAGCGCATCGAGCACGGGGCCCGGGAGGCTGCCCCCGGACTCGGCCTCGCGCAGGTCGGCGAGGGGACCCCGCTCGAGGAAGCCCAGGACGGACTCGAGCATCGCCCGGGTCTTCGCCACCTCGCTCCCCCCGGTGCGAGGCGCGTCGGCGACGCGGGACGCCGAAGCGTCCGTCCCCACCGCCGGAGCCGGGGCCGGGGTGCCGGCTCCCGAGCCCGGGGAGCCCGCCGGAACGGAGGGGCTCCCGTGGGCCGTCGACGTTTCCCCCGTCGACAGGTCCCGAACCGAGCTTCCGACCGGTACCGCGGCGCTCTTCCGCTTCAGGAGAAGCACGACGACGACGATCGAGAGGAGCACGACCAACGACCAGGCGAGTACCTCCATAAAACTGAACCTCCAGACGTATATGGTTCGGGGCCGGGGGAGACGCCGCTCTGACGTCCCGTCCGGCGCACCATGATGGCCTCATCCGGGCGTGCGGGCAATCGTCGGGCCGTGCGGGTTGCCCAGGAGCGGGGCTGCGAGGTATTGTGGCTTCAGACTCACAGTCCGGCTCTGCCCACGCGTCATACCCGACCGTTGCGCGGGTCGTTCGAAGCCCCTGCAACGGATGTCCGACCTGGATCGCCTGACCCGCCTCCTCGCGGAGAGCTCAGACCCGAACAACCCTTCGCCGGAGAAGCTCGCGAGCCTGATCAGCCGGTTGTCGACGCTGGCCGTGGTCGGTGCCTCGCGAGACCCTCAGAAGCCGGCGCGCCGGGTGCCGTCGTACCTGGCGGCCAAGGGCCTCGAGATCATTCCGGTGAACCCGAACGCCTCGTGGATCCTCGGCCGGCGAGCCCGCCCCGCACTCTCCACGGTCTCGGAGGCCGTCGACCTCGTCCTCGTCTTCCGCCCCTCCGAAGAGGCCGGGGCGCTGATCCGCGAGGGCAGCGAGCGTTCGGAGCGACCCGCGCTCTGGCTGCAGGAGGGGATTCGCGACGACGAGGCCGCGACCCGGGCCCGCGCCTCGGGTCGGACGGTGGTGCAGGACCTGTGTCTCTTCAAGGCGCACCGCTGCCTGCGGGAGAATCGCCCGGACCCGATCGTGACCCGAGTCCCCTCCGGCGAGACCTCGGACCGGAGGACCGAATCCCGCAGGTAGGGAGCAGACGACTTGTCCGCCTCCGCCCGCACGCGCTCCGGGTCAGACCGCCTCGACCACCCGGTCGGCGTGTCCCTTGGGCCGCACCTTCCGCCAGGCTTCGGTGATCACCCCGCCCTCGTCGATGATGAAGGTGCTCCGCTCGACGCCCCAGTACTTGCGGCCGTACATCGACTTCTCCTTCCAGACGCCGTAGGCCTTGCAGACCTCCTGGTCCTCGTCGGCGAGCAGGGGGAAGTTCAGGTCGTATTTGTCGCGAAACTTCTCGTGCGACGAGACGGGGTCGGGGGAGACGCCGAGCACCACCGCGCCGGCCTCCTCGATCCGGGGAAGGGCGTCACGCAGGTCGCACGCCTGCGTGGTGCACCCCGAGGTGTCGTCCTTCGGGTAGAAGTAGAGGATCACCCGCTTCCCCCGGTAATCGGCGAGCGAATGCTCGATTCCATCATCTGCGGGGAGCGTGAAGTCGGGGGCCTGATCACCTTCCTGCACCACGTCTGCGTCCTTCGCCATCGGCTGGTCCTCGGTTGGGTGGAAATCGAAGTCGGTTTCGGGGACTTCGCTACCCGGAATTGCAGGCCGGGATCCAGCTCAGTCTTCGCGCTCCAGGAGCGCCCACCGGCAGACTTCGCCCCCGGTGCGACGGCACTCCACGTGGAGCACCGGAGCGGGATCGGGCACGTACATCGCCAGGGCGCGATTGGCGAACCCGGTGATCAGGGCACACGCCTCGCCGGGCGCATCTTCGTGGAGGAGGAGGCCGGGGTCGGCCTCGAGGACGAACTTCTTTCCGACTCCGCGCACCACCGACCCCCCGAAGTAGCTGGCCAGGCGGCGACGGGCCCGGCGGCGGGCCCGAGAGATGGCAAGCCCCCGCGGCAGGAGGCGACGCAGCCCCCTGCGGGCATGGTCTCCGTGGAGAAGTTCGCCCACGCGAAAGAAGACCTCGTCGGCATCGGGCCGTCGAAGTACGAGGCGCATCAGGTCGAGGACCTCGCTCTCGGGCACCCGGCGGCGGCGGCGCGCCTCGGCGCGATAGCGACGGATCTGCGCATCGACCACGTCGGAAAGACCCAGCCGACGGGGCAGCGTCAGCGTGACATTCTCGTCGTCGAGAATCTCCACGGGGAGGTCCTGGGTTCGCAGGGTCTCGAGCAGCACCAGCGCCACTCGGGCCTGAACCCGGCGGCTGGAGCCAGTGGAGACGGAGGATGAGCTCTGAGTCTTCGACACGGTCTATGGACGGAGAGGACACGGGTACGGGTATCTTCTAGTTTGGGCCGCGCCCCCCGCACGTGCAATGACTTGACAGATTGTCCGATCGGGTTCGCGGGGGAGGTGCCGCAGGGCGGCTCCCCGCTCTGGCCGGGCGGGGCGGGCGGCCCTAGCTTCATGAGCAGCCCTTCCTGCCCCCGAATGCCGAGCCGACACCGTGCGCCGCTTCGCCGCCTACGACCCTCCGGAGTACCTCGACTGGGCCCCCGACGCCGACGAGATGGCACGGTGGCGGGACACGCTCCACGCCCGACCGGAGCGGGCCGAGTGGATCGAGGGTCGCTCCGACGCCGACCTGCTGAGCCTGTACAGGGATCTTCTGCGCACTCGACTCCTCGACATCGGTCTGAAGCGCTGGGTGCGGCAGGGGGTGATTTCGAAGGCCTGGCTCGGCACCGGAGAGGAGGCGGTCACGGTCGGAGCGGTCGCGGCCCTCGATCCGGCCCGCGACTGGGTGTGCCCGATGATCCGCAATGCGGGCGCCTGTTTCATGATGGGGATGCCCATCGCCGATCTCTTCCGAGGGTACCTGGCGACCGCCGACGGCCCGACGGGCGGGCGGGACCTCCATGTGGGAGACACCTCGCGACGCGTCCTGCAGCCGATCTCGCACATGGGCACGAACGTGCCGGTCATGGCCGGCGTGGCGCTGGGGCTGGCTCGCGAAGGAAGGGGGGGGGTCGCCCTCACCTTCATCGGCGACGGCGCGACGAAGACCGGCGAATGCCATGAGGGCCTCACCCTCGCGGCCGTCCAGAACCTGCCGGCGGTGTTCATCCTTCAGGACAACCAGGTTGCGCTCGGCACACGGGCCAGCCAGCACGGAGCGGGTCGTCTCGACCGCTGGGGAGAGATCTACGGACTGCAGACCGTGCGGGTCGACGGCAACCACCTGCTCGACATGGCCGCCGCCACCTCGCTCGCGGTGGAGCGCTGCCGACGGGGCGAGGGTCCGCAGCTGCTTCACGCGCGGACCTTCCGGATGGGCGGGCACGCCACGCACGACGAGCGCGAGGCGCGGGAGACGTTCTCGGCCGAGCTCTTCCGGATCTGGGGACGCCGTGATCCGGTCGGGCTCTTCGAGACGTACCTTGTGGAAGAGGGCATCGACGAATCGCGGCTGGCCCGCATCGAGGACGAGGTGGTGGCCGAGGTGGATGCGGCGGCCGAGGCGGCATTGTCCTCTCGGGACGAGCTGCCGAGCCCCGAGGCGGCGCTCTACCCGGGATTCAGTACCGGCGGGGTCCTCGCGGGACTCGAAAGTCGGCCCGTCTGATCCCGCCGGGAGAGCGGTTGAGAGCGGGGACGTGTAGGCTTGTTCACCTCTCGTACAAGGGGTGTACAGGTATTTGGGCAGAAAAGTTCGACGCGCCCTTGAACAATTGAACAAAACCCTGTACATTATTTGAGCAATCAGAGACGTACCCCCACAGACCGGGATGAGACGCGACCATGAACGACGACGCTTCCAGAGCTCCGAATCCGAACGGCTCCCGCACGTCCCAGAGCGATCGCACTCCGCTTGCCGAGCTGAGTGACGAGTCTCTCGTGACCGCCCACCTCGACGGTCGTCAGGGTGCATTCCAGGAGCTCTTCTCGCGCTATCGCGATCGCCTCGTCTACTTCATCACCCGCAAGACGGGAGACAGCGATCGGGCCCAGGATCTGGTGCAGGAAGCATTCATCCGCGTGACGCGCCACCTGCACCGTTTCGACACCTCGAAGAAGTTTTCGACCTGGGTGTACACGATCGCCAGCAACTTGGCGAAGAACGAGCTCCGCAACCGCTCGCGCAGCCCGCTCGTGCTCTTCCAGAAGCTGACCTCGAACTGGGACGACGATCATCGCCCCCTGCAGTTCGAGGACCTGACGATGCAGCCCGACGACCTGTACCAGAAGCGGTTCCTCCGCCGGCTGGTCGAGGATACGGTCGAGGAGCTTCCCGAGCACCATCGCCTGGTTTTCCGGCTGCGTGAGCTCGAGGGGAAGAGCTACGAGGAGATCGCGGAGATCACCGGAGTCAACCTGGGCACCGTGAAGAGCCGCCTGCACCGGGCACGCAACTCCTTCGCTCAGCGAATCGAGCACTCGCTCAACTGATCGGGGTCCCTCCCCTCGAGTGAGGGGACGCGCGTTCGGGCAAAGCGAGATAGATTGAACGGCGGACTCCGGACGGGGTCCGCCGTTTTCAATGGAGGGCCGAGAGGCCGGAACGCAGGGGCGCATCGATGTTCGAATCGCTGAGAGAGGCCTTCCGGGAGGCCACCGAGAACTTCAAGAAGGAGCTCAACCGCGACGCCGTGCCCGAGGCGGCCGACAAGCTCCTTCGTGCGATGAACCAGGAGTTGGTCGATTCCCGGGTCCGGCTCGGCGAGCTCTCGGACCAGCTCGAGCGGACCCGCGCCGAGCTCGAGTCCGAGGACGGGGAGCTTCGGACCTGCCTGAGACGCGAGGAGATGGCCCGCCGGATCGGCGACGACGAGACCGCTCGGGTGGCGGCGGAGTTCGCGGCGCGGCACCTGCGGCGTCGGGACTTGCTCGAAGAGAAGGTCGCCGTCCTCGAGAAGGAGCTGGCCGACCGGCGCGACGAGATGCAGGCGATGACCGAGCAGCTCAAGGAGGCGCGGACCCGCCGCGACTCCCTGACCGCTACGGCGGGGCGCACCGGGGCCCGTGATCGGATTGAGGAGGCCGACGACCTCTTCGCCCGCATGGACGAGATGGCGGAGCGGATCTCCGACTTCGATGCCCGGGCGCAGGCGGCACAGGAGTTCGGAGAGATGAACCTGGACGGGGTCGAGGCCTCGACCTGGGACCGGGAGCGCTCCGAGGAAGCCGCTCGGGCCGACGTAGACGCCCGCCTCGAAGAACTCAAGCGGAGGATGGGTCGGGACCGATAGCCTCGGCGGGCCCCGCGGCCCACCCGGGGTGGGTGGAACCTCGACACACCCGGGGTGGTTTACGCAGCCATGGTTTCATAGATTGTCCTTCTCGGGCGCGCCCTTCGGCGCACCCCGACGAATCAACGGATCGCACGGAGTGGAGCATCGATGGAAAACTGGATCGGAGTGGGCATCTGGATCGTGCTGGGCGCCGTGGTCGGGCTCTCGATGAAATTCCTCGTCAAGCGGCCCGAAGCGCAGCCGGGGCACGACGTCCTGCTGGCCGTCCTGGGCGCCTTCGGTGCGGTCATCGGGGGGATGCTCGGCGTCGGGCTCTTCCATTTCTACGATCCCGTGGCGCTCAGCCTGGGTGGGATGATCAGCGCCGTGCTGCTCGCCGCGCTCCTCACCTGGATCTACCGCTGGGGCCTGCGCACCCTGATCTGACCCCGCACGACCCCCTTCTCGAGCCCTTCCCGAGTTTCCGGAGTCTCCGGCATGAATGATCTGCGCGCGACCCTCACCGTCGAACTCGATCGCCTGCGCGAAGAGCTCTTCGAGTTGCTTCGGATTCCCTCGGTGAGCGCCCGTTCCGAGCATGCCACGGACACGCGCGCCGCGGCCGAGTGGGTCCGAGATCACATGCGACGCTCCGGCCTCGAGTCCGAGATCCTCGAGACGGGCGGGCACCCGGTCGCGCTCGGCAGCTGGCGTGGGGCCGGCCCCGACGCCCCCACGCTCCTGATCTACGGGCACTACGACGTGCAGCCCCCCGAGCCGCTCGACCTGTGGAGCTCCCCTCCCTTCGAGCCCGAGATTCGGGACGGGCGCATCTACGCCCGGGGGGCGGCCGACGACAAGGGCCAGCTCTTCCTGCACCTGGCCGCTCTCGACGTGATCCTCCGTACCCGGGGGTCGCTCCCGGTCAACGTGGTGGTCCTGGCCGAGGGAGAGGAGGAGATCGGGTCGCCGAACCTGCTCGGCTTCGTCCAGAAGTACCGCGAGCGCCTCGGGGCCGACGCCGTGGTGATCTCGGATTCGGCGATGTTCGCGCCCGGCCAGCCCTCCCTGCTCTTCTCGCTCCGGGGACTCGCATACGCCGAGATCCGGATCCGGGGCGCGCGCTCCGACCTGCACTCCGGAGCCTACGGGGGGGCGGTCCCAAACGCGGCCACCGAACTCGCCCGCATCCTGGCCACCCTGCACGACGCGGAGGGGCGGGTGGCGATCCCGGGCTTCTACGACGCCGTGGTGGACTGGGGCACCGAGACCCGGGACGGAATCGCCTCGCTCCCCTT
This sequence comes from Gemmatimonadota bacterium, assembly GCA_007126575.1. Classification (GTDB taxonomy): domain Bacteria; phylum Gemmatimonadota; class Gemmatimonadetes; order Longimicrobiales; family Gaopeijiaceae; genus SLBA01. The sequence continues at coordinate 33,757 of SLBA01000176.1, read as the reverse complement.
CTCCGACGAGGAGTTCCGTGAAGGCGTGGGGTCCCCGCGCCTGGCGGGCGAGTCGGGATACTCGACGCTGGAGCGGCTCTGGATCCGCCCCACCTGCGAGGTGAACGGCCTGCTCTCCGGGTACACGGGCGAGGGAGCGAAGACGGTGCTCCCGGCCGAAGCGATGGCGAAGGTGAGCTGTCGGCTGGTCCCCGACCAGGACCCCGACCGGACCATCGAGCTGCTTCGCAGCCATGTGGCGGCCGTCGCCTCACCCGGCGTGGTCGCCGAGGTGGTCGAGCTCCACGGAGGCCATCCGTGGCGCGCCCGCCTCGCGGGCCCCTTCTTCGAGGCGGCCCGGGCGGCGCTGCGCGACGCCTTCGACGTGGAGCCGGTGCTCACCGGTGAGGGCGGATCGATCCCGATCGTCGGAGAGTTCGAGCGGGAGCTCGGCGCGCCCGCCATCCTGCTCGGCTTCGCGCTTCCCGGGGCCAACATGCACGCGCCGGACGAGTGGTTCCCCGAGGCGCACCTCGAGCTGGGGATCGAGACGATCATGAACTTCATGCAGCGAGCCGGTCAGCGCTGATCCCGTTGCGGGTTCGGGTCCGCTTCAGTCCCCGCTCCCCTCTCCGACCATCACGGCTGCCCTCAGGAGGGCGCGCGCCTTGTTCAGGGTCTCTTCGTACTCCCGGCCGGGGTCGGAGTCGGCCACGATGCCCGCACCCGCCTGAACGTACGCTCGCCCCTCGTGAGCGAGGACCGTTCGGATCGCGATCGCGGTATCCATCGTTCGGCCGCCGTAGCCGAGGTAGCCCACCGCCCCCGCGTAGGGACCGCGTCGTACCGGTTCGAGTTCGTCGATGATCTCCATGGCGCGGATCTTCGGGGCGCCCGAGACCGTTCCGGCCGGGAAGGAGGCGCGCAGGACGTCGAGCGCCGAGAGCCCATCGCGCAGCTCGCCCTCGACCTGCGACACGATGTGCATGACGTGCGAGTAGCGCTCGATCACCATCAGGTCGGGAACCGTGACGGTGCCGTAGCGAGCCACCCGCCCCACGTCGTTGCGACCCAGGTCCACGAGCATGCGGTGCTCGGCCAGCTCCTTCTCGTCGGCCCGCAGATCCTCGGCGAGCGCGCGATCCTCCTCGGGTGTGGCACCACGGCGCCGGGTACCGGCGATCGGGCGCAGCGTCACCCGGCCGTCTTCGACCCGGGTGAGCACCTCGGGTGAGGATCCCACCAGGCGTACGCCGTCCATCTCGAGAAAGTAGAGATACGGCGAAGGGTTCAGGGTGCGCAGCGCCCGGTACAGATCGAAGGGCTCGGCGCGCAGTTCCATCTCGAGGCGCTGGCTCAGCACCACCTGGAAGGCGTCGCCGGCCAGGATGTACTCCCGGACGCGCTCGACCGCCCCTTCGAAATCGGCCCGCTCGAAGGTGCTCCGGAAGGGAGGGTCGCCCTCGGGCTCCCGGCCCAGGGAGAGGGGAGAGGGGCCCGGTGCCGTCCGAAGGGTCTCGACCGTGCTCTCGATCGCCGCCCGCGACGCCTCGTAGCGCCGGCGAAGCTCGGTCCGATCCAGCCCGGGCTCGACCGGGACCGCCCGGATCGCCATCGCCCGCCCCTTGAGGTTGTCGATCGCCAGCACCACATCGGTGAAGACCATCAGTGCATCCGGCAGGTCGCCCCCGTCGACGGGGGCGTCGGGAAGGTGCTCGATCTGGCGCACCACGTCGTACCCGAAGTACCCTACGGCGCCGCCCCAGAAGCGGGGCAGGCCCGGTACCTCGGCGGGAGTCCGTTCCTGGAGTCGGCGATCGAGGTCCGAGAGGGGGTCGCCGGTCTCGACCGGAGTCCACCCGTCTTCGGGGGTCCACCACGACACCCGGTCGCCCTGCAGACGCCAGGCCGCGGCGGGCGAGGTTCCCAGGAAGGAGTAGCGGGCCCAGGTTTCACCTCCGACCACGGACTCGAGAAGGAAGCCGAAGGGGGGACGCGCCAGCTTGTGGTAGGCGGTGACCGCCGTATCGATATCGAAAAGAAACTCGCCGCGGAGCGGGACCACCCGGGCCCCACGCGCCAACGTCACGAACTCTTCGAAGGAAGGGACCAGTTCCATGGATCAGACTCGATGACCGACGGGAAACAAGAGGCGGGAAGGGCGGGAATGTCCCGTCCGCACGGACAAAAGTCAACGGCCGTCGTGGTTGCCGCCGACGCGGGAGGGACGTTCACCGACCTGCTCCTGCTGCGCGGCGAGTCCCTCACGGCGCTCAAGGTCCCTTCGACCCCCGACGACCCGTCGCGTGCCGTGCTCGAGGGGCTACGGACGCTCCTGGGCGAGCGCACCGGGGGCGAGGAGCTCCTCCTGATTCACGGGACCACCGTCGCCACCAATGCGGTGCTCGAGCGAAAGGGCGCCCGGGTCGGGCTGATCACGAATCGGGGATTCGAGGATGTGGTCGAGATCGGCCGGCAGGACCGCCCCCAGCTCTACGCACTCGTCGGGCACCGGCCCCCCCCGCTCGTCTCGCGCGAAGACCGGCACGGGATCGCCGGCCGACTCGACACCGAGGGTCGCGAGGTCACCCCGGTCGAGCCCGACGAGCTCGCGCGCCTGGCCGAGGCACTCGGTGCGGTGGAGTCGATCGCGATCTGCCTGCTACACAGCTACGCCTCGGACCGCCACGAGGAGGCGGTCGCCTCGGCCCTCACCGGCGGAAATGACGGAGAGGGCGGCGAGGACGGAAGCGCCCCGCCCCACCCCGCCCGCCCCCCGGTCAGTGTCTCGTCGCGCATCCTTCCCGAGTTTCGGGAATACGAGCGGTGTTCGACGACCGTGGTGAACGCCTTCGTCGCGCCCCGCATGGCTCGATACCTGACCCGCCTTCGGGAGGGCGCCGAAGCGACCGAGATCCGGGTGATGGGATCCGCCGGGGGGGCCCTTCCGCTCTCGCGGGCCATTTCGGAGCCGGTTCGAACGGTCCTCTCGGGTCCCGCCGGCGGGGTGGCGGGCGCCCTGGAGCATGGGCGTCGCGTGGGACGTACCCGGCTGCTCAGCTTCGACATGGGCGGGACCTCGACCGATGTGTCCATGGTCCCGGACCGCCTGCTGACGACCCGGGAAGGGAGGGTCGGGGATCAGCCGGTGGCGATCCCCCTGATGGATATTCACACCGTGGGGGCCGGGGGTGGTTCGATCGCCCGAGTCGACGCCGGCGGCGCACTTCGGGTCGGCCCGGAAAGCGCGGGTGCCCAGCCCGGCCCGATCAGCTACGGGCGGGGGGGCACCGAAGTGACCGTGACCGACGCGAACCTGTGGCTGGGACGCCTGCGCCCCGAGGGCTTCCTGGGAGGGACGGCCCGGCTCGATCGCGACGCCGTGCGGGAGCCGCTCGAGGCGCTGGCCCGTGAGCTCGGAACGGATCCCGACGCGGCGGCCGAGGGGGTGATCGAGGTGGCCGACGCCACGATGGAGCGGGCCCTCCGGGTGATCTCGGTGGAGCGCGGGGTGGACCCCGACGACTTCCATCTCTTCTCGTTCGGGGGGGCCGGGGGCCTGCATGCCGCCGAGCTCGCGGGACGACTGGGGGCCCGGGGCGTCCTGGTCCCGCCCGACCCGGGGCTCGCCTCGGCCTGGGGGATGCTCGCCGCCCCGGTCGTGAGGGACCGGACGCGCACCCTCCTGCGAAGCTCCGACGACCCCGCTGCCGAGTCCGACGTGGCCGAGGCGGTGCGCGAAATCGAGCGTGTGGGCCGAGCCGAGCTCGAAGCCGAGGGACTGGATCCGGACTCCCTCTCGGTGACCGCCCGGATCGACGCCCGCTATCGGGGTCAGAGCTGGGAGCTCGAAGTGCCCGCCGAGCGCTGGATCGAGGCCTTTCACGAGGAGCACGAAGCGCGCTACGGCTATCGGCGCGAAGGGGCGGTGGTCGAGGCCGTCACCGCTCGGGTCCGGGTGAGCGCCCCCGGGCTCTCTCCCCCCTCGACGCTCTCCCCGGAACCCGAACGGAGGGCCCATGAGCGGGCGCAGGTCCGTTGGCGCGGCCGCACGCTCGACACCCCGGTATACTGGCGCAGTGCGCTCCCGGCCGAAGCGCTCCCCGGTCCAGCCCTCGTGCTGGAGTACTCGTCAACCCTCTGGGTCCCACCGGGGTGGCGGGTGCTCAGGCTGGAGGGCGAGCTGCTCGAATTGTCGCCGGAACCGTGACGACCGGCCGTCCGGAGCCCGATTCCCGGATCCGGGCACGTCCATCGTCGTCGCGCTGGACTTCGATCGCGCCGACCAGGAGCTCCGGGATGCGCTCCGCGAGCGCGGGGGTGAGCAGGACCAGCACGGGGATCGCCAACCGGGTCGCCCCCAGGAGCTGAAGGAGGCTCACCACCTCGTCGTCGTCGGTGGTCGCCGCGAACTGGCGGAGGACGATGAAGGGCGCGCGCTCCCGGGTCGCCACCGCAAGCTGCATCGCCGCCGATACGAGGGGTAGGTCGCCGGGGGCGGGTCGCCGAACCTCTCCCGCGAGACTCCGGACGAACCAGGCCCCGGTGTCGGGCTCCGGGACCAGCGCCTGGATGCGCCCCCCGGTGATTCGGCCGAGAAGGTCACCGGCCAGACCGAACGGGTCGTGTGGCAGAAAGGCGGATGTGGGCGATGGCGGGGGACCTGTGTCGGAGCCGGGATCTCCCGTGGCCGGGGAATCTCCAGCGGTGGACGAGCCCTCCGGATCGGAAGGGAAGATCCCCTCGGCCGCCTCCTCGAGCTCGGACTGCAGCTCCAGCACCCGGCGGTCCAGATCGCGCAGGGTGTCGGGCTTCTCCTCGAGCTGCTCCCTCCTCCGTTTCCACCACTGTCCGTCCTGAACCACGTCCTCCCACTCCTCCCGCAGCGCATCGCGAAACTCGGGATGAGCCTCGGCAAGTGGACGACCGCACGTGGGGCATTCGGCCTCGGCCCCGGCCTCCTCGACGGCTCGAAGCCGACCCCGCAGCTCCCGGGCGCGATCCCGGTAGGCGGTCAGCCGCGAATCCGCCTCCTGACGTTCGCGTACCCACTCGAGGTTCATGGCCTCGAGGTCGCCCACCGCCTCGATCCAGTCGGCCCTGAGCGTCTGCAGGCGCGCCGGGTCGCGCGTGGCGATGCGGGGAGCGACCACGCCCCCGGGCCGGGCGGGATCGGGGCTCGGACCGGAGCGCCAGGGGCGGAAGGCCGAAGAGGGGAGGTCTTCGGGCGACGGCCACCGAAGCCGCAGGGAGAGGAGACGGGGGTGCGGATCGCCCGATGGGTCTCCGAAATGCTCGCTCAGGAGGAGGCGATCCTCGGGACGTTCGCCGATCACGCCCAGCAGTCCCGGCGTGAGGCGCACCTCGGACTCGACCCCAGGCTCCCGTCCCGTGGGGGTCCAGACGAGATCCCCCCTGCTCGCCGGGCCCGCGGCGGGTCGCTCTGCCAGAGATTCCGGGAGCCGCTCGTCACCGGGCCCCGCCTGGAGCTCGAGATGCGCGGCGCGACGCCGGATCGCCGAAAGGAGTCCGGGTGAGACCCCCTCCTCGATCCCGGCCCGGGGGCCGCGAAGCCGGACCCGGAGGATCTTGCCCTCGATCCCCCCGGGGAGGCCCTCGAGGAGCTCCCGGAGGCGCCGCGTGCCCTCCCCGGAATCCTCTTCGACGCGGACCGGAGCCAGATCGATCACCGGCCGCGCGGGAAGGGGGTGAAACTCGCCCTCGTGCGAGACCAGGTCGAAGGTCCAGAACCCCTTCTCGACCGCGGACTCCCGCCAGGGGTCGACCCCCAGGCGCTCGAGGGATCCCGCCGTACGGACTCGGCCCGGCTCGGGTCCCCAGACCCGCGCGGAGCGTCCTCCCCCGAGTGCCACGTAGTCCCACCCCTCGGGATCGAGTGCGAGGGCACCCGGTCGATCCCCGGGGTTCCCCCTGAGGAGGAGGAGATTCCAGCGGGCCGACGGATCGGGGCGGAGCTGAGGAAAGGGAGGGCGGATCGCGGCCCGGTAGGGAACCATGAGGACGTGGGCCCCGAGGGCCTTCAGGTGCACCGCGCGGGGAGCTCCCGACGCCGCCTCGACTCCGGGCAGGGCGTCGAGCACGGCCACGGGACCCGGGTCCGCGGGGGCCCTGGGGGTGTCCCGCTCCCCCGCGATCGCGAGGATCGGAACGCCGGGGAGGAGATCCTGAAGGGTCCGGATCCCGCGAGTGATCGTCAGAAAGGCGGTGGAGGGGGGGTCGGGGCGATCGAAAACGTTTCCGCTCAGGAGCACCAGGTCGGGTCCCAGTCGCGCCAGCTCCTGGACAGCAGTGTGAAAGATCGCCGCCAGGTCCCGCTCCCTGAGATTCCATCCCCGCTCGACCTTTGGAAAGACGCGCAGCCCCAGCTGCAGGTCGGAGAGGTGAGCGACCTTCATGACGCCCGGCCCGGGCTTCCGAGCCGGGGGACGCGAAGGAACCCCTCGACGGACTCCGGCCACGGCTGATCTCCGGGTCGGTCTCGGGCCACGAGGAAGGCCCCTCTCGACCCGGCCGGGGCGGGGAGTCGGGGATAGCCGCGATCTCGGGGAAGATCCGCCGATGGGACCACTTCCCGTCCCCCCACGTAGAGGCTGGACTCCCGGAAGACCCCCCCCGCTTCGAGGACCGAGGTCGTGAGGTCCGGTCCACCGGGGAGTTCCAGGAGGGGAAAGAGGATCAGGAGCCCTCCCGGGCGAAGGTGGTCCCGCAGCCGGGCGAATGCCCCCGGGGGCAGATCGGCGCCCGCCGGGGCGCCCGGGAGGCTCAGCAGGTCGACCAGGATCCAGTCGGCGGGACCCGACCCGAAGGGCGACGTCGCCTGGTGGAGAAACACCGTCGGGTCGAGCTGGATCACCTTCGCTGGGCGATTCGAATGGGAGCCGGCCTCGCCCTCGACCCCCTCGACCCCCTCGAGCTCGTCGAGTACCAAGCGCATCCCCGCCGCGTCGGCCGCCAGAACGTCGTGGGTCGCCGTCCCGAATCGGCGACGCATCGCCTCTCCCAGGACCCCGGCGCCCAGCCCCACCGAAAGGATCTTCTCGGGGGGCACGGGCGCCGCGGAGTCCACCGGGTCGACGACCGGCCGTCGGACCGACTCGGCGAAGGAGAGCACCGCCCGCTCCTCGGCGGTCACCGGCTCACCCCGCCCGTCGACCAGCGCTCGAAGTCGGGAGTTTTCGAGGATCGCACGGTGGGCTGTACGCGGGTTCCCCCGGAGCCATCGTTCGACTTCGATGATGCCGGACCGTCCGACATGGCGTTCCGAGCGGTCGACCCAGAAGACCTCGTCGAGCGCCCACCCATGAACCAGCGCTCCCCCCGAAACCGCGACCAGAGACAGCAGGATGACCGCCGTGGGCGAGAGGTTCGGGAAGAAAAGGTAGCCGACGACCAGGGCGCCGACCGCGGCTCCCAGCAGGGCCGAGGCGGCCACTCGCCCTCGCCCCCGGGTTCCGGGGAGTCCCGCCAGGTGGCCGAGCATTCGGCCGCCGAAATAGAAGGGGAGCGCGACCAGGACCGCCAGCCCGATTCCCTGGCTGAGTCCGAGCGCTCCGAATCCCCGGAAGATCTCCCACCCGACCGCGAACACGGCGGCCAGGCTGAAGGAGAAGAGCAGGGCGAGCCAAAGGCGTCGGGCGTTTTCGACGGCGGCACTTCCGCGCGCCCCGTCGTCGGTCATCACCCCGACCGCCAGCGAAACGAAGAGCACCGCAAGGATCACGGAGAGGGCAGGCAGGAATCCCGGCCCCCCGTAGAGGAGGAGCCCCGCGGCCACCTCACCCAGCATGAGCAGTGCGAGCCCGGTCATGAACGCCGGGACCCCACCACGCCAGTTCGACGCCGAGTTCATGCGGCGCGCCCGTCCGATCGGTGACTTCCGGTCATCTCGTCCTCACGGGGTCACCGTACGATAGCTCCCCTGGAAGAAGACGAGCGGATCGGCGTCTCCGCTCACCCCACACGCCATGACCTCGCCGAACAGAACGGTGTGGTCTCCGGCCTCGACCGAGTCCCAGAGCCGGCAGTCGAGCCAGGCTAGCGCCCGATCCAGCACGGGCGCCCCGGTCACCTCGGTGCGAAAGGCGAGGTCGTCGAACCGGGCGTCGCGCGTGTCGCCGGCGAAGCGATGGGCCAGCGCTTCGTCTCCGCTCCGGAGGATCCCGACGGCGAAGCGGGAGGTGGCGAGAAAGACCTCCCTGGAACGCGACTCGTTGGCGAGGCAGACCAGAATCAGTGGAGGCCGGAGGCTCACCGAGGTGAAGGCGTTCGCGGTGAGCCCAACTCCCTGTCCCTCGGCGTCGGCACCGGTCACCACGGTGATTCCCGTGGCGAAATGGCTCATCACGCTGCGAAAACGCTCCGCCTCTTTCATCCCCCCTCCCCCTTTGCGTCCCCTGAAAGCTTTGCATTCGGCCCGCGGCTTCGGTAGCTTCCAGCCGCCGGCAGGCTCCGGCATCCGGCCCCCGTCCGGGGCCCGTCCCTTCCCCGCCGACCAGCTACGAACCACCATGCGTTTCAAGGGTTTTTCCCTCGTCACCCTCTGCGTGATTCTAACCGCACTCCCCGGGTGCGACAACGTCGAATGGGGAGGGCTCGAGATGGAGCTTCGCCCCCCGGAGCCCCCTCCTTCGGCCCTCGTCGAGGTCGAGGCCGAAGGGGATGCCGAGGAGCGCCCTCTCGAGCCGCTCGCGCTGGGCCCCCTCGTCTATCTGGCCGAGCGGAGTGGGGACGAGGCCCGGATGATCCCGGTCGCCGAATGGCGGGACGGGGCATACCACGCCCTTCCGGACGAGGAGGACACCCCCGATCTGGTCGAACGGTTCCCCCTCGACCGCTGGGACGATGGCACGGAATTCGTGCTGCTCCACCGCGGCTTTCGGGCCGGCACCCTGATCGCCGACGGGTCCGTGGAGCGCGATGAGGCCACCTGCCTGGTGCGACCGGCGGGGATGGGGCGAGTCGAACTCAGAGGAGCGGCCACGAACGCGACGCGCTTCGTCGCGGTGCGCAAGGCCGATATCGATGCGGGGCTCCTTCCCGGATGGGCGCTGCGCTCCGGGACCTTCCCGGACCCGATCGCGGCGACCCCGCTGAGGGAGGCCGCTCTCTCGGTGGGCCGCTACCTCATCCCCCGGGCCGAGATCCCCTGGCCCCCTTCGATTCCCGACATCCTCGATGATCAGCGGCAGATCGGCGATGTGGCCGGATTCCCGGCTCTCGCCACCACCTTCGTCTTCGGCGACGCGCCCGAGGTCGGGCGAGCGATGCAGAGTGCGTACGCCTTCCTGGCCCTGGCCCGTGACGACGGGGACGGGTGGTCCCCCTTCTGGCTCTGGTATCAGAGTGTCAGTGATTCGAAGGCGGTTCCGCGGGTTCTCGCCTCGGGTCCGGTGATCGACGAGCGGGCGCCGGAGCTGATCCTCGAGATCTTCGGCGCCGAAACCCGGGGGCTCGCGATTCTCGGTGCGCGGGGCGAGGATGCCGACTGGTCGCTTCAGTACCGGGACGCCTGCGCGCCCGCCCCGGCCTCCGGTGCGGCCCGGGCCTGGCCCTGAGGTCGACGCGGCCCCGGCTGGGGCCCGGGCGCACCGCCCTCGTCTCGTGCCTGATCGGCATCCTCTGGGTCCTTGGCGGCTGTGGCGGAGTGGACGAGAAGTCGGCCGAGGCGGACACCCGCTCGGTCGAGGACGATGTCGAACTCGTCGACGACGCGGGCCGAAGCTGGGACCTCGGTCATCCCCCCGAACGCATCGTCTCGCTCGTGCCCTCGGCCACCGGGATCCTGATCGCCCTCGGCGTGCGCGACCGCTTGGTGGCCCGCACCGACTTCGATCGGGACGAGGCCCTTGCCGGCCTCCCCTCGGTCGGAGGGGGGCTGAACCCCTCGCTGGAGCGGCTCCTTGGTGTTCGACCGGAGCTGGTGGTCCGCTTCGAGGGCCCCTCGGACCGCGCCACCCCCGAGACCCTCGACAACCTGGGCGTCACCCACCTGGCGGTTCGGCCGGATACCATCGGTGACATTCACCGGATCATCGGACTCCTGGCGGCGGCGGTGGGCGAGCCGGAACGAGGTGCGGAGCTCCAACGCGAGTTGATGGCGGAGCTCGACGCGGTGCGCCGGTCGGTCGAGGGGCTGCCGCCTCCGAGGGTCGCCTTCCTGCTCGGGGGCGACCCACCCTGGGTCGCGGCGAGCGGCACCTTTCTCGACGAACTCCTCTCGATCGCGGGGGGCGAGAACGTGTTCGGAGACGAGGGCCCGCTCTATGCCCCCATGAGCGTCGAGGAAATCATCCGGCGCGAGCCCGACTTCCTCCTGCTGACCGAGGGCGCACGAATTCCCGGATCGCTCGAGCGACTCTCCGTCCGACGGGTGCCGGAGTCGGTCCAGAGCCCGGGGGTCGATATCGGCCGGTCGGCGGAGAGCCTCGCCCGGATCCTCCACCCCGAGGCCTTCCGGTGAGACGGGGGGTGCTCCTCCCCGGGGCGCTGCTGGGGCTCGGAACCGTCGTGGTGGCGATCCTGGCGGTGCGCTTCGGAAGCTCTCCCTTCTCGAACGCGGAGTTCCTGGCGGTGCTCTCGGGAGGAGGATCGGAGTGGGATCGGTACGTGCTGTGGGAGCTGCGGGTTCCCCGGATGCTGATGGGAATCCTGGTCGGAGGAGGGCTGGCACTGGCGGGAGCGGTCTTCCAGGCCCTCCTCCGGAACCCCCTCGCGGAGCCCTATATCCTGGGGATCTCGGGAGGGGCCGCCGCCGGGGCCGTGGGCGTTCTGGCGCTGGGGCTGGCCTCGGTGACCTCGTGGCTCCTTCCCGCGGCCGCCTTCGGGGGTGCGCTGGTCGCGATCGCGCTCGTCTTCGGCGTGGCGTCGTCGGCCGATCGCCGGCTCGACGTGCGGGTGCTCCTGCTTTCCGGCGTGGTCGTGGGCGCCTTCTTCTCGGCCTGCATCGCGCTGATCCTTGCGCTCTCGGACGCCCCGACGATGCGCGAGGCGATCCTCTGGATGATGGGGAGCCTCTCCGGTGCGAGCTGGCGCACCGTCGCGATCGTTGCCGCCTACACGCTCCCGGCGGCCCTGCTCCTGCTCACCCTCGCCCGTTCCCTGAACGTCATGGCGATCGGCGAAGAGACCGCCTCCTACCTCGGGACCGAGGTGGAGCAGACCAAGCGGGTGGCCTACGGTGTGGCCTCGCTCATCGCGGCTGCCGGAGTGGCGTTTTCAGGGGTCATCGGCTTCGTGGGCCTGGTGGTCCCCCACACCGTCCGGCTCCTCACGGGACCGGACCATCGCACTCTCCTGCCCCTCTCCTTCATTGCCGGCGCCGGCTTTCTCGTGCTCGCCGACCTGGGGGCCCGCACCCTCCTCTCGCCCACCGAGATCCCGATCGGGGTGATCACCGCCTTCGTCGGTGTCCCCTTCTTCCTGATCCTCCTTCGCCGGAGCCTTCGCGGATGAAGCTCTCGGCCTCCTCGGTGACCGCCCGCTACCCCGGGCAGTCGGTCCCCGCGCTCGACGGGGTCTCGATGGAGGTCCCCTCTGGCACCCTGTACGCGGTCCTGGGCCCCAACGGCTCGGGGAAATCGACGCTCATGAAGGCCGTGCTCGGGACCGTCCCCCTCGTCTCGGGGTCGATCGCGATCGACGGGCGCCGTCTGGAGGAGTGGACCCGCAAGGAGCTGGCGCGGAAGGTGGGCGCGGTCGGGCAGCAGGAGTCCGTCGCCTTCCCGATCACCGTTCGAGAGCTGGTCGCGATGGGGCGGTACCCCCACCTCGGTCCCCTGCGCCCCGTGCGCACCGAGGACCGGCGCGCCATCGACGCGGCACTCGAGCGCTGCGATGCGATCCGGCTGGCCGACCGTGAGGTCGGCACCCTTTCGGGGGGTGAGTTCCAGCGGGTGCGCGTGGCCCGGGCGCTGGCTCAGGAGCCGAGGGCGCTGATCCTCGACGAGCCAACGGCCAGCCTCGACATTCGGCACGAAATGGAGATCCTGCGGCTCCTGCGACGGTCCGCGGACGAGGGCATCACGGTGCTCCTGATCACACATCACCTGAACCTGGCCGCCCGGTTCGCCGATCGGCTCCTGCTCATGAGCTGCGGACAGGTCGCGGCGGAAGGGTCGGCCGAGGAGGTCCTGGTCGAAGAGACGCTGGAGCGCGTCTACGGATGGCCGGTGAGTGTGCGCGCGGATCCCGAGACCGGAACGCCCCGGGTCACGCCGAAGAGCTGAGCTGCCGGTAGCTCGCGAACCGGGAGGCGTCGACCGCTCCGACTTCGAGAGCCTCCTGCACCGCACAATCCGGTTCGTGCAGGTGCGTGCAGCTTCGAAACCGGCACTCGTGTGCGAGGTCCCTGAACTCGGGGAAGGCGCGAGCCAGATCCATGGGCTCGAGGCTCCAGAACTCCACCTCGGAGAAGCCGGGCGTATCAACCACCCATCCACCGCCGGGCAGCTCCAGGAGGCGGGCACTCACGGTGGTGTGCTTTCCCCGTCCCTCCCGCCGGCTGACTTCACCCGTCCGGAGCTTCAGCCCCGGCGCGATCGCGTTGAGGAGCGAGGACTTCCCCACTCCCGACGGCCCGGCGAGGATCGTGATCCCGCGGGAGAGCAGGTCGCGGAACTCGGGGATCCCCCGCCCGGACTCGACCGATGCCAGGAGGATCGGGTAGCCGGCCGCTCGGTACCGTTCCTCGAGCGAGGGCCCGAGGGCATCGGCGCCCGGAAGGTCCATCTTGTTGATGACCAGAACGGGCTCGAGGCCGCAGACCTCGCCGAGCACCAGAAAGCGATCGGCGGTCTCCGGACGAAACGCAGGGTGATCTGCCGCCATCACGGCGGCGAGACGATCGACGTTGGCGGCCACGACCTTGGGCTTTCGCCCCCCCGGACCGGCACGCACCAGGCGGGTGCGGCGTGGATGGACCGCTTCGATCGTGAGGCTGCCGTCGTCGCCGCGCTCCACCTCGACCCGGTCCCCCGCCACGACCCGGTCCCCAAGGCGGAACTCCTGCTTCAGTCGGCCCCGAAGCGATGCCTGGATCGTCGAACCCTCGTCGAGTCCGACCTGATAGATCCCCCCCACGGTCTCTAGAACGACCCCCGGTAGGCGCTGCGCTTCCGTGTCCTCTGGAGCCGTCACCGGTCCGGGCCGAGTTGGAAATCGGTCATCCGGTCGAGTCCGCCATCAGGCGGCGAAAGACTCCAGTGCATCGCCCTTGCCCCCCTCACGGAGACGGCGCAGCGCGCGGTCCCGGAGCTGTCGGATCCGCTCCCGGGTGACCCCCAGCATGTTGCCGATCTCTTCGAGGGTATGCTCGCGCTCCCCCTCGAGTCCGAAATAGAGCCTGAGCACCTTGGCGTCTCGCGGCTCCAGCGTCTCGAGGGCCCCCTTGACGGCCTCGGTGAGGAGGCGCGATTCCACGTCCTGCTCGGGCTCGGCAGCCTCTTCGTTGATGAAGCGCTCCACGAGCTGCGAATCCTCGCTGTCGCCGATCGGCGCGTCCAGCCGGATCTCGGCCGCGTTGAGCGTCTGCAGGGACTCGATCAACTCCGGAGTGAGATCGGTGGCGGCAGAGAGCTCCTCGGGATTCGGCTCCCGTCCGAGCTCCTGCTTGAGCCGCTCCTTCTCACGGAAGATGCGGGCGAGGTCGGAGGCGCGATTGAGCGGGACCCGGACCGAGCGACCGTGGTTCGCAAGCGCGGCGAGGATCGCCTGACGAATCCACCAGACGGCGTACGAGATGAACTTGACCCCCTGCTCGGGATCAAACTTCCGAGCTGCGGTGACCAGGCCGACGTTGCCCTCCTGGATGAGGTCGGTGAGCGAGACGCCGCGGTTCTGGTACTTCTTCGCCACGCTGATCACGAAGCGCAGGTTCGCCCGGGCGAGCTCCTGCACGGCGTCCTCGTCGCCGGCCTGCGCCAGCGCCCCGAGCTCCTTCTCACGGTCCGGCGTGATCAGTTCGTGCCGACTGACGTCGCGCAGGTACTGATCGAGCGCAGACTGCTCGTCGAGGCTCGCATCGAATCCCCCGAGAGAACTCCCGGAGCGACTCTTCTTCTTTCGGCGGCCCTTCTTCTGGGCGGTGCTGGCCATCTCGATCTATTCCTCTTCCTGGACAGCGGAGTGAAGGCGCGTTTGCCTCGAACGACTCCGACGTCGTGCACTTCTCATATTTCTTCACCACCGGACCACGTAGTGTGCCGGGGTGTTGTGAGCCGATTGAGTACCCCGCAAGGCATTCGCAAGGTCCGCAGCCCTTGAAGGTATGGGTGGCTGATTCCAATGTCCAGCCCGGGGGTGTGACCCTCCAGTTACGACTGCGCTCTTCCTAACCCCCCTTTGCTCGCTTGTTCCTGATCAACGCGCCGCTTCGATCCGTTCCAGAACCTGTTCCGGTCCAAGCTCTCGACGCTCGAGCGTGAAGACGCGCATGACCCGCGTCGTGGCATAGAGCTCCTCGGCCAGTCGGGGCAGGTCGATCAGCCCCGGAAGGCCCCGGTCGGTGATCCGCTCGACCGCTCCGTGACGGCGACGAACGAGGAGGTCCAGTCGCAGCATCCTGGATTTCCCCGGGTAGTCGAGGAACACCTCACCCGACTCGAGTCCGAGCTCCCGGGCCAGGGCGTCCTCGACGGTCCGTCGTTCCACCGAGTCCCGGCCGGCCCAGGAGGGAAGGTCGAACCCCGAGAGCGTCTCCGAGGTGAGCTCGCATGCCCGCTTGGGCAGGCGTCGGTTCCGAAGCGCCGGAATCCAGCGCGAGGCGATCCGGTCGGCCACGGGGTGGTCGAAGGCCTCTGCGCGCCGCCGGATCTCGTACAGGAGCTGCTCGTCGGTGGGTCCCACCAGTTCGGCGGAGTCCAGAAGCCCGAGTTGCACCGCCTCGCTCACGATCCGCTTGTAGAGGGCGGTCGCCGCTCGCACCGCGTGGTGCCAGTAGACGTTTCGGAACATCTGATACTTGGCGAACAGAAGCGACTCGAGGGCACTCACCGCCTTCTCGTGGATCCCGACCTCCATCGCCCCACTCTGCGGATCCTCGAGCAGCACCAGGCCCTGCAGGAGCCGATCCACGTCCACCTCGCCGTAGGGGACGCCGCAGAACCGGGCATCCCGGCGAAGATACTCCATCTTGTCGAGATCCAGACTCCCGCTCACGAGCCCCCGCAGCGGATGCCCGGACTCTCCCTTGATCAGGGCAAAGATCTTCTCCGGGGCCCCGGGGCCCAGCGGCTCCAGGGCCGCAGCGAGCTCGGGTGACTCGAAAAATCGGGCGCTCACGGCCTCATGGTCGCCGGGAAGTCGGTCGGCCTCGAGCTCTTCGAGGGCATGTGAAAAGGCGTAGTGGCCGATGTCGTGCAGAAGGGCGGCGTAGGGCAGAAGGTCGACTCCCTTCCGGGCCCCGGCAGGCAGCGCACCCCGATCGTCGAGGAGCCGGATGGCCACGCCGGTCAGATGATAGACCCCCAGGGCGTGGTCGAACCGGGTATGGGTGGCACCGGGATAGACCAGGTGGGCGAATCCGAGCTGCCGGATGTAGCGGAGTCGCTGGAAGGCCTCGGTGTCGAGGATCCTGAGCGCGATCGGGTCGACCCGGATCGTATTCCAGAGGGGGTCTCGCACGATTCGGGTTCGCTGGGCTTCATCCATGCTCCGAGTCTATCCGGGTGCGCGGGGCGGGGCAATGCGAGGAGCGGCCCTCGCCCGGGAAGGCCGGATCGCGAGCCGGTCGGTCGCCTTGCCGCCGGCGAGGAGGCGCGGTAGAATCCATACCGAACAAAAAGCGAACATGCGCCCCTTCCTCCGATGCCCGACTTCGCCGAGCCCACCGCACCAGCGCCGCCACGGCCCGACCCCGCTCCCGAGCTCCGGGAACAGGTTCGCGCAGGGGCCGAGAACCGTCCGGGGATCTACCGCTTCATCGGGCCTCGCGGAGAACTCCTCTACATTGGCAAATCGGTCCGGGTCCGCTCCCGGCTCCTCTCGTACTTCCGGGCGCGAAAGGGAAAACCGCTCGAGATCCTCCGGGTGGCCCGGCAGCTGGAATGGGAGTACGTGCCCACGGAGTTCGAGGCGCTCCTCAGGGAGTTTCGCCTGATTCGGGCCTTTCGCCCCCGATTCAACGTCCACCACCGCCGGGACCGGCGCTTCGCCTGGATCAAGCTCACCCGCGAGATCGCCCCACGACTCCTGGCAACCCGGCGGCCGATCGCCGACGGGGCCCGATACTTCGGTCCCTTTCCGGCGACCCGCGCTCTGCCTCGCACCGTGCGGGACCTCGCCCACCTCCTGGGAGTCCGCGACTGCCCGGCCCGTACACCGATGCACTACTCCGACCAGCTCGACCTTCTGGCTCCGCCCCGTACGCCGCGGTGCGCACGGGCCGAGCTGGGGAGCTGTCCGGCGCCCTGCGCGGCACTGGTCTCCCGGAAGGCGTACCTGCAGGGAGTAGAGGAGGCAGAGGCCTTCCTCCGCGGAGAGACCGACGAGCCGGTCCAGCGGGCACGGCGCAGGATCGAACGCGCATCCTCGGACCGGGCCTTCGAGGTGGCCGCGCTCTGGCGCGACCGGATGGAAGGGATCGAGCGGCTCAGGGAGACCCTCGTCGATCACCGCCGATACCTGGACTCGCTCCGGTTTCTCTACCGGGTTCCGACGGGCCCCGATCTACCCCGACAGGACTCCGACGACGCGCCGGTGGCCCGCGCTCATCGAGTCTATCTGATCATCGGTGGGCGGGTACGGCTGACCTTCGACGAAGCCCCCTCGCTTCCCGGAAACCCGCCACCTTCGTTGGACGAGCTCCGGAGGTCGCAGATCGCCGGCGCGCTGGACCGAGCCGAGAACGAGGTCCCCCTTCCCCTCGACGAGGAAGCCCGCGAGGAACTGTTCCTGGTGGCCCGCTGGTTTCGTCGCCGGCCCGAGGAGTTGGCGCGCGGATGTCCCCCTGCGGCGTACCTGGGTTGACCCCGGGCGAAGCGGTCAGTCCCCCTGCTCGGCCATCTCCCGCACCTTTTCGAACTCGGCTTTGCGAACGGGCTGAACCGAGAGTCGCATCCGTTTCACGAGAACCATTTCGGAGAGGCCCTCGTCGGCCTTGATCTCGCTCAGGGGCACCACCCGTGGGAATCGCTCGACGAAGCGGACATCGACCAGGAACCAGCGCGGCTCCTCTTTCGACGCCTTCGGGTCATGGTAGCGGCTGTCCGGGTCGAACTGGGTGGGATCGGGGTACGACTCCGAAGCGACCTCGGCGATTCCCGCCACCCCGGAGGGCTTGGCGTTCGAATGGTAGTAGAGGATCCGGTCACCGGGGGACATCTCGTCGCGCATCAGATTTCGTGCCTCGTAATTCCGCACGCCCACCCAGCGGGTGGTCCCGTCGGACTGGAGGTGGTCGATCGAATACTCGTCCTCTTCACTCTTCATGAGCCAATGCTTCCGCGCCATCGCCATCTCTTCGGATCGGGGTGATCGAAACTCGGTCCCGTCCGCAAACCCCGAGGGGTGGGGCCTCGTTCCGGACGGACCGTTCTGGACACCCTCTGCCTGCCCGACTACTCTGAAACCGTGCGGTCTCATGCGCTCCCGCTCCTCCCACTCGCCCGGCCCGATGCTTCGACGAGCCATCCTCGCCCTCTTCTGCCTCGCCCTGCTCGGGTGCACGGATGAGGGTCCCCTGCTCTTTCCGCCGGCCGAAGGGTTGGTCCCACTCCTGGAGGGGACACCCGGAGCCGAAGTGGGCACGACCATCAACCTCGGGCCGGTGTTCATTCTCGAGGACCGCTACGGCAACCGGGTTCCGGGGGTGAGGGTCCCGGTCGAGGTCGTCGGGGGCGACGGTACCCTGGAGGACTCGCTGGCGGTGTCCGATCCCCAGGGGCGCGTCGTCGCGCCGGCCTTCACGCTGGACACGATCGCCGGGACGAACCGCCTTCGCTTCTCGCCCCGGGGCCTGGGCTCCCACGATGTCGAGATCGAAGGGACTCCGGGGCGCCTCGAGCGCCTGATCCCGGGCAACGAATCCACCTTCCTGGGTGAAGCCGAGGTCGGGACCACGCTCTCCACCCCGGTGTCCGCCCGCTTCACGGACCGGTACGGCAACCCGATCCGGAATGCGCCGATCCTCTTCCTGCCCCTCGCGGGGGGAGGAGTTGCCGGCGAGGGAGGAGCTCCGGGACAGCCCTCCGCCTCGGTCCAACGTACCGGCGCCGACGGCTGGGTCTCGGTTCTCTGGACCCTGGGTGATCGCCCGGGGCTGAACCGGATCGCAATCCGGTCCGACATCCTGCCCTCGCGGATCCACGACGCCCTGGCGGTGGTCGGCCCCCTCGATGCGCTGGCCCCGCAGACCCCCCCGGTCCAGACCGCGCAGATCTCCGAAGGAGTCGTGTTTCCGCCCCGGGTCCGCGCCCAGGACCGGCTCGAGAACCCGCTCGAGGGCGTCGAGGTCACCTTCGAGGTCACCTCGGGCGGGGGCACCGTCTCTCCGGAGTCCGTGGTCACGGACTCGACCGGGATCGCCGCGGTCTCGGAGTGGACGATGGGCCCGGACGTCGGCGAGCAGACGCTCACGGCCACGGCCGGCTCGATCACCACGACCTTCACTGCCAACGCGGGGACGTCGGCTCCGGGACCTCAGCTCCGGATCGACGCCGTGCACGTGAACCAGGGTTCGCAGACCCTTTCGGGCAGCATCGACCTCGTGGCGGGAAGAGACGGGCTGCTGCGCGTCTTCGTGAGCTCCCCCGACTCCCTCGAGCTCGAGCCGGACATCGAGGTGGAGCTGTTTTCCGACGGCGCCCTGATCGAACGGTACCGGCTCTCTGCCGAGTCGAGCCGGATTCTTCCCATCCTGGACCCGGACCGGCTCGACCGGAGCTGGAACGTGGAGCTTCCTGGTTCGATGATTCAGCCGGGTCTGGGAGTGCGGGCCACCCTGGACCCCGACGGCGAGCTCGACGGTTCAGGGCAGACCGGCTACGTGTACCCGGAATCCGGTGGGATCGCACCCGTGCAGGTGCGTCAGGTGGATCCAGTCGAGGTCGTGGTGATTCCGATCCTGCAGGTGCCGAACGGGCGTCTCGGTCAGGTCAGCGAGAGCAATGTCGACGACCTTCTGTCCCTGACCCGTCGGCTCTTCCCCCTCGAGGAGCTCACCTGGCGGATCCGCACCCCGTACGAGACCCAGGTCGAGCTGATCAACAACTTCGATCGCTGGTCCGACCTGGTGCACGAACTCCTGGCCCTCCGGATCGACGAGGAAGACAGGGACGCGTTCTACTACGGCGTCGTGCATGTGGAGTACACGACCGGGATCGCCGGGATCGGCTTCATCCCACCGGCCCCCGAACGACCGGAGAAGGTCTCGGTGGGCTGGGACCGGCCGAACACCTGGGCATACATTGCGGCCCACGAACTCGGCCACAACATGGGGAGACGCCATGCGCCGTGCGGGGGACCCGCCGGGGTGGACCAGAACTACCCTCACTCCGAGGCGCGGATCGGCTCGCCCGGGTGGGACATCGAAGCGAGAGAACTTCGCTCGACGGTCAGCCACCGGGACATCATGAGCTACTGCCGGCCGGAGTGGTCGAGCGACTACACCTTCGGCGCGCTCCTCGAGTGGATCGAGCAGCTTCGCCCCCCGGCCATCATGATGGCGGCGGCCCCGCAGGACGGAATCATGGTCTGGGGACGGGCAAGTGACCAGCGGCTCCACCTGGAGCCGGCATTCGCTTCCCATGGGCCTCCGTCCCTGCCCGATCGGGCGGGTTCCCTTCGGGTGGTGGGGCTCTCCGTCGACTCGGAGCCTCTCTTCGATCTGAGCTTCGAGGGCGTGCCGGTCGACCACGCTCCCGACCCATCGGAGCGTCACTTCGCCTTTCGCGTCCCCCTGAGCCCCACCGACCGGGATCGGCTCCACCGTATCGAACTGCGGCGTGGCTCCGAGGTCTGGTCGATGGAATCCTCGCTCGATCCGCGCACCCCGGCAGCGCGGAGAATCGATCCGCCCGCCCCCGAGGCGAGGACTCTTCCCGACGGCCGGATTCGACTCGAATGGGATGCAGCCGCTCGACCGCTCGCCGTGGTGAGGGATCGCGACGGGGCGATCCTCACGATTGCCCGGGGCGGCAGCGCGCAGCTGTCGGCCGCCGGGGAGTCCCTGACGGTGGAGCTCTCCGACGGAGTCCGCAGCCTCCGGTACGACCTCCCCGTACCGGAATGAGTCGAGACGAACTGCGGGTCTACTTCGGGCCCGCGGCGCGCACCGCTTCGGGGAGTTCGCTCGCATACTTCTCGAAGTTCTCGCGGAACATCCCGGCGAGTCTCGTGGCGGCCTGATCGTACGCAAGATCACTGGACCAGGTGTTTCGGGGCGTCAGGATCGCATCGGGCACGCCCGGGACGGCTTCGGGGATGTGAAGCCCGAAGAACGGGTCCTCGTGCGTGGCGACCGAGTCCAGACGACCCGAGAGCGCGGCACGAACCATGGTTCGCGTGTGCGCCAGCTTGATTCGCGAGCCCACGCCGTGGCCCCCGCCCGACCACCCGGTGTTGACGAGCCAGACGTCGGCTTCGTGTTCCCGAAGGCGATCTCCCAGCATGCGGGCGTACTCACCGGGGTGACGCGGAAGGAAGGGGGCTCCGAAGCAGGCCGAGAATGCGGCCTTGGGCTCGGTGATCCCCCGCTCGGTCCCGGCCACCTTCGCCGTGTACCCCGACAGGAAGTGGTACATGGCCTGCTCGGGCGTCAGCTTCGAGAGGGGAGGCAGGACCCCGAAGGCATCACAGGTCAGGAAGATCACCGTACGCGGATGCGTGCCGCGGCCCGGGAGCACCGCATTCGGGATGTAGTGGATCGGGTAGGACGCGCGGGTGTTCTCGGTGATCTCGGCATCGTCGAAATCGATGGTCCGGTTCGACGGGTGAAGGATCACGTTTTCGAGGATCGTTCCGAACATCTGGGTCGCCTGGTAGATCTCGGGCTCGCCCTCGGGAGAAAGGCGGATCGCCTTGGCGTAGCATCCACCCTCGAAGTTGAAGATTCCATCGGGCCCCCATCCGTGCTCGTCATCGCCGATCAGGCCCCGGTCCGGATCCGCCGACAGCGTGGTCTTTCCGGTCCCCGAGAGCCCGAAGAAGAGGGCCACATCGCCCTCGTCGCCGACATTCGCGGAGCAGTGCATCGGGAGGATGTCCTGCGCGGGAAGCATGTAGTTGAGGACCGAGAAGATCGACTTCTTGATCTCACCCGCGTATCGCGTGCCTCCGACCAGCACCTGACGCTCGGCGAAATTCACCACCACGAAGGTGGATGAACGGGTCCCGTGACGTTCGGGGTCCGCCTTGAACTCCGGGGCATGCAGGACCGTGAACTCCGGGCTCTGCTCGGCCAGTGTCGCGTCGTCGGGCCGCAGGAACATGTTGTAGGCGAAGAGGCTGTGCCACGCGCTCGGGGTCACCACGCGCACGTTCAATCCCGCCGCCGGGTCTTCTCCGGCCCGTGCGTCACGAACGTAGAGCTCCTTCGGGTTCAGGTGTTCGATCACCTCGCTGCGCAGCTGCTCGAAGTGCGCCGGGTCCATCGGCACGTTCACGGGGCCCCAGTCGACCGTGTCGGCGGTGGTGGGCTCCCGGACCGTGTACTTGTCGTTCGGCGAGCGTCCGGTGTGCGGGGCGGTCACGGCGGTGAACCCCCCCATGTGCGCCAGGCGCCCCTCGCCGCGGGCGAGAGCCTGCTCGTAGAGCTGTGCCGGTGACAGATTCCAGTGGACCGGACCGGAGGGCGTGAGCCCGTGCTGGTCGAGTCCGTGACGGTTCTCCACCCCGATCATCGTGGTGGCCGGAATATCCTTTACCTGTGTCGACATTGCGCCAGGTCCTTTCTGGGGACGTTGTAGGAAGTGATGCAGGAACCCCACTCGACGGGTTCCGGGTCCCCGGTCTCGAGATCGTCCGAGGTCCGGGGACAGACCCTTAAGTTTGGGGCGAGCGGCGCTGTGCGTCTACCGAGGCGACCGTCACGAGGTTCACGACGTCCTGAACCGTACTGCCTCGCTGGAGCACGTGCACCGGCTCCGCCATCCCGAGAAGGACCGGACCGATTCCCTCGGCTCCCCCCAGCTGGGTGAGCAGCTTGTACGAGACATTCGCTGCCGCGAGGTTCGGAAATACCAGGACGTTGGCGGCCTTCTTGAGGTCGCTGAACGGGTAGGTCCCCTGGAGGATCGACTGGTTCACGGCGGTGTCGGCCTGCATCTCGCCATCGACCTCGAGTTCGGGCGACCGCTGTTTCACCCGCTCGACCGCCGCCCGCACCTTGAGCGACGCCGCGTGGCGGGCCGAGCCGAAGTTCGAGAAGGAGAGCATCGCGATTCGCGGAGAGATCCCCAGGTCGCGGACGAACCGCGCGGAGAGGATCGCCACCTCGGCGAGGGTCTCGGCGGTGGGGTCGATGTTCACCGTCGTGTCGGCGAAGAAGAGGGGATCGCGATCGCGAAGCGCGACCATGTAGAGGCCGGCGACCCTGGACACGCCGTCGGCCGTGCCCACGACCTCGAGTGCCGGGCGGAGCACCTCCGGATAGTTCGACTCCACCCCGGCCACCAGTGCGGCGGCATCTCCCCTGCGCACCATCATCGAGCCGTAGTAGATCGTCTTGTACAGATTCGATCGAGCCTCGGCCAGGGTGAGGCCCTTGCGGCGTCGGAGTTCGAAGAGCTCGTCGGCGTAGGAGTATCGCTTCTCGTCCTCGAGGGTCGGATGCACGATCTCGACCCCCGTCAGGTCCACACCGAGCGCCTCGGCCCTGGGGTTGATCTTGTGCGGCTTTCCCAGGAGAACCGGACGCGCCACTCCCTCTTCGACGATCTGGGCCGCAGCCCGGATCACCTTTTCACTCTGCCCGTCGGTGAGCACCACGCGCGGCGGGTTGCGCCGCGCCCGGCTGGTCAGGAAGCGCATGACTTCCCGGCCCGGTCCGAGGGATGCCATCAGCCGGTCCCGATAGGCATCGAGCTCGACCGTGGTCCGAGCCACGCCCGAACTCATCGCCGCCCGGGCCACCGCCGGGGCCACGTAGAAGAGAACCCTCGGATCGAAGGGTTTCGGAATGATGTATTCCGGTCCGAACTGGAATTCCTCGCCCGAATAGGCACTGGCGACCGCCTCGGGCACCTCGGCCCGCGCCAGGCCGGCCAGGGCCCGCGTCGCGGCGAGCATCATCTCGTGGTTGATCTCGCGGGCTCGCACATCGAGGGCGCCCCGGAAGAGAAAGGGGAACCCGAGGACGTTGTTGACCTGGTTCGGATAATCCGACCGCCCGGTCGCGATGATGGCGTCCGAGCGCACCTCCAGGATCTCTTCGGGGAGGATCTCGGGATCGGGGTTCGCGAGTGCGAAGACGATCGGGCGGTCCGCCATGCTCGCGATCTGCTCCGCCGTGACCGCCCCCTTCACCGACAGACCCACGAAGACGTCGGCTCCGGAGAGCACATCCGAGAGGGTCCGATAGTCGGTATCGTGCGCGAACCGGGCCTTGTACTCGTTCATGCCCTCGGTCCGCCCGCTGTGGATGACCCCGGTGGAATCCACCTGGAAGATGTTCTCGCGCGGCACCCCGAGCCGGGTGAAGTGCTCGGCCGTCGAAAGGGCGGACGCACCGGCCCCCGTGAAGACCACCCGGATCTCATCGACCGACTTGCCGACCAGCTCGAGTGCGTTGATGAGGCCCGCTCCCGCGATGATCGCGGTGCCATGCTGGTCATCGTGGAAGACCGGAATGTCGAGCGACGCCTTCAGGCGCTCCTCGACGATGAAACAGTCCGGCGCGCGGATGTCCTCGAGGTTGATCCCACCGACCGTCGGTTCGAGAAGTTCGCAGAAGCGGATCAGCTCCTCCGGATCCTCGGTGTCGACCTCGATGTCGAAGACGTCGATCCCGGCGAACCGCTTGAAGAGGACGCCCTTGCCCTCCATCACCGGCTTCGAGGCGAGGGCCCCGATGTTCCCCAGCCCCAGGACGGCCGTTCCGTTCGAGACCACCGCGACGAGGTTCGCACGAGCGGTGTACCGGAACGCTTCGTCCGGATTCTTCTCGATCTCGAGACAGGGTTCCGCCACGCCCGGGGAGTAGGCAAGCGAGAGTTCACTCTGCGTCGCGACGGGCTTTGTGGGAATCACTTCGATCTTCCCCGGACGACCTTCGGAATGGTAGTCCAGGGCCGCCTGGCGGCGACGATTCATGCGTCCTCTGCTCACTCTGGGGGAGCCGGTGCGCGAGCGACAGGGTCGCCCGCACCGGGGGGCGACGATCCTCGGCGCTCCAGTTCTGAAATTCCGGAATGGGAACGGTATTCCAGAGTCACGAGGGTGTCAAATCGTCCCTTCGCCCCACGAGGGGCGGGACCGCCCCGGTCGGAGCCGGGGTACCGATCCTTTCCATGCGTCCGAATCCGCCGACCGAACCAGGCTCCACATCGAAGATGCCGTGCGTCGCCCTGCTCCTTCTGGGCCTCGCACTGGTGTCGGCATCGTCGGCCGGGGCCCAGACCCCACCCGACGATGCCGAGATCGCCGGGCCCTGTCCCGAGGGTCGGATCTCGGAGATCTTCATCGACAATCACTCGATCTTCGACCCTGCCTCGATCCCCGAAGACGGGCGGCTTCGCTGGGCCTATCGAGCGGCGAACCGGATCCATGTTCGCACTCGGGAGTCCTTCATCGCCCGCGAACTGCTCTTCTCCGAGGGGGACTGCTACAACCCCCTGATGCTGCAGGAGTCCGCTCGGATTCTCCGTCGCTTCCGGTTCATCGCTTCGGCGGACGTCTTCTCGGTTCCGCAACCGGACGGGACGCGGCACGTCCTGGTCGACACCCGAGACGAGTGGACCACGAAGCTTTCGATCGGCATTCGCTTCGAGGAGGGGCTCCTCTTCGACGGCGCCTCGCTCGTCGAAGAGAACTTCCTGGGGCGGGGGGCCGCCGTCGGCGTCTTCCATCGGGAGCGGATGGAACATAAGGCGACCGGAGCGCGGCTGGAGATTCCCCGGCTCGGGCGCAGCGGGTGGGACCTGGAGCTGTCGGGATCCCGCACGAGGGTCGGGTCATCGGGCACCCAGATGTTCGAACACCCGTTCCTCGGAGAGGTGGGGACACACGCCTTCCGACAACGGATCTCGACCCGCACGGACCTCTACAACTGGGTGGTGCCGGACGACGGGGAGTTCTCGCACATCGTGCTTCCCGTGACCGAGGGGTACGCCGAGGCCACCGTCGCTCGCCGCTTCGGGGTTCCCGGCCACCTCCTGATGCTGGGGACCGGGCTGTCGACGGAATGGGTCCGAACCGATCCGGTCGGCAGTGCGGGAGGAATCGTCGGCCGGGATTTCGGTACACAGTTCGACGTTTCCCCCGAGCACTCCACTTCCCTTTCCGGACAGCTCACCGACCGCAGAACGGTCCGGGTCAACGTGATGGCGGGAGTTCGCAGGATCGAGTTCGCTCAGCGACGGGGGCTGGATGCCCTCCGGGGGCTTCAGGACGTTCCCACCGGCCGCGAGGTCGTTGTTACCCTCGGCCAGAGTCTGAATCAACCGGGCGACCTGTTCGGGCGACTGGATCTCTTCGGTGGGTTCGCGGGGAGCCAGGCGGTCGGCCAGCTGTACGCTTCGGTCGAGGGGCGCCAGCTGCAGGACTCCGGGGGTGGGAGTCGCGATGTCCTCGCCGAACTGCATACCTTTCTCTACCGTCCTATCGAGGTGGGGCTCCCCCAGACTCTCGTCATGCGGGCGGCCCTGCAGGCCGGCTGGAGAGTCGAAGGGCCATTTCAGTTTACATTGGGAGGACCGGACGGACTCCGCGGGCACCGCGAGGACGCCTGGCCCGGGGGTCGGAGGTTCCTGGTATCGATCGAGGACCGGATTCTCCTCCCCGGCCCCTTCCCGGAGCTGATGGATCTGGGCGTCACCCTCTTTGGAGATGTGGGCAGAATGTATGCGGCGGATGTCCCGTTCGGCAGGGATTCAGGCTGGCAGGGTTCGGTCGGAGCCGGGCTCCGGATCGGGTTTCCGGCCGGAAGCTCGGCCGTGATTCGCGCGGATCTGGCGATGCCCCTGGGCCGCGACGCCCCCCGGGAGCCGGTCTTCCGAATCCACGCCCGGGAGTGGCTCGGGATCCTCGGCGAATTTCGGAGCAGCGAACTCGAGCGGACCCGCCGAAGCGGGGTCATGTCGGAGTTTCCGGGCGTGGGTCGGGAGGGCAGGCGCTGATGGCGACCCGGGAACGTCCCACTCTCCCTCCGGTCCGGTTGCGGCTCCCCGGCCGATCCTCCGAACCGGAGATCCTGGATGGAGAGGGCGTGTCGTCCGAGGACCTCGAGCGCTCGCTCGACGCGATGGCTGCGGTGAACCGCCACCTGGGCGGCCGGCGAGGTCTCGTCGGCCCCCTGGTCTCGGTGGCCCGTTCCCTCGGCAGACCCGTCACCCTTCTGGACGTGGGGACGGGAAACGCATCACTGCCTCGATCGCTGGCCGACGCGCTGTCTCGTCGAGGGCACACGCTGGAGTGGGCCGGGCTGGACCTGAACCACCGGGTCCTGAAGTTGGCGCGGCAGGCGGGTGAGAGAAGCCCCCCTTCCCGCGACCGCGAGGGTCGTGCGTCCCCCGGGGCCGGGACGAGGGGCCGACTCCTGCAGGGAACCGCGCTCGCCCTCCCCTTCGACGACTCGAGCATCGATGTGATCATCTCCTCGCTCACCCTTCATCACCTCTCCGACGAAGAGGCCCGGGGGTTTCTCCGGGAGCTCTCGCGCGTCGCGAGGCGGCGGGTGCTGGTGAGCGATCTCGAACGCCATCCGCTTCACTATGCCGGCGCCCGGCTCCTTGGCTCCACCCTCTGGCGAGCCGACCCCGTCACCCGGATCGACGGTCCACTCTCGGTTCTGCGCTCCCACACCCGCGCCGAGCTCGCGACTCTGGCCGACGCCGGTGGCTTCGAAAGCGTGCAGATCCGCAGGCACTTTCCCTTCCGGCTCCTCCTCGATGGAGTCCCGTCTTGACGCCCGCGACCGGAGAGCCCGACGTGCTGGTGGTGGGAGGGGGGCCGGCCGGGAGCACCCTGGCCGGCCTGCTCGGCGCCGGCGGACTCCGAGTCACCCTGGTGGACCGGGCCCGCTTCCCACGGGAGAAAGCCTGCGGGGAGTGTCTGAATCCCGGGGGAGTGGCGACCCTCGAGCGCCTCGGTCTGCTCGAGACCGTTCTCGCTACCCGCCCGGTCGAACTGCGGGGCTGGCGACTCGGGACCCCCGAAGGCCCGAGCGCCGTGGGACACTTCGGCTCTGGGGTGGGCCACGCGCTCGGAATCCGGAGGGGAGCCTTTGACCACGCCCTCCTCGACCGGGCCCGCGCCAGCGGGGTCAGGGTCCTCGAGGGTTTCCACCTTCAGGGGCTGGAACTCGGCAGGGGCATCCCCCTCGTGCGAGGCCGGGAGGTGGGCTCCGACCGGGTATGGGAGATGCAACCCCGCATCGTGGTCGGGGCCGACGGGCTCCGGTCGGTGGTGGCGCGCTCGGCTGGAGCGCGGTCCCGGCCCGCACGGCGAATCAAGGCATCGCTCTCCTGGCACCTCGAAGGGCCGCCTCCGACCGAACCCCTCGGCCACCTCCTTCTCGGCGGCCCATTCACCTCAGGGCTCGCTCCGGTCGCGCGCTCGGCCCCCCATGCGGACGAAGGCTCCGTACCGGGTCGGTCGATCTGGAGTCATACCGTGGTGGTGGACCCCCGCCGCTACGCGGATCGGCTGCGCGCCGACCCGGAGGGGCTCGGGCGGGAAGCGCTGCATGCCCTGCTCCCCGACGATGCGGATCGATTCGATCCTCTCGGCCCGCCCCGCGCCAGCGGCCCCTTCGATTCTCCGGTCCGCTGGGCCGCCCGGGGACGGGTGCTGCTGGTCGGTGACGCAGCCGGATACTACGACCCCCTGACCGGGCAGGGGATCTATCGGGCCCTCCGCAGCGCCGAACTCGCCGCTCCCCTGCTTCGCCGGGGGCTGGATGCCCCGGACACCCTGGCCGCGATGATGCAGCAGTACGACCGATCGATCCGGCGTGCCTTCACTCCGGGCCGGAGGATTCAGAAGATTCTGGACCGGGGGCTCGATTCCCCCCTCCTTCGCCGATTCGGTGTGACGATCCTGAGCCGACGTGCGGCCGGCGCGGATACCCTCGTGGGAATCACCGGTGATCGCCTCTCGCCCCGGGCGCTCTTCACCCCATCGGCGTGGAGCGACAAGGCCCTCGGAACCCCCGGTGAGCCATCCCCCTCGACCCACTGGATGGGCTGAGCATGACCTGGATCCCCGCCGACTGGGCCGTACTGATCCTCCTGTCGCTCGCCGCGGGAATCAGCCTTCCTCTCCTTCTCGTCGTGCCCCTGGCGCTGACCGTGCTCCTCCCGCTCGCCCCACCCGCAGGTGGGATCGGGCTTCTCGCCACCTCCGCCCCGGCAGCGCTCGGAACCCTGCTCCTGCTGACGGGGCTCCTGGTGAGAGCCGCCCCGGGGGTCCGTCAGCTCTGGCGCGGGGTGCTCGCCCTCTCGGTCCTGCCGACCGCGTTGATCCTGCCGGTTCTGGCGCTGGACCCCGGTCGGAGCGGATGGAGCCATGTCGGCGCCGTCCTGATCGCGGTCGTCCTGGCGGGCTCCACGCAGGGGCTGCGGTTGGGAGGGGAGCTCCTGAATGCATGGGGGTCGGACGGGACCGACGAGGACGCTGGGCGGCCTCGTCGGGGACCCCTGTCCCGCGAGGAGGGCGCGGGAGCCGCGCTCGCAGTCCTGCTGGTCCTGGGTGCATGGACCGGCCCCGGGCTCTTCGTGATCCCGGCGCTGGTTCTCTGGCTACTCGCGATGCTTCGTCTGAAGCCTCGCCTGCGAGCGTGCCGGTTCGCCACCGTTCTGGGCAGCGGGGTCGCCCGCCACCTCGCGGGCGATTTCGGATGGAGGACGGGTCGTGCGGTTCCCGACTGGATCCCACGGCCCCCGTCCGACGGCGGGAAGCGCCTGCTGCGCGGTACCCCCGCGGGCTGGAGTGCCAGCGTCGGTCGTGGGACCTTTCAGGACGGGTGGTTCGTGACCGGACCGGACGGTCCCGCCTTCTTCTACCGGTCGCCCCTTCGCACGTGGGAAGTCGAGCTCGGCCCGGCATCCCGGGGCCCGGGCGAGAAGGAATCGCTCAGCTGGGGCGTTCGCATCCCGATGACGCTCGAGGGGGATCCCCATGTCCTCCTGCTCCCCCGAAACGCTCCCGACCCCACCGACGACTCCTTCGAGGAGCCCACCCCGCACACCACCGCCGACATGGGTGAGGACGGCCCCTCGAGCGCGCCGCTCAAGGGAGTGAAATCCGAGGACCACGTCCCGCGGGAACCGTCCGGAGAAAACGGGGTCCACCTTTGACTCGACCCATGGCTGTGTATAGCTTTTGGGACCGTTTCCTCACGATACAGTCACAGATCTTCCGTTCAACCTCAGTCCCGACCATTCTTTCGGCCTGAGAACAGATACGCAGTGCTCAACCCGGTTCCCCGGGTTCTCTTCCCACCCTCCAGCGAGGTTCTTCGGAACGAATGTTCTCGTCCTCTCGCGGTCTGGATTCCTTCGATCAGTATCTGCAAGATGTTGAAAAATATCCCCTAATCCAGGACCCCGAGGAAGAGCGGGCCCTGGCCCGCAGGGCTCGTGCGGGGGACAAGGAAGCGGCGGAGCGACTCGTGACCGCGAACCTCCGGTTCGTGATCTCGTACGTGAAGAAGTACCAGGGTCGGGGCCTCGGGCTGGCCGAACTCGTGTGCATCGGAAACGAAGGACTCCTCAAGGCGGTCAAGAAGTTCGATCCCGACAAGGGCGTGAAGTTCATCTCCTACGCCGTGTGGTGGATTCGCCAGACGGTCCTGCAGGCGCTGGCCGAGCAGACCCGATCCGTGCGGATCCCCCTGAACCAGAATTCCAACCTCGCCCGCCTGGCACGGACCGACACGGCGCTCACACAGTCGCTCGGTCGGTCTCCCACGGTGCAGGAGATCGCCGAGGAGATGGACGAGCCGGTCGACACGGTCCGGGCACTCCGCCGGGTCGCCGCGAGCGAGCTTTCGCTGGATGCCCCGATCGATCGAGGGGACCGGGACAGCGCATCCTTTGGCGAACGCTTCGCCGGGATGGAGTCCGACGACATCGAGGAGGACGTCGAGGCAGCGGCCCGCCGGGACTTCCTCGAGACAATGTTCGAGAACTACCTGACCGAGCGTGAGCGGAAGATCCTCTACCTGTACTACGGCCTCGACGACGGGGAAGAGCGGACCCTCGAAGAGATCGGCACCCTCCTGGGCGTCACCCGGGAGCGGATCCGTCAGATCCGGAACCGCGCCTTCGAGAAGCTCCGCGACAGCCCACACGGAGACTCCCTCTCGGCCTTCTGGACCGCCAACTGACCCGAAGGTCGCGAGGTCCGCACCCTCCCGCCCTCCGACGCTTCAGGGGAGAGGGGAGGGCGCTGTCTCAGGCCGCCTCGCTCGTCGCCTCGCCGTTCACCTCGGTTCTCCGGGGAGAGAGCAGGACCAGCTCGCGCACATGTACCTCGGCCGTCGGGATCGTGACACCGTCCCGCTCGTACTCGTCGTACCCGAGCCGCCCCTCGATATAGACCCGGTCTCCCTTCGTCACGTACTCCTGGGCGAAGAGGGCGAGTCGGTTCCAGAGCACGATCCGGTGCCAGTCGGTCTTCTCCTCCATCTCTTCGGTCCCCGCGCCGGATCGGTAGTTGGTCGCGAGTGAGAGATTCGCGACCCGGGTGCCACTCTGGGTCTTTCGAACCTCAGGATCCCGACCCACGTGGCCCACGAGAATGATCTTGTTCACGGAACGGCTCATCGTACCCTCCTTCGTTGGGGGATGGTCAGGGGCCGCCCTCCCGCCCGACCCGGAACCGAACGGGTTCGGAGGGGCGAGCGACCCATCCTGTACGAAGGAAGTCTCGGGGATGGCCCCGGGCGCACCCATGGCGGACCGGGACTTTCGTCTGCGTGCCGATCGGACTCCCGGAAACGAAGCCCTCCCAGCGTCTACTTGCAGTCGAACCAGGTCTCTCCGACACCGACATCGACGCGCAGCGGCACCTCGAGCTCCATGGCGCCCTCCATCGTCGTGACGACGAAGGACTCGAGTGCCTCGAGTTCGGCCTCCGAGACTTCGAAGACGAGTTCGTCGTGGACCTGGATCAGCATGCGGGCCGTCGGCAGCCGGTCGTCGAGTCCCGCCGCGATCCGGAGCATGGCCTCCTTGATGAGGTCGGCGGCGGTTCCCTGGATGGGCGTGTTCTGCGCGACCCTCTCGCCGAACTGGCGCACATTGTAGTTTCGCGACTCGAGCTCGGGCACGTAGCGCCGGCGGCCCGAGAGGGTCTCCACGTAGCCCCGTTCCCGCGCCATCTCCACCTGCTCGTCGAGAAAGCGTCGCACCCCGGCGAAGCGCTCGAAGTATGCGTCGATGAAATCCTGCGCCTCTTCGCGGGGGATCCCCAGCTGGCGGCCCAGGGAAAAGGCACCCTGGCCGTACAGCGTGCCGAAGTTGATCGTCTTGGCTCGCGCCCGCTGCTCCGACGTCACCTCGTCGAGCGGCACCTCG
This sequence comes from Gemmatimonadota bacterium, assembly GCA_007126575.1. Classification (GTDB taxonomy): domain Bacteria; phylum Gemmatimonadota; class Gemmatimonadetes; order Longimicrobiales; family Gaopeijiaceae; genus SLBA01. The sequence continues at coordinate 2,087 of SLBA01000176.1, read as the reverse complement.
AAGATCACCGACGCCGTCTGGCGGTGGACGTCGCGCCCCTCCCGAAAGGCGGTGACGAAGGCCTCGTCGTTCGAGAAGTGCGCCAGGATTCGCAGTTCGATCTGGGAGTAATCGGCGGTGAGGAACCGGTTGCCGGGGCCGGGCACGAAGCCCTTGCGGATCTGGCGCCCGAGGTCGGTGCGGATGGGGATGTTCTGGAGGTTGGGGTCGGACGAGGAGAGGCGCCCCGTGGCCGCCACCGTCTGGTTGAAGGAGGCGTGGATCCGGCCCGTAGAAGGGTGCACGAGCTTCGGCAGGGAGTCGACGTAGGTGGAGCGGAGCTTCTCGAGCTGGCGGTACTCGAGCAGCTGGGTCGGAATGCGATGCCCCTGTTCGGCCAGCTCCTCGAGGACCGAGGCGTCGGTCGAGGGGCCCGTCTTGGTACGCTTGATCACCGGGAGCTCGAGCTTCTCGAAGAGAATCTCGCGCAGCTGGGGGTTGGAGTTGATGTTGAACTCCTCGCCGGCCTCCTTCCATATCTCCTCCTGGATCGCATGCAGCTCCCGGCTCAGCCGCTCGCTCATCTCGCGGAAGAAGGCGGCGTCGATCCGTACCCCCTCCCACTCCATCCGGGCGAGCACCGACACCAGGGGCATCTCGAGCTCACGGAAGAGGCGCTCGAGTCGATGTTCCTTCAGCTCCGGCAGAAATCGCTCCCGCAGCCGAAGGGTCAGGTCGGCGTCCTCGCATGCGTAGGGCACCGCCTGGTCGAGGGGAACCCGCGCGAAGGAGATCTCCTTGCGTCCCTTTCCGACCACGTCGGAGTAGGCGATGGGAGCGTACCCGAGCAGGTCGGTGCTCAGGGCGTCGAGGCCGTGCGTCCGGCGACCCGGATCCAGCACGTACGAGGCCACCATCGTGTCGAAGGCCACCCCCCTGAGCTCGACCCCGGCACGGCGGAGCACGAGCAGGTCGTATTTCAGGTTCTGGCCGACCTTTGGGACGTCGGGATCCTCCAGAAGCCTCACCAGAGGCTCCAGGGCCTCGTGCGCGAGTCCGGGCAGGTTGGGGGGTGGTCCCGCCGGCTGCTGGTCGAGGAGGTCTCCCTCGGGCACCTCGTGGGCGAAGGGGAGATACACCCCCGTGCCCACCTCCCATGAAAGCGAGATCCCGACCAAGTCGGCCCGCATCGGCTCGATCGACGTCGTCTCGGTGTCGACCGCAACGATCCCGGCCGCCCGGATCGTGTCGACAAGACCGGAGATCTCGGATGGGTCGGTCACCGCCCGGTAGTCGACCTCGCCCCCGTCGGGCGCCTCGGGTCCCTCCATCCCGTCCGAGAACCGCTCGATGAGCGAACGGAACCCCAGCTCCAGGAAGAGCTCTCTCAGGCGCGGCCGATCGGGCTCCTGGACCTTGAAGGCCTCGAGGTCCAGCTCCACATCGAGATCCCGCTGGATCGTCACGAGACGGCGGGAGAGTCGAATCTGCTCCGCGTGCTCGGTAAGGGCCGTGCGGGCCCGCTTGCCCGAGATCTCGTCGGCCGCCTCGAGAAGGGCGTCGAGCGAACCGTACTCACCCAGCAGCTTGACCGCCGTCTTGGGGCCGATCCCGGGCGCACCGGGAACGTTGTCCGAGGAGTCCCCGATCAGCGCCAGGTAGTCGACCACCTGCTTGGGGGGAACGCCCATCCGCTCGGGAGCCTTCGCCTCGTCGACCCACTCCTCGGCAACCCCTGCGGGTCCTCCACGGCCCGGGTTGAGGAGCGAGACCCCAGGTCCGATGAGCTGGTAGAAGTCCTTGTCGCCGGAGACGATAACGGCCTCGAGACCCTCCTCGACCGCCTTTCGCGCGAGCGTCCCGATGACATCGTCGGCCTCGTACCCCTCGAGCTCGACCACGCGGTCGTTGAAGCCCGCGACCAGCTCGCGGATCCGGGGGAGAGAGGCCTCGAGCTCCTCGGGCATCTTCTCGCGGGTGGCCTTGTACTCGGGGTAGAGCTCCTCGCGCTCACTCATCCCGGCGTCGAAGACGACAGCCAGGTAGTCGACCACCTGCTTGGGGGGAACGCCCATCCGCTCGGGAGCCTTCGCCTCGTCGACCCACTC
>SLBA01000139.1 GCA_007126575.1 Gemmatimonadota bacterium | reverse complement strand
TCGCCGGGGATCCGCACCCCGTGCTCGCTTGCGGTGCGGGTCACCCCCAGGACCACCTTGCCCAGCTCGATGTCCTTTGCCACCACCCCCTGCTGACGATCCACGAGCTCCGTGACCGAAGCCACGAAGCCGGTCTCGTCGAAATTGGGCCCGGGCTCGCCGAGTTTGATGGCCGCCCGTGCGGCCCCCTCACCGTCACCCTCGCTCACCGCCATCAGGAAGCGGACCATCTTCTCCTGGAGGCCCGACGAGATCCGGGCCACCATACCCAGGTCCAGGAGGGCAATCCGGTGGTCCGAGGTCAACGACAGGTTCCCGGGATGGGGATCCGCGTGAAAGAACCCGTCGACCAGGACCTGCTGCAGATACGCCTCGAAGAGCTGGCTCGCGAGTTCGTCCCCATCCAGCTCCATCCTGCCCAGGGGACGCAGCGAGGTGACCTTCACCCCCTCCACCCATTCCATCACGAGCACGCGCGAGGTCGTGAAGTCCATGATCGGACGCGGCACCAGCAGCCGGTCGAACTTCTTCAGGTTCTCTCCGAGGCGCTCCAGGTTCCGGGCCTCGAGGCGGTAATCCAGCTCGTCGGTCAGGGTCCTCCGGAACTCCCCGACCATGGCCACGAGGTCGAAGCGCTCCCCGAGTTCGGTGCGCTCCGCCATGACCTCGGCGACCTTTTCCATCGCCTCGAGATCGCTGGCCACCTGCTGCCGCACGCCGGGGCGCTGGATCTTGACGGCCACGGGCCTTCCGTCGCGCATCTCCGCGTAGTGCACCTGTCCGAGTGAAGCCGACGCGATCGGATTGGAGTCGAATCGCGAGAAGGCCTTCGAGATCCGAACTCCCAGTTCCTCGGCCAGGATCTTCTCCGCCTCTTCGGCTCCGAAGGGTTCGACGTCGTCCTGAAGCCTCGAAAGGCCGACCAGGTACTCGAGGGGGAGGAGGTCCGGTCGCGTGGAGAGCAGCTGTCCGACCTTGATGAAGGTGGGACCCATCGCCTCCAGATCGCTGGCGAGACTCTCTCCCTTCCGTGACCGATCTCCGTTGCCGCCCTCACCCTCCGCCGAAGGCTCATCCCCCTCGAAGAGCCCGGCCTCCAGTCCCCCTCGGACCGCCAGGTCGGAGCGCCCGTACCGTACGAACATCCTGGCCAGATCAGCATAGAGTTTCAGGTGTCTGGGCTTGAGAGATACGGACATGGGCGGCCGTTCCTGTGTGCGTGGGAGTCCGGGTTGGGATCAGGGCCCGTGCGAGTCAGCGACCCCGACGGGAATAACCCCAGCCGCCGCCGAACAGGAGGATAAGGACGATGATGACGAGAATGGTGGTGGTACTCATGGAATTCTTCCTTCCCGAAAGTGTGGTTCCAGCGCGCCTGAGCCAGAGGCCTCAGCACCTTCAAAGATGAGGAATCCGTCTCCCCAACCACAATCGCTCAATCGGGGGAGAACCGGTCGGGACCCATCCCTCGATGGGGGGACTCGGAGGCTTCCCACGCCCTTTCAGGCCCGGGAAACGAGAGCCGAATTGGGAAGAAATCCGACGTGAATCGCCGGGGCGCTTCACCCCCGGGTGATTGACCACTGCCGCCATTTGTCTCAGCTTTTACCCGTTCCGGGTCCGATATAGGCCCTGTCGATCAGTCCAGAAACCGACTCTTCTGGTCCTGTGCGAGCCCGGAATCTGCAGGCAGATACCCCAGCACCGGGGGATGACAAGGTCTTGCGCCCTGAGCACTGGATTTGAACCGGCCGACCCGCATCGAGTTGAAGCGGCTGTCCGGGCCGTCAGGGGATAGCGCACGCTCCATCCCCAGATCGGCTCGCACGGTCCCCGCATGCGGGGGTGCCTCAAACCATGCGAGCCATGCTTCGATTTCTTCAGTTCGGCACCACCCTTCTTCTCCTCTGGGTCCTGCTTCCGGCCCCGGCATCCGGACAGCAACTCGTGGTCGATGATGCCGAAATCGTCGATCCCGGCGCCTGTCAGGTCGAGGCGTGGCACGGGGAGCGCGCCTCCTGGATCCTTCCGGCGTGCCAGCTTCTTCCCAACGTCGAGATTTCGGTGGGAGCGGGCTTCATCGATGATGGTACCGGGCACCGCGAGACCGAGCATGCCATCGAGCTCAAGACCCTGATCCGACCGCTGAGCCCCGGAAGCTGGGGGCTTGGCGTCGTCCTCGGTGTCGGTCCGAACCCCAGCGCCGAGGGCGAGGAGCGTCGCTTCGGCGACGTCTATGCCTTCCTGCCGGCCAGCGTGTCTCTCCTGGACGACCGCCTCGTGATGCACGGTAACGTCGGGTGGGAGTGGCATCGTGAAACGATCGATCACGGGGATCACGCCCACGAGTCCGACGACCACCACCTCAGCTGGGGCCTCCGCTCCGACGTGGCGCTGAACGACACCTTCACCCTGCTGGGGGAGTTCTACGGCGAGGATGACCGGCGGCCCCATTTCCAGGCCGGCCTCCGACTCCAGCATGATGGTGCCGGCGTCGAGGTCGACCTGACCTGGGGAGGGAGCACGCACCCCGATGAGGAAGGCCCCGGCTTCACCGTCGGCGTGGCCTTCGTATCCGGCCGCATCTTCTGAGCAAGGAGCCAGCCATGAAGCAGACCATTACCGAGCGGGACATCCGGGAGTGGATCGAGAACCGGGACCTAGCCGAGATCCGGGCCGCTCTTCCCGCCCTCGCGACCTGGATGCTGGGTCTCTGAGCGAAGGGCACGCCCGGGCACCGGTTCCGGCCTCGAGAGGTTGGGGGCGCCGCTTTCGGGTGGGGGGTGCTGGGGCGGCCGGGTCTCCGGCGCCACCACCCCCACCTACCCCGAAAGGACCATACTCGCCCGGCCCGACTCCCCGTAGCTTTCAGGTTCAGCCCCGGTGCCGCCGGGTTGAGTCCGGGCAGGGACATATGGACCTGCGGGACCGCTACCCCCGAACCGGGAGTCTCCCATGAGCAAGATCCTCCGAGGCGCAGCCGCCGGCTATGGCGCCAAGAAGCTGGGAGGTGGATGCCTGACCACCGTCCTCATATTCATCGTTCTGTGGTTTGTGCTGGGCAACTTCGAAATCTTCGGTTGATCCCCCGTTGACGATCGGGGGGTGGGACCATGGGTGAAGGTCGATCTTCGGGAACGGGTCTGATCCGGAAGGTCCGTCACCGGTTCGGGATCTCCGACCCCCAGTTCCGCCGCGAAATGTCTGTGATGCTGGGCCCGTCGATCACCTCGGGGAACCGCGTCACCGCGCTCCACAACGGTGACGAGATCTTTCCTGCCATGCTCGAGGCCGTTCGGGAAGCAAGGGTTTCCATCACCTTCGAGACCTATGTCTACTGGTCGGGGGACATCGGACAGGAGTTCGCCGAAGCCCTTTCGGAGCGCGCCCGGGCCGGGATACCGGTCCATGTGATCCTCGACTGGGCCGGGAGCGTGCAGATGGACGGCGACCTCCTGGTGCAGATGGAAGAAGCCGGTGCCCGGGTTCAGAAGTACCGGCCACTCCGGTGGCACGACCTCACCCGCCTCAACAACCGGACGCACCGAAAGATCCTGGTGGTGGACGGCCGGGTGGGCTTTACCGGAGGCGTCGGGATCGCCGATCTCTGGAAGGGTCGGGCCCAGGATCCTCAACACTGGCGGGACATCCATTTCCGCGTGGAGGGCCCCGTGGTCGCGCAGTTCCAGGCGGCCTTCAACGACAACTGGATCAAGACGACGGGTGAGGTCCTGAACGACGCAGCATTCTTTCCCCTTCTCGAGCCTGCCGGCGCGCTCGACGCCCACATGTTCATCGCGTCACCCACCGGGGGTGGGGAGAGCATGCACCTGATGTACCTGATGGCCATCGCGGCGGCGACCGAGAGCATCGACCTGGCGGCGGCCTACTTCGTTCCCGACGAACTCCTCGTCGACGCGCTCGTCGCAGCCCTCGATCGAGGAGTCCGACTTCGTATCCTCCTCCCCGGACCCCATCTCGACTCCGAGACGGTGAAGATCGCATCCCGGGGATCATGGGGTGAGCTCCTCCGCAACGGGGCGGACATCCAGATCTACCAGCCGACGATGCTTCACACGAAGCTCATGGTCGTCGACGGGGAGTTCGTCTCGGTCGGCTCGACGAACTTCGACATGCGCTCCCTCAAGCTCAACGACGAGGCGAGCCTGAATATCTACGACCGGGACTTCGCGCTCGAGATGACCCGGGCGTTCGAGGAGGACCTCGTACGGGCGGAGCCCTGCACCCTGGAGGCCTGGTGCGCGCGCCCCCTGCGGGAGCGGGTCTCCGAACAACTCATCCGGCCCCTCAGGTCACAGCTCTGATCCCGGACGCCCGGACCGGGGCATCCGTCGCCATTTCCCTTCCATGGATTTACTTTTCAATCTCGCAAGCCCCGCGCCCTCGGCTCGAGGGCGACGAAGGCTCCGCAGGCGTTGCCGTTGCGTACCCTCGAAGGGTGACGCCTGAACACCCGCGGGGAGACCAAAAGCGAGGCCGGCCATCCGGAAGCGATCGAAGCACATCTGGAAGCTCCTGAAGGAAACCGTTGAACTCTGGTCGTCGAAAAACGCCTTCCAGTTCGCGGGGGCCATGGCCTTCTACACCGTCTTTTCGCTTGCCCCCCTGATGATCCTCCTGGTGTCCGCCGCAGGCATCTTCTTCGGGGAGGACGCGGCCCGGGGGGAGCTCGCCGCCCAGATGGAATCGCTGGTGGGGACCCAGGCGGCCGAGGCGCTGGAGGACGCGGTCGAGCGGTCGAGCATCGAGCAGTCCGGATTTCTCCCGACCGTGCTCGGGATCCTGGCCCTCCTCTTCGGGGCGACCACGGTATTCGCCCAGGCCCAGGCCGCCCTGAACAACCTCTGGGACGTGAGGGCTCAACCTTCACGAAGAGGGATCGCAACCCTGATCCGCACCCGCCTCCTTTCGCTCGGCCTCATTCTCGCGGTCGGGTTCCTCCTCCTCATCTCCTTCGCCCTGACGGTGTCCATCGGGGTCCTCGTGCGCTTCGCCTCGGACTGGTTCCCGGTCCCCGACCTCCTGGCGTTCGGAGCGAACCTGACCCTGACCCTCGTCGTGGTCACCCTCCTGTTCGCCATGATCTACAAGATCCTTCCGGACGTGCGCCTGGGCTGGCGTGACATGTGGATGGGGGCGTTCGTGGCCGCCGCCCTCTTCGCCCTGGGGCAGTATGCGATCTCCTTCTATCTCAGCCGCACGGCGCCGGGCTCCGCATACGGGGCGGCCGGATCCCTCGTCCTCGTGCTGATGTGGGTGTACTACTCCTCGCTCATCCTGCTCTTCGGTGCCGCCTTCACCCGCGTTGCGGTCCGCGAGCGGGGAGACGTGGTCCGCCCCCGGAACATCGCCGTGCGGGTGCGCACCGAGGTCATCGAGGAAGAAGCGCTCCCACCCGATCCCTGACCCGGCAGCCGCCAGAGGCGGCTTGGGCAGTTCGGGCGGTTCGGGCGGTTCTTCGAAGGCATGGCGGCAGCTGCGTCGAGGCGCTACGACAGGACGTCGGCCCCCGGCCCGGCCCGCCTGCCGAAGTACCAGTCGAAGAGGACGGGGACCACGACCATGTTGAGGAGGGTCGCCGAAACCAGGCCCCCCAGGATCACCGCCGCCATGGGACCCTGGATCTCGTTCCCCGGCCGACTGGCGGCCAGGGCCAGGGGAGTCAGGGCCAGCGCGGTCGTGATCACCGTCATGAGGATCGGCTGAAGCCGGCTCGCCGAGCCCTCGAGGACGGCCTCGCGGGCGCTCCTCCCTGCCTCGCTCACCAGCCGGTTGTATTCGGAGATCAGGATGATCCCGTTGCGGACCGCGATCCCGAAAAGGGTGATGAAGCCGATGAGGGCGGCGATGCTCAGGATTCCACCTCCCAGCCGGACCACGAGAATCCCCCCGACCAGTGCCAGGGGCAGGTTCAGGAGGATGAGCCCCGCCTGCGTGGCCGAACCGAACTGGAGGTACAGGGCCAGGAAGATCAGGAGAAGGGAGAGGATGCTGACCAGGAGGATCGTGCGCGTCGCCGCCTCCTCCTGCTGGAACTGCCCTTCGAACGAGACCACGTACCCTCCCGACAGATCGAGTCGCTCCGAGACCGCCTCCCGCAGGCGGGTCACCGTGCCCCGCAGGTCGCCCCCGACGATGTTCGCCTGGGTCACCAGCATGCGGCTGGCGCTCTCACGCGAGATGGAGTTGGGGGCGAAAGACACCCGGACCTCGGCCAGGTCGCCGATCCGTACCCGCTCGCCCCCGGATAGACTCACGGGCACCCGGGCCACATCCTCCGGGCTCTCGCGGTATCGCTCCGGAAGCCGGACCACCAGGTCGAAGACGGCGGGGTCCAGGAAGACCTGATCCACGACCCGCCCCCCCACGGCGGTCTCGACCACCGCTCCGAACTGCGCCATCGACACCCCGTGCAGGGCGAGGCGCTCCCGGTCCGGCAGGATCTGGAGCTGCGGCACGTCGGTCTGCTCGTCGGTGAGGATGTCGCGGATGTCGCCCTCGCTTCGCATGATCTCCTTGAGTTCCCGACTCAGCGCCTGCAGCCGCTCCCGGTCGGGACCGAACAGCTTCACCGCCAGATTCGTCCGCACCCCGGTGAGCATGTGGTCTATGCGGTGGGTGATGGGCTGGTCGAGCGAGATGTTCGTCCCGGGAACGACTGAGAGCTCCTCCCTCATCTCCTCCATGAACTCGGCCATGTTCAGCCCCGCTGCGTGCAGCCGGACCTCGAGTTCGTGGCCGTGCGAACCCATCGCGTGCTCGTCCATCTCGGCCCGCCCCATCCGACGGGCCGTCGAGATCACCGACGGATGAGCCAGGAGGATCTCCTCGACCGCCACCCCGAACCGCTCCGACTCCTCGAGCGAGGTGCCGGGAAGGGTGGCCAGCCCCACGTTGAGGGTGCCCTCGTTGAACTCGGGGAGGAAGGAACGCCCCATCCCGGGCACCAGTGCCAGGCTGCCGACGAGGAGGACGCCCACCCCCACCAGGATCGGGACCTGATGGCCGAGTGACCATCGGAGTACCGGGTCGTAGAGGGCGTCGAGTCGCCGGCTGAGCCAGCTCCGCCCCCGGAGGTCCTCGTCGGTGCCGGCCAGGAGCCAGGCGCTCAGGGCCGGGGTCAGCGTCAGGGCCACGAGGAGCGAGGCCACGATGGTGGTCACGTACGCGATCCCCAGCGGCAGGAGGAGCCGTCCCTCGAGCCCGGTGAGGAAGAGGAGGGGAAGGAAGACCACCACGATGGTGAAGTTGGCCAGGACGATGGGTCCCTTGATCTCTCGAGCGGCCTCGCCGACGACCTCGAGGAAGGGAGCCTGCTCGGGCTCGGCCCGCTCCTGGTTCTCGGAGAGTCGTCGAAAGACGTTCTCGACGAAGACGATGGCGTCGTCGACCAGGACGCCCACGGCGATGGCGATCCCCCCCAGCGTCATCGTGTTGAAGGTCATCCCCGTCGCCCTCAGGACCATGACGGTCAGGAGGACCGAGGTCGGGATGGCCGCCAGCGAGATCACGGTGGTCCGCCAGCTGGCCAGGAAGGCGAAGAGCACCAGGATCACGAGCAGTCCGCTCAGCAGGAGTGCGTTCCGGACATTCCCGATGGCCAGGTCGATGAAGTGGGCCTGCTGGAAGAGGTCGGGATGCACTTCGACGTCGGCGGGGAGGGTGACCGCCAGGCTCTCGAGCCGATCCTCGATGTCGCGGGTCAGCTGGACCGTGTTGGCCGCCGGCTCCTTGCTGATCACCAGGATGATCCCGGGCCGGGCGCTGATGGAGGCTCCCCCGATCGGCGGAACGGCCCCCATCCGGAGTTCCGCGAGGTCCCCGAGGAGGATGGGGACCCCGTCGCT
>SLBA01000151.1 GCA_007126575.1 Gemmatimonadota bacterium | reverse complement strand
GTGCCCCCCGGCCACCCCGGTCGCCGCCCCCACCGCCCGCGCGAACTCGACCGCCGACCCGAAGCGGTCCTCGGCCCGACGCTCGAGCGCCCGCCGCAGCACCGCCTCGAGCTCCGAGGGGAGCCCGGCATCGGGGGCCGCGTCCATAAGGGCCATGGGGTCGACGGTGAGCCGGTTGACCATCACCTCCTGCGCGGTCCCCCCGTCGAAGGGGAGACGACCGGTCAGCATCCGGAAGTAGACCAGCGCGAGCGAGTAGATGTCGCTGGCCGGCCCCAGCGGGTCACCGGTGAGCTGCTCGGGGCTCATGTACTCGGGCGTGCCCACCACGTAGCCGTGCCGCGTCACCCGCGCGCCCTCGCCGTCGGGGGGGCCCAGCGAGATGTCGAAGTCCACCACCTTCACCAGGTCGGAGCCGTCCGACTCGCGGGCCAGCATGATGTTGTCGGGCTTCAGGTCGCGGTGGATGATCCCCCGGTCGTGCGCCACCTGCAGCGCCCCGGCTGCCTGGTGCAGGATCGAGGTCGCCCGCGCCATCTCGAGCCGCCCCCCGCCCTCGATCGTGTGGGTGAGGGTGCCGCCCTCGACGTACTCCATGGCCAGGAAGTGCAGCCCCTCTTCGGTGGTCCCGAAGTCGTAGATCGCGCATACGTTCCGGTGCCGGATCCCCGAGGCGTTCCGGGCCCCGCGGGTGAAGCGGGCGATCGCCTCCTCGTCGCGGGCGAGCGAGGGCCGCAGGACCTTCAGGGCGTCGCGCCGCCCGATCTTCAGGTGCTCGCCCAGGTAGACGGCGCCCATCGCCCCCTCGCCGAGCAGCGAGAGAATACGGTAGCGACCGGCCAGGATCGTCCCGATCCGGTCGTCGCCCCGGTCGCCCCCGCCGCCCCCCTCCCCCCCGGCACCCGTCTCGTCGGGACTCATGGCAGCTCGTCGCACTCCGCCTGGGCCGTGCGCTCCACGAACGAGACCCGGCCCGCGAAGCGGGGGAGCCGCACGATGGTGAGCGGGTGGATGTCGGCCACCATCCCCCCGCAGCCCTCGACCGTCCGCACGATCACCTCGAAGACCTCCTCCTCGTCTTCGGTCGTGCGCTCGGTGCGCACCCCCGCGCTGTCGACCTGGATCCGGTCCCCGGGGCTCATCCGCCCGGCCGCCGCCACCAGCACCATGTGGGTCTCGAAGTCGATCTCGGGCCGTGGGGGTGGCTCCGCCCGCCTCGAGGTCGCCCGGTCCCACTCCTCGACCCAGTCACCCTCGCTGCGCACCACGACCAGCGACGACTCGGTGATCCCCCCCCGATCGTCGTAGTACAGCACCGCCGAGGAGGGCAGCGGGAGCATGGGGTTCTCGGGCGCCGGCGGTGTCGGCGGCTCTCCACCTCCCCCGCATCCGAGAAGCAGGATCGCCAGGATCGCAGCGGACAGGGTCCGCAGGTTCAGTGTGCCGAAGGCCATGGGTGTGGGAGTCCGATTCAAGGTTGAGGGCTCAGGGTTCACGGTTCAGGGTCGAGCGTTCACGGTCGAGGAATCAGGATCGAGATCTCATCGCACGATTTCGGAAACACAGGTGGGGGCGGCGAGCACCGCCGACCGGAACACCGGGACACCCGTCCCGGCAAAGTTGATCTCGGCGCTCACCTGGGTCCCGGCTCCGGGCACGCTCCAGGTCACCCGATGGGTGCCGCCCCCCAGGTCCTCCCAGCGGTCGGCACCCCCGAAGAGCCGGAAGACGCCCCAGGGTCCGCTCCCCTCGGCCACGGTCACCGACGACCCGTCGACCTGGGCCACCAGGCGCGCGGTCTGGGCCCGCTCGCCCTCCCAGACGAAGTCACGGGTCGGGGCCTGGGTGCGCGTGTAGACCTGCGACTGCCCGTCCACCTGGACCTCGACCTCGGGCACCCGCTCCGAGGCCTCGACCCGCAGGAAGAACCGCACCCGCGGCCCCTCGCCCGACGCCTCGAAGAGCGCGTCCGAGACCCGGAAGGCCTGGTTGTAGAAGGACAGGAAGGCCCCGGTCGCTGCGGGCGACACCCCCGACCGCGCCTCCCAGCGCCCCCCCTGGCGCACCACCAGGTCGTCCATCACCTCGTCGTGGAAGGTCGCCAGCCGGCTCTGACCCGGCTGGAAGAAGGCCTTCACCTCGTCGATGTCGGCGTCCGACGTGGACCCGGGCGCGAAGGGGAATCCCGCCACGGCATCGCCGAAGCGCGAGCAGAAGGCCCGGCCCTCGGCGTTGATCTCCCCGGCGGCCTGCGTCGACTCGTAGCGGCCCAGCAGTCCGGCGGTGAACTGCGCCGGCTGCTCGAGGAGCCGCTCCACCTGGTCTCCCACGATCCGCGCCTCGCCCTCGCGCTCGAAGTCGCGCGTGAGCCGGGCGATCGTGGTCCGCACCTGCCCCACGTCGCGCTCCCCCTGGATCACGCCCTGCTCGAGCCGCGCCCCCGTGGCGCCCTGCAGCTGGTCCAGCGAGGCCTGCAGCACCATCAGGTCGTCGAGATAGTCGCGCACCGCACCCGAGCCGCCACCCTCGCCGCCGTCGGGGGGCACCAGTTCGTGCACCGGCTGAAAGGCCCGCCGCACCTCGTCGCCGTCGACCGCCGTATTCCGGCTGGTCCGCTCGAGCACCCGCGCGATCGGCGAGTCATTCCCGCTGAGCACATGCAGCGCGTCGGCCGCCTGGTTGATCGAGGCGAACGACCGCACCGAGGTCGTGGCCAGCAGCTCCCGCCAGTGCCGCACGTAGTCCTGCCGGTAGCGCACCCCCAGCTCCTCGGCCAGCGCCACCCGCTCCTCGGGGCTCACCACCTGTTCGCCGACCACCCACTCCTCGGAGACCAGCAGGCTCTCGGGATCATCCAGAATATCGTGCACCACCCGCCACCCCTCGCGCGTGAAGGCCCCGGGCATCTGCAGGTCGTTGGCCAGCGCCGAGCGGGCCCGGGCGTCGCCATCGAGAATCGAGAGCATCCCCAGCTCCGCCGACACCCCCGACACCAGCGCCTGGTAGAAGCGATCGCGCGCCGCGAACTCCCCCAGGAAGTCCCGCGTCGACGCCACCAGCGTCTCGTTCGCGGGCTCGTCGAAGGGCGGATCGATCCGAAGCTCCCGGGCGAACCGGTCGAACTGCGCCCGCAGCAGCCCCGCCGTCTCCTCGTCCTCGACCCCGGGGTACCCGAAGGTCATGAGCGCGGGCGTCAGGAAGCCCGAGACCGCCTCCTCGGGATGCCGGGTCGTCATCAGATGCGCCTTGAGCGCGTTGTAGGTCCGCTCGTAGTCCGAATCCTCGTCGGGCTCCGGGGGCAGCGCGATCAGGTAGCCGGCCACCCGAGCCCGCGTGTCGTCCCAGAGCAGCTCCCGGAAGCGCTCGAAGTAGGCCGCCCGCACCGGAGGCAGCAGCTCGCTCCCCCGATTCAGGCCCCACCGGTAGCGCAGCGACGGCCGACCCTCTTCCCAGCTCCGCAGCCGATCCAGCTCTTCGCCGAGCGCATCGAGCTGACGCAGATAGGATACGGGGAGGTCCTCGGGAACCCCGACCGACTCCGGCGCCCCATCCACCCCCTCGGGCGTCTCGCCCTGCGCCGCACCCGCGGCCGCCTCCGCTCCGGCCGCCCCTCCCGCCTGAACGGGCGGCGGAGCCTCGACCCCCCTCAGCGCGGTCTCGACCTCGGCGTGGACCCCGCGGTTGGCCACCAGCGACACCGTCATCCCCACAAGCCAGACCAGGGCGGCCGCCGTCACCGCCCCCAGGAAGAGCCGCCGCACCAGGCTCACCCGCGAGCCGCTGGTGGTGACCCCCATGGCGTTCCCGTCGTCGAGGATCACCCGCTGGAAGACCCCGCGCAGGAAGAGCCACTGCGGCACCTTGCGGGGGCCGCCCGCGCGCCCCGCCTGTGGCGCCGACTCGGGCATCTGGGCGCGGGCCGCCTTGAAGACCCCGGTCGCGCCGGCGTCCATCGCCTCGCGCCGGGGCTCGGGGGTCGGGGCGGCGTGCAGCGAGGGATCGTCGACCAGCACGGCGCGCACCCCGGTCAGGTAGAAGCCGCGCAGGAAGGGCCCGGCGCCCAGGTGTCCCGGGCGGCAGAGCTCCATCAGGAACTCCTGCATCGGATCGGCCAGCTTGCCCAGCTCGCGGGGAAACTCGTAGGCGGCCTGGCGGGTCTCCTCCGACGACTCGCGGGGCAGAAGGTCCAGGCGCTTGCTCGCCAGCCCCCGCCGGATCCCCTCCAGGGCCTCGGTCAGCCGCCGGCTCTGCCCGTCTCCGTAGCTGCTCGACGAGTCGAAGGTGCGCAGGGGAAGGGTCGCCCCCAGGATCTCGGCGGCCTCGTCGGCGCTCAGGTTGCGGGTGAACTCGTCGAAGTAGGGGAGCCGGTCGGCGCGGGTGAAGAGCACATAGACGGGCAGGTGGATCCCGAGAAGCTGCGAGGCCTCGACCAGCCGCTCCCGCAGGCTCCGTGCGAGCTCGGGGATCGCCCGGGCCGCGCCCGGCTTCAGGAACTCGTCGACGCCGACACACAGGAGCGCCACCCGGGGCGCCTGCCGCCCCCGGAAGAAGGCGGCGCGAAGCCGCGCCGGGCGCAGCTTCTCGACCAGGCTGCGCCACCGTCCCGCCTTCTCGATCAGCTCGCCCGAGGCCTCGGCGACCACGACCCCGTCGGCGTACCAGAGGTTGGCCGAGTCGGTCGGCACCACGACGTCGCCCCGATAGACCTCTCCGGCCAGAAGCTCGGGCTGCATCCCCGACTGGATGACCGCCGTGGTCTTGGTGCTCGCCGGCGGGCCCAGCACCAGGATCGCGGGCAGGTTGTCGAGACGCCGCGCCCCGCCCTGGGCCCCCGCCAGCCGCTTGCGGGCCTCGGCCAGGACGGCCTCGAGCCGCTCCTCGTCGGGATCGCGCTCGCGGGGCCGCTTCGGACGGCTGCGCAGGTGGATCACCCGGGCCACCAGGCCGGCTCCCACCAGCCCCAGAACGCCCAGCCCGCCCCGCAGAATCCAGAGCTGACGCCCCTCGATGCCCAGGACGGTCGGCAGGAACCAGGCGAGGGCCATGAAGACGAGCGCCGTACCCGAGGCGCCGACCCAGATCGGTGCGCGCATCATCCCGTGATCCCCACGCTGAGTTCCAGGATCTCGCGGGCACCGGGCCCGAGGATCAGCCGGAAGGTGATCAGGACCACGATCGCGAGCGCCACGGTGCCCAGCGCCCCGACGGCCAGGCGCCGCACCCAGGGGTCGGAGTGCCGGGGCGCCTCGCCATCCTGGGGGAGCCGCCAGGCGGGGGCCATCTCGCGGATCGGGCCGCGCACCCGGTCGATCTTCTCACGGGCCGCACGGATCCGGCGGCTGCGCTCTCCCGAGTCCCCCCCGCCGTAGCGCCCCCGGAACCCCAGGACCAGGCAGAGCTGGAAGACCTCGAGCAGGTCGGCCAGGGCGTTCGAGTCCTGCCGGCCCAGCAGGTCGTCGAGGTAGCGGTAGAAGGTCTCGCCCGCCATGTGATCGCCGAAGACCTCTTCCTGCAGGGGGCGCCCGGGCCAGTCGCTGAACATCTGGCGCGGGGAGTTCAGGACGGACTCGTCCAGGAAGGCCACGACCGCGTAGAGCGCCAGGCGGACGTCGGCGTCGTCGTATCCGAGCCCCCTCGCCTCGGAGTCGGCGCGGCTGAGCAGCCGCTTCACATGCTCGCGGAAGGAGTCCGCGTCCTCGGCGACCTGTCGGTCAGCGCGGATGCGGGCGATCACCGTGAAGAGCTCCTGTAGGCTGAGCGCCAGTCGTCCCGACCTGGCCGGCACCCCGCTCTCGGGAGCGGAGGCCTCGACTTCGGCCCGCTGCGTCATCAACCCTCCTCGCCTGTCCATGTCCCTGCCTGAAGGCCTGTGCGCAGGCCCACCGGATTATCCGTCATCCACCCTCTTCGTCGAGCACCACCAACAGCTCCATCTCGGGCTCGGTGATCGCCCCCGGCACGTAGATCCCGACCTCTCCGGTCTCGACGATCGACCGCCAGCAGGGCTCCGTGCGCCGGAGCCGGAAGTACTCGGTCCCCGGGCGCGGCGAGATGCCCGCGGCGGGGGTCGGAGCGTGTTCCACTTCGAGCCCCGGATAGGCCTCCCTGACCAGCCGTTCGATGTGCTTGGCCGAACAGATCTTCACCAGCCGCGGCACCGCCTCGAGCACCGAGGCCCGGGAGGCGGTCGAGCGGATCGCCAGGTACCAGTGGGCGCCCGGCTCGAAGATCCGGCGGTCGGGGGCCTCTGCGGTGTGAAAGTATCCCTCTCCCGCGCGAACGGACAGGTTCAGCACGCGGGTAGGAATGACGGTCTCGAGCCCCTTGCGGATCGCGCGCTCCAGCGCCTCGAAGCCCTCTTCGGGTTCGGCGTGTCGATACAGGGGGAGCCCGTTGACGTCGGCCGAGAGCGAAAAGGTGCCGAGCGCGCCCGCGAGCGCCGAGAGATCCGCGAAGACGCGCGCCGGGTGCGTGGTGCGCGAGTCCAGGTGCTGACGCAGCGCCGGAAGGTGCGTGTGGACCGCGTGCGTGAACCAGAAGCCCACGAGCTCCGCGGTGCCGCTCCCGCCCGGGCTGGCACCGCCCCGCTCCATGGCGAGGGTCCGGGCCCGGGACTCCAGCACCTCGACCACCCGGGCCAGGAGGGTGACGAGGGCGCGATTGCCCCCGGCCTGCAGCGCGGGCGGCATGAAGGCCGGGTCGTACTGGAAGCGCCCCGAACCGTCGCGGCGCACGCGGGCGATCGGAAGACGGACCCGGCTCTGGCCGTCGGTGTTGCCGCTGGAGCCCTCGGGGCCGCTGGCCGGGGAGGCCGCGCCGGAGCCCTCGCCCCCCGGGGACCCCTCACCGGCACCCTCGCCCCCCGCGCCCTCCCCCGACGGCGTCTCGAGACGGAGCCGGAAGTTCTTGCCCGCCATTGGGATGAGCTGCTCGTCGCCGCCGGTCAGGTTGTCGCGCACCGGCGACGGGCTCTCGCGGAAGCGGAAGTCGCCGGCATTCTTGCCATTGTCCTCGGCGCAGTTGGCGCCGATCGACCGGTAGGGGGCGATCTCGAGGAGCACCCGGTGGCTCTGCGCCGTCGGCGAGAAGAGTTCCTCGATCGCGAGGGGCTCCGGGGGAGGATCGTCGGGAAAGTGGAAGGGGAGCCCGTCGGACATGATCCCACGCGCATGGAGCACAGAGACGGTGCCGTTGCGGATGGCATCGTCGTCCATCTCGAGCCCCACGAGCCCGTAGGCGTGGGGGAAGAGCGCCGAGGCCACGAAGTGCTGCAGCTCCTCGAAGTACCGGTTCTGCGCCTGGAAATGCTGAGGCGCCAGATGCATCCCTTCGCTCCAGACTACGGGTGACAGCGATCTCATCAGGCTCCCCACTCTCGCCGGGGGTCGATTGCTACCCGTCCGGCATATCGGTAAACTGCGACTGGTGAATGTTCTCGTAACATACGGGGACCCGAACCCCTCAATCAACAAGTGCACGCCCGGCCCCCAGCCGACCCATGACCGAACCCACATTTTCTTCGCGTTTTCAGCTGCTGGATCGGATCGCCGACGGCCCGATCGAAAGCTACCAGGCGCTGGCCAGCACCGGCGTCGTCGTGATGGCCCATTTCCTGTCGCCCGGCGACCCCGCGACCGCGCGGGTGCTCGAACAGGTGCGGGAACTGCCCCGGGCGCCCGAGGGGAAGATCATGGAGATCACCGCCTCGGACGGGCGCCCCGTGGTGGTGACCAGGTTCATACTGGACTTCGAGTCGTTCCCCGCCTGGCTCGAGGGCGAGGCCCCGACGCCCCCCGCCGCAGAGGAGGACGCGCCGGGCGAATTCACCCAGATGTTCCGGGCACTCGACGCCCCCGGGTCCGCGGGGGAGCCGGCAGCGGGGGAGCCGGCAGCGGATCCGCCGGCAGCGCCCACGCCGCGGAGCGCCGAATCGTCGGAGCCGTCACCGCCGGCAGCCCCACCGCCGCCGAGCT
>SLBA01000157.1 GCA_007126575.1 Gemmatimonadota bacterium | reverse complement strand
ACTTCCAGAGCTGCTACCACTATGTTCGCTACGAATACCACCAGACGACCGGTGCACGCGGGCAGCTCCCGTACTTCCACAAGACCGAGGGTGACCTCCTGCGGGCCGAAGCCGCGCTTCGCCAGGGCGATCTTTCGGCCGCGCTGGGCTACATCAACCTGTCGCGGGTCGGAAATGGCCAGATGGAGCCGCTGACCACGAGCAACACCACGATGGATGAGGCCTGGGACTGGCTCCACTACGAGTTCAGTGTCGAGATGCCCTTCTCGTGGTCGATGGCGAGCTTCACCGCCAACCGAGGCTGGGGCAGGCTCGTCTGCGGTACGCCGCATCACTTCCCGGTCCCCGGCGGGGAACTCGAGCAGCTTGAGCTGCCGGGGTACACCACCGGTGGAAGCAACCCGGGTACGGCAGTGGCACCGGGCTGCCGGGACATGTAGGTTTTCGGCCGAGCCCCGGTGGCTCGGGCTTGATCGGCAGGGTCGTCCGGCGGGGAGTGTAAATCCCCCGTCGGGCGGTCTGGCCTCCGAGTCGACTGGAGAGTAGAATCAGGGGGGTGGTTTCGGCGTCGACCGGACCGCCCCCCTTATTCTTTGGGATCCATCTTTGTGGTTGAGGAGTGACGGAAAATGCGAAAGCTATCGTTGGCGCTGGCCGGTCTGCTGATGCTCGTGCTTCTGCCCGGGTGTGGCGGTGCGGGCGGGGGTGGTGGATCGGTCTCATGGGACGGAGGCATCGCGACCGCGACCGATGCGGTCGAGGCGCCCCAGAAGATCCTGCTCGAGAATCAGTATCAGATGGAGCGGACCCAGGGGCCCCCGAACATCTATCTTCTGACTCGCTGGCAGTCACGCAGCCCGCTTCCCGATGAAGCGGAGTTGGGGATCGCCGAGGTTCGCACCCGCTTCATCGTCGAGGCTCGGCCCCGGAGCCGCAACCCGAGCGGGGCCGATCTGTACACGGTCCGGATTCGGGCCGAGAACGAGGGTCGGATGTCCGGAGAATCCGACTACACGTCGGTGGAGATCACCGCAGATTTTCGTGAGTATGCGAATCGCATTGCAAACGCGATCCGCGACGAGATCGAGATGGGAACCCGGGTGATGGACTGACCCGAACGTCCCTTCGCTGCAGCTGGCGTGCCCAGAAGGGTTTCAGCCTGCCTGAATGCAAACAGCCCGGTCACCTTGCGTCCTGAAGGTAGCCGGGCTGTTCTCGCTATGACACGAGCACGAAGCTCGGGACGGTCAGACGAAGGTCAGACCACCGAATCCCGCCGGTACGTGTTGGCTGTCATGGTAGGCGGCCGGGTCCGGGTCGCCCGGTCCCTGCTCGTCGTCCGAATCGGGGCCGGTCGGACCCCGCACCTGAATACATCCGGAGATCCCCGCTCCCAGGAAGAGGGCGAGGGCGAATGCGGAAAGAAGTCGCGTCTTCATGGTGTCTGTCCTCCTGCCTCGGGATCGGGCCTCGTGTTGGTGCGCAAGCGGGTGTATTAACTGCAACGATTACTACCCGGAGATTATGACAAGGTGCCATGCGTGGCCGGGCTCCAACCACCCATGGCGTGCTTCAACCAGGGGCCGTCGTGCTTCAATTAACCCGCGCCGTGCTCAAACGACCGCAAGGCCCCACCCTACTGGAGCTGCACGGTCGTGCGGTGCACTCCGCCCTTCATGCTCTCGTACTCGATCGTGGCCGAGCCGGAGCCGGTCACGATCCAGGTCACCGAGACCGTCGACAGCCCAAGGACCCCGCTCTCGACCATGATCTCGGCCGGGGGACCATCGGCGATCGCGATCTCGTCGTTGAGCTGTCCCGAGGTGAAGCCCCCCACCTGGGCTTCCAGGTTGTTCCCCGAGATCCGGAAGTAGTCGGGCTGCCCCACACGGTTGATCTCGGCGGCCTCGATGCGCGTGGGGATCGCCCGGTGGTTGCGGATCTCGGCCGTCACCCGCCAGGTGTTGCCGGCAATGCGCTCCACGCTCGTCCGGTCGAACTCGAGCAGGGGCATCTCGTCGGCATGGAAGAGCGCGAACATCGCGTTGCGGTGCAGCATCTCCTGGATCATGAAGGGAACCGTCGTGCGCCCGAACCACTTGCTCCACCCTCCGATCTCGACCGTACCGAGCTCAGCGTGCTCGTACTCCTCCCATTCGTGGAACCAGGCGCCCATCCCCAGCCGATCGCTGAAGAAGAGCTGCTGCATCTCGTCGGGGATCGGGCCATCGGAATCCCAGTGGCCCTGGTACAGCTGGTTCGTGGACCACAGCTCGTTCGTGAAGCCCATCACCCCCAGCGCGTCGTGTGCCCAGTCGAGCGTTCCGCCGTAGACCGTGTACAGGTCCGCCCAGACGGTCCAGTAGCGGTAGTAGGGGAGCATCAGAGCCCCCCGCTCCCCCAGGTAGTCGTAGGTGCGGACATCGCGGTTCGTGTACTCGCCGGTCCCCCGGTAGTACTGCGACCCCGGGCCCCGCAGGATCATCCCCCCGGCGTTGTGCCAGCTCTGCAGGCCGGCAATGTTGGTCCGACTCTTCAGGAAGTTGCCGACCGCCCGGGTCTCGGGGTGCGAGAAGGGATACCAGTGGGATCCCCCCTGGATGTGCATCGGCTGCCAATCGCCGGGGAAGTTGCGGTTCATGTCGTATCCGCCGATCCCGTCCTCGTTGCGGCGACCGTCGCCGTCGAGGTCCTCGCCCTCGGATCCGAGCAGGGTGTAGTCTCCGCGCTCCCCGGGAGGGGCCACGATCATGAGCCGATCGTCGATCGGCGAGACCATGTGGGTACCTTCGCCCGGAGTGTACTTGCGCATCTGGAGGATCTCCTTGTTCCCCGTGAGATCCTGGGGCGGATCCTCGCTCTCGCGTCCGTCCCCGTCGGAGTCGAAGGGACGGGTGCCGGAGCGCGTCGGGCCTCCCTGGTCGAAGAAGACCTGCCGGGCGTCAGGGTTCATCGTCGGGATCAGGTAGAACACCCGGTTGTCGACGATCTCGCGCACCTTCTCCATATACGGGTAGTTCTCCATCAGGAACCAGATCATGTACAGGGTGACCTCGGTCCCCTGGATCTCGTTGCCGTGGATGTTCGCGTCCGAATAGAAAGCGGGCTTTTCCGTGTGGTCACCGGTTTCGGGGTTGTTGACCGTCACCACCCAGATGTCGCGGCCCTCCCAGGACTGTCCGATGCTCTCCATGGTCAGGAACTGCGGGTAGGCGTCGACGAGCGTCCGGAGCGCCTCGGTCATCTGGTCGTAGTCGTAGTACCGGTCCCAGCGCAGATTCACATTCGGCTCGCGGTCCGGCACCGAGAAGGGCTGGGCCGTGGCCGGATGCGCCCCGGTGAAGAGGATGATCGCCACCACCGCCGTGCAGATCAGTGCACGCGGCGAGGCCAGGTCACGAAGTCGCGAAGTCAGGTGCGTCATCGGAGTCTCCTCAGCGCAGGGTCAGGGTGGTGGACTGCAGACCGCCCGCCCGTTCGGCGAACAGCTCCATCTCCACGTCGGTACCGGCAGGGGCCTGCACCAGCCAGCTGAAGGTGTGGCGAGCCCCCATCCCCTCGAGTCGCTGGATCTGCTGCTGAATGTTTCCGGTCAGCACGGTCATCCCGTCGGTCGGCATCAGCCGGACCGTGATCGGACGGTTGGTCCGGACCCGCGTGCCCATCTGGAACTGCGTCGGCATGTAGCGGTCGTTCTGGATCGTCGCCGTCACCATGAAGACGTTGTCGCCCCGGGACTCGATCGTGGTCTCGACCACCTCGATCTCGGGGAGCTGATGTCCGAGCCAGACCGCGAAAGCGGCGTGGCTGCGGGCCAGTTCGTCGACCATCTCCACCGGGGGGTTCACCCGGGCGTTGGGCCGGAAGCCTCCGACCTCGACGGTGCCCAGGGTGGGGTGTTCGGCCTCGGTCCACTCGATGAAGCCGTCGATGCCGTGCGCGTCGAGGAGCTGAAGCCACTGGTGATCGCGACTGTCCCCCTCGGTGTCGGCATCGATGGTCCAGACCGGGGTGGTGAATGCCGGAAGTCCGAGCTGATAGTAGGCGAACTGGGCGAAGGAGCCGGCCTCGCCCGCTTCGCCATCACCGTCGAGCCCCGTGATGTCGCGGAACTGCTCCGAGATGTATTCGTAGAAAGGCCGGTCCTGAGCCAGGATGTTGGTGGGGATCGAGGGCGGTCCCGGCGCCACACCGTCCGGCACCTGCCGGCTCGTCGGAGGGACCGAGCGCAGGTTGTCGTAGGGCGAGAAAGTGATCACCGACGCGATGTTCACCTGCTCGTACATCAGGTCCGCCAGCGCGCGGGTCTCGGGCTCGCTCACCTGGTGCGGCCCCACATGCGGCTGGTAGTAGAGGTACTCGTGGGGGAAATTCCGGTTCAGGTTCACCCCGTCGGAGCCCATCGGGACGTAGGCGTCGACATTCGCCGGATCGATGCCCTCGATCATGACCGAATAGCCACCCCGCTCCGCCCGGGCGCGATTGGCCTCGCGCAGGAGCCGGGGCTCGTCGGGATCGACCATGAGGGTGCCGTCGGGATCGGGAACGCGCATCATGGTGACGAAGCCGTCGCCGGTCAGATCCGAGCCCAGCTCGGTGATGTTCATCCCGCCGAGATCCGGGTTGTCCGAGTGCGGCTTGAAGGGCAGCTCGTACCCGGGCATGCTCCAGTATCGCTCCGCACCGTCGGGGTTCAGGCGCGGAATGATGTAGACGGTGCGCTCGTCGAGCAGGCGGGTGACCTCGTCGTCGGCACCGTAGCCGGTGAGGAGGTGTTCGGCGGTGATCAGCGCCGTCGAGCTTCCCACCAGGTGGTTCGCCTCGAGGTTCGCGACGATCAGCAGCCCCGGCCGGCGGTCGAGCGCGTCGTCGCTCCCGCTTCCCAGGGTCATGAGCCACACGTCGCGACCTTCGGCGGTCTGTGCGAGGCTCCGGACCGAGGCCAGGTTGCCATGGCTTCCGACCAGCGACTGCACCGTCGAGGTGAGCTGCTCGTGGTTCAGGTACTCGTCGGTGGGAACGGTCTGCGCGGCCATCGGAGGCGGGGCGCCCCAGAAAAGGGCCACCGCGACCGAGAGGACGGCGATCGATTGTCGCATCCGGCTCGACTCCAGCGTGTTATGGAGAGACTGTGGGTGAGAGACGGGCAAAGTGGGGCCCGCGAGCGGGTGGGGCAAGGGTGGCGTGCACCGAGGTCAGCCCCGGAGCCAGACCACGACCAGGATGCCCACGATCGTCGCCGCCGAGATCACGACCATCAGCGTCATCGGCACACGAAGTTCCGTCGAGGCCGATCGGTGGTCATCGGACTGCGGGCCCGGGCGACCCGTCCGGGCCACCGAGACCGGGTCGATGCCCAGGCGGGCCAGCGTCGAAGCCGCCCCCCAGGAGGCCCGCTCGCCCCAGGCGAAGACCCGCTGCACCGGCACCACCAG
Organism: Gemmatimonadota bacterium; assembly: GCA_007126575.1. GTDB lineage: Bacteria > Gemmatimonadota > Gemmatimonadetes > Longimicrobiales > Gaopeijiaceae > SLBA01. The sequence continues at coordinate 18,668 of SLBA01000157.1, read as the reverse complement.
GAAGCGCCACGCGGCGTCCTTCGAGATGCGATAGACCCAGTCGGTGTCGAGCTGGATCTTCGGCTTCGGCTTGAGGCGATCGACGATCAGGAAGAAGGCCAGCCCCGTGAAGAGGAGGATCTGGAATCCCTTCTTCAGCCCCTTCAGCTCGTACGGATCGAAGGTCACCTCGTAGGGCAAGATCCCGTACAGGGGCGCCGGCCACACGCCGAGCACGATGTTCAGCCCGGCGCCGATCCCCATGGCGGCGTACATGTTCCAGGGGATGGGCTTTACCGTCACCGGCGTGTCGGGCTTCGATCCGAACCAGGTGAACCAGGGCAGCTTGAGCCCCACCGAGAGGAAGGTCCCGACCGAGGCCAGATGCAGGAGGAGCACCACGGTGGGGGTGCTCGCGTACTCGGCTCCCGAGATCGTCATCGGCTTCGATATGAAGCCCGAGAAGAAGGGGGCCGACGAAATCGAGAGCGCCGCGACCATGTAGAACCAGAAGATCGCCGGGGTCTGCCGGAAGAGCCCTCCGAGCTCCGTCATCTTGCTGCGGCCGGTGGCGTAGATCAGCGCGCCCGTGGCCATGAAGAGCAGCCCCTTGTACAGGATGTGGGTGTAGGCGTGCGAGGTCGCCCCGTTCAGGGCCAGCTCGGTGCCGATCCCGATTCCCGTGACCATGAAGCCCACCTGGCTCACGATGTGGTACGCGAGCACCCGGCGGATGTCGTTCGAGAGGATCGCGTAGGTCACCCCGTAGAGCGCCATCAGGAGCCCGGCCCAGATCAGGATCTCCCAGCCCGGGAATCCGCGCGCCATGGTGTAGACGGCTGTCTTGGTGGTGAAGGCCGAGAGGAAGACGCTCCCCGTGATCGTGCCCCGCGGGTACGCGTCGGCGATCCACGCGTGGAAGGGCACCACCGCCGCGTTCACCGCGAAGCCGCCCAGGATCAGCCAGGCGGGCCAGCCGGGCTCGAAGGTGTCGAAGGCAAGGCTCCCCGTCTCCGAGATCTGCCAGAGGATCCCTCCCAGGAGAAGAGAGCCCCCGAAGATGTGCACGAAGAGGTACCGCATCGCCGAGGCGTAGGACTCGTCGGTCCGCCGGGCCCAGACCAGGTAGGCCGAGGCGAAGGCCATGATCTCCCAGAAGAAGATCAGGGTGAACAGGTCGCCCGCATAGACGGCGCCGAGCGCGCTTCCCGCGTAGAGGAGCGCGCTGGACTGCTGGCCCACATCCTTCAGGTGGATCGCGTAGATCCCCCCGATGAGGGTGACGAGCGCGAAGATCCAGCCGAAGACGTTCGCCAGCGGGTCGACCCGGACGGGGGTCAGCTCGAAGGTGGCGAGCGTCCAGCTCGTGGTCATGCCCGGGGTGAACCCGCTGATGTGCAGGAGCGCCAGGATCGGGGCAGCCAGGAAGACCCAGCTCCGCGTGGCCTTCGGCACGAAGGGCAGGAGGACCGCAACCACGATCAGGATCAGGCCGGGGGTGAAGGCTCCGAACATGGCTCAGCCCTCCCCTCCGTTCGAGGAGTCGGTCGGGGCTCCGGGCCTTCCGGGCGTTTCCGCGGAAACGTCGGAATAGGTCCCGGTCTCCGGGGAGGTCGCCCGGGCGTCGGCGCGGGCCGCGGGGCTCTGCGAGGTCCAGTCGCCCTCGGCGTCCTCGGGGCCGTAGAAGTCCTCGGGCCGATCGAGCGCGGGGCTGACAATCCCCTTCGCGACGAGCGAGAGGATGAAGCAGCCGAAGAGGCCCATCAGGGCGAAGAAGAGCGGGTAGTCCCAGACCTCGACGGGCGCGGTCCGGTCGCCCAGGAGCTCGAGCGAGAGGGCGCCAATGAGCGCGAGTCCGAAGAGTCGGTGCCAGATCGTCATCTTCATGGCATCGCTCCGAAGGTCACCCCGGTCACCGAAGCCACGATCGCCTCGGAGAGCGAGAAGAAGCGGAAGATCGCATCGGGGAAGACCCCCAGCAGGATCGAGAGGACCATGGTGAGGGCGATCGGCACCGTCATGAGCGCCGAGGCCTCGTCGAGCTTCACATGATCGGGCGAGCGCCGGAAGAAGGCGCGGGTCACGATCGGGAGCAGGTAGGCGGCGTTCAGGATCCCGCTCACCAGGAGCACTCCCAGGAAGACCAGCGCCCCGGCATCGATCGCGCCCGCCGCCAGGTACCACTTCGAGATGAATCCTCCGACCAGGGGCACCCCGGCGAGCCCCACGGCCCCCACCCCGAAGGCGGTCAGGGTGAGCGGCATCTGGTGCCCGATCCCGTCGAGCTGGCTCACCTTCTTCTTGCCCGTGTGGATGTAGATCGCACCCGCGCAGAAGAAGAGGGTGATCTTCATGGCGGCGTGCGTCACCATGTGAAAGGCGGCGCCGAGCATGGCCTGCGGGGCCAGGAGGGCGACCCCCAGCACGATGTACGAGAGGTGCCCGACGGTGGAGTACGCCAGCCGCGCCTTCAGGTCGTCCTTGGTGAGCGCGATGAAGGACGCCAGGAGGATCGTGCCCCCCGCGAAGACCGCGAGCACCGCGGCGGCCCCGATCGCGCCCATCAAGTCGGGCCCGAACGTGTAGCCGACGAGGCGGACGAAGCCGAAGACACCCGCCTTCACGACGGCCACCGCGTGCAGGAGCGCCGAGACCGGAGTCGGGGCGATCATGGCGTTCGGCAGCCAGGAGTGGATCGGCATGACACCGGCCTTCACACCGAAGCCGATGAAGAAGCACACGAAGACAGCCCAGAGGAGCCCGGTGCCCATCTCGGCCTCGAGGAACCCTCCGGCCACGAAGTCGAGCGTGCCCGCCGCGTTCTGGATCAGGACGGTCCCCGCGACGAGCGCGATGCCCGCCGTGATCGCGTAGACCAGGTACTGTCGGCCGATCCGGTACGCCTTCTCGGAGCCCGCGTGGATCACCAGCGGGTAGGTGGCGACCGACAGGATCTCGTAGAAGAGAACGAAGGTGAGCAGGTTCGCCGAAAAACAGATCCCGATCGTGGCCGACAGGCAGACGGCGAGCCAGGCGAAGAAGCGGGTCTGCTTGTGCTCTCCGCCCCCGCGCATGTAGCCGAAGGCGTAGAACGAGGTCAGGATCCAGAGAAAGGAGGCCGACATCGCGAAGAGGATCCCCGCGGGATCCACCTTCAGCGCCAGCTCGAGCCCCGGCGAGATCTGCAGGAGATTGACCTCGTAGCGCTCGCCCGCGAGCACGCCCGGGACCATCGAGAAGACGATCCCGAACTTGGCCAGCGCCGCCAGCACGGTCCAGCTCTCGCGCAGGTTGCGGCGCTTCTCGCCGGTCAGCGCGACCGCCACGGCGGCGAGCGCCGAGACGAGGATCGCCACGAGTGCCCGGTTGTCGAGAAGAAGATCCATCATCGGGTCAGCCCCCCAGCGGAGCGACGATCCGCTCCAGCAGGGCGCTCACGATGAGCACGTTGAAGATTCCGACGGCCATGACCGCGGTGGCCATGATCGTGATCGGCCAGAACATCGATGCCGGGGCCTCGCCCGCCTCGCGGGGCTCGTGGTCGGCGACGGCCGAATCGGTCTCGGGGTCGCGATAGATCATCTCGACGACCCGGAAGAAGTAGATGGCCGAGAGGAGCGACGAGACGATGATCACCGCGAACCAGATCCAGGCCCCCGCGTCGGCGGCGCCCAGGAGGAGATACCACTTCGAGAAGAAGCCCGCGGTGGGCGGGATCCCGACCATGGCCAGCACGCCCACCGTGAAGGCCACCATCGTCCAGGGCATCGCCCGCCCCACGCCGACGTACTCGGGGATCTTCGTGGTCCCGAAGCGCAGCCGCACCGCGCCACCGATCATGAAGAGCAGCCCCTTCATGAGGGCGTGGTTGAGGATGTGCAGGAGCCCTCCGATCATCCCGAGCGGATTGGCCAGGCCGATCCCGAGCCCGATGTATCCGAGCTGGCCCACCGACGAATAGGCGAGCATGCGCCTGTAGTCGTGCTGGGCGATCGCCAGGACCGACCCGAAGACGATCCCCGCGGCCGAGACCCACCCGATGGTGGTGGCGATCGGCAGGCTCTCGGTGAAGAATCCCGGGGGGAAGACGTCGAGGAAGAGGCGGATGATCGCGTACGCCGAGACCTTCGTCATGATCGGGGCGATCAGCCCCGCCGAAACCGAAGGCGCGTTCGTGTAGACGTCGGGAAGCCAGAGGTGGAAGGGGAAGAGGGCCATCTTCACCCCGAGCCCCACCACCATGAGCACCGCGGCCACGATCACCGCCTGCGACTCCATCAGCTCGGGCAGGCGCATCGAGAGATCCGCCATGTTCACCGTGCCCGCGGCGAAGTACAGGTACGCCACCCCGAGCAGGTAGAAGCCCCCGCCCACCGCTCCGAAGAGGAGGTAGCGGAGGGTGGCGACCGGTGCCCCTCGATCTCCGATCGCGAGGAGCGCGTAGGCCGCGAGTGCCGCGATCTCGAGGAAGACGTAGAGGTTGAAGACGTCGCCCGTCAGGCACATCCCCACGAGGCCGGCCAGGACCAGCGTCATCGACGGGTAGACCATCCCCTGGCGCCCCGGCGTCTCGAAGGCGAGGGATCGGGGGGCGTAGATCAGAACCATCACCCCGATGAAGGTGATCAGGGTGACCATGTACGCGGCGAGCGAGTCGAGGACGAACTCGATCCCGATCGGGGGGACCCACGCGCCCATCGCATAGCGGATCGCCTCGCCGTCTCCCTGGATCACCGCCTGCAGCCCCAGGAGTGAGCAGACGAAGGCGACGACCGCCCCGGCCAGCGCGATCAGGTGCGCGGCCCGGTGGCTCTTGAGTCCCACCAGGAGTGCCACCAGCGACGCCAGGAGCAGCGAGGTGGGGATCAGTGCGGGGATCTGACTCACGCCGACTCCCTCATCCGCCGCAGAAGCTCCACCTCATCGAGCGTGCCGTAGCGCCGATGCAGGACCAGGATCAGCGAGAGCGCGACCCCGGTGATCGCCACACCGACCACGATCGCGGTGAGCACGATCACCTGCGGAAGCGGGTTGATGTAGAGCTCGGGCGAGCTCCCCATCTCGGGGTCCAGGACGGGGATCGTCGCCCCCTGCTTCGTCGCGCCCTGAATGAAGAACAGGTAGATCGAGGTCTGGAAGATGGTCATGCCGATGACCTTCTTCATGAGATTGCGCTTCACGGTCATCCCGTAGAGTCCGATCCCGAAGAGCAACGCGATCAGGATGTACGGATAGCGTGAGAGCAGGAAGTCGGCGGTCATTCCACACCCCCGGTTTCCAGTGCGTCGTAGATGGCCACCAGCGCCCCCCAGACGAGGAAGCCGATGAAGACTTCGGCGAAGAAGATGCCCCAGTAGCGAAGCTCGTCGGCGCCCATGCCGGGCACGGCGAGCGCGTACTCAAGGAAGTTGCCCCCGAAGAGCATCGACATGAAGCCGAGGAGCGCGAAGGCCAGCGCCCCGAATCCCGCGATCACGATGCCCGCCTCGCGCGGGAAACGCTCGTAGGACTCGTCGCCCATCGAGACCCGCAGGAGGATGATCGAGGCGGCGAGCATGACGCCCCCCTGAAAGCCTCCCCCGGGGGAGTAGTGACCGTGCGTGATCACGTAGAAGGCGAAGACCTGGATCAGGGGCACCATCGCCCGTGCGACGACGAAGAGGAAGACGGACTCGAAGCGACTCGTCATGTGTCGTCTCCGTAGAGGCCCTTGCCCGCGGCCATCCGTGCCGCCTTCTCGGCGTCAGCCTGGCTGAAGAGGCCTCCCTCGGTCCCGTCCTCGCGCCGGCGTCTCCGCAGCAGGATCAGAAGGCAGGAGAGCCCGGCGGCCACCACCACGACGGCCTCGCCGAAGGTGTCGAAGCCCCGGTAGTCGGCGAGTACCGCGGTGACCATGTTCGGGGTCTTCGAGTCGGTGTAGGCGTTCTCGATGTAGTAGGTCGAGACCCCGGTCGAGGCGGGCGAGCCGGGATCGCCCCGCTCGGGAAGATCGTTCGTGCCCCAGATCACGAAGCCGGCCAGGATACCGATCAGGATGATCGCGAAGAGCTTCATCAGTCCTCCGACTCCCGTCCGACGAAGACGAGTGCGAGCAGCAGGAAGACCCCGGTCAGCCCGGCGCCCAGCGCCGCCTCGGTGAGCGCCACGTCGGGTGCGCCGAGCTTGGCGAACAGGAGCGCCATGAGGAAGCTGAAACCGGTCAGTACGCCGACCGCCGCCAGAAGGTCGCGCACCTCGAGCGCCAGGATCGCGAAGAGGACCAGGATCACCATGAGCCAGAAGTCGAGCTGGTAGATCACGTGCGCTCCTCCCCCCGCACCCAGACCTTGATCCCGGCGTTCAGCGCGGCGCGGGTGAGGGTGTGGATCCCGGTGGGGTTCGTGACCGCCACGAGGACCAGGATCAGCAGGAGCTTGGCGCTGTCCAGATCGACCCCGTTATGGAGCGCGAGCCCCAGCAGCAGGAGGAGCGAGCCCAGCGTTTCGGACTTTCCGACCGCGTGCGCGCGGGTGAAGAAGTCGGGCAGCCGGATCAGACCGACGGCGCTGACCATCAGGAAGAAGCCCCCGGTCACGAAGAGCACGATCGAGACGATCTCGAGGATCGGCATCAGGCTCATTCGGCCCTCCCCCGGTCGACGATCTCGGTGACCCCCGAGTCGATCACCCCGCCCTCGGGGGTCCCGGGGGTCGGGTCCTCGGTGACCTGCGGCCGGGTGTAGTCGAGGAACTTCGCGATCGCCACGACGCCCACGAAATTCAGGATCGCGTAGGTGATCGCCAGGTCCAGAAAGCCCTCGGGGCGCCCGAAGATGAACCCGATCACCGCGAGCAGGAGCACCGCGTTGGTGCCGATCACCCCGACGCCCAGGAGCCGGTCGTAGAGCGAGGGACCCATCAGGACCCGGATGAAGCTGACCCCGATCAGGAGGATCAGGAAGAGCGCGGTCAGGAAGAGGGCCATGCCGATCACGTCCGGCTCTCCCCGTCCCGAAGCCTCGCCTCGTCGCGCTTCCGGTGCCCCTCGCGGTACTCCGCGGCGAGCTCGCTCTGCCGCAGTTCGTCCATCGAATCACCCCAGAGCAGCTCGGGCGGGGGCTCGGGCCCCTCTCCGAAGATGGGCCCCACCAGGTTCTGGAGCTCCCCCGTGGTGACCGCGGTCGCGGTCTCGGGGTGAAGCGCGTGGACCAGGTACTCGCCATCCTTCAGGTCGATTGTCACGGTGCCCGGCGTCAGCGTGATCGAGTTGGCCACGAGCGCCTGCGCCACCTCGTTCTCGAGCTCGGTTCGGAAGACCAGGAGCTTGGGCTCGATCGGCATCGACGGGCTCAGGATCCGGATCGCGACATCGATGTTGGCCTTGAACACGTTCCAGACGAGCCAGCCCAGGTATCGCACGAGCCCTCGCGTCGCCCGCATCAGCTCCGAAAAGCTCTCGGCGCCTCCCTGTCCGCGCGAACGGAAGGGACGCTCGGGGTTCATCCACATGACGAGCCCCAGCGTCAGGACCATGAAGATGAAGTACTGCACCCCGATCCGCCCGGAGAGGAGGAGCCAGAAAACGGACAGGAGGATGGCGAGCGCCACCGTCCTTCCGATCTGTGGTTCCCTGTTGGCCATGGCCTCTCTCGGTCCGGGTCCGTGTCGCCGCGCGGGTCCCCCGAGGGGTCACGCAGATTGGGCAAAGCTCGAAATGTGTAAATCCCCGCCCGGGGGGGCAAGGTCCCGGGTGGGTGGGGCGGGCCCGCGAAATGCCGGGCACCGCTGGCATCAGAGCGCTTTCAGGACCTCGCGGGATCGTGCGATCACTGCCTCGACAGTGACCCCGAGCTTCTCGTAGAGGACCGGAGCGGGCGCCGATGCCCCGAATCGGTCGATTCCGACCGAGGCTCCATCGAGGCCGATGAAGCGTTCCCATCCGAGGGTGGTGCCGGCCTCGACCGAGACCCGCGCACGCACCGCCGGGGGCAGGACCCGGTCGCGGTAGGCGGCATCCTGTCGACCGAAGAGGGTCCAGCTCATCAGGCTCACCACGCGGGTCGGGGTGCCCTCGCCCTCGAGCACCTCGGCGGCCTCGACCGCCAGCTGCAGCTCGGAGCCCGTGCCGATCAGTATGAGGGTGGGCTCGCCCCCTTCGGCCTCGCGGAAGATGTAGCCCCCCCGACGGACCGCGTCGGGATCCGGGGTGCGCTCCCGCGAGAGGGGCGGGACCCCCTGCCGGGTGAGCGAGAGGAAGGCGGGGCCGTCGGTGTGCTCCACGGCGAGCCGCCAGGCGTGCGCGGTCTCGAGGGCGTCGGCGGGACGCAGGTCCACCAGGTTGGGGATCGCCCGGAGCGCCAGGAGCTGCTCGACGGGCTGGTGCGTCGGGCCGTCCTCTCCGAGTCCGATCGAATCGTGGGTGAACACGTAGGTGACCGGCTGCTTCATCAGCCCCGCCAGGCGGATCGCCGGGCGCATGTAGTCCGAGAAGATCAGGAAGGTGCCGCCGTAGGGCCGCACCCCGCCGTGGAGCGCCATCCCGTTCATGATCGAGCCCATGGCGTGCTCGCGCACCCCGTAGTGGAGATTTCGCCCGGCCGCGTTGCCCGCGAAGATCGACCCCGCCTCGGCGATCTCGGTCTTGTTCGAGGGCGCCAGGTCGGCGGATCCCCCGATCAGGTTCGGGACCTTCGCCGCGAGACCCTGAAGGACCCTGCCCGAGACGGCGCGTGTCGCGGCGCCCTTCGTCTCGGCCGACAGGTCGGGGATCCCCTCGGCCCAGTCGTCCGGCAGCTCGCCGGCCAGGAAGCGCTCGAGCTCGGCCGCCGCCTCGGGGTGCTCGGCGCGATAGGCCTCGAAGCGAGCCGTCCAGTCGGCTTCGAGCCCGGCTCCCCTCGGGCTGCAACGACCCCACTCCCGCCGGGCCTCGTCGGGGACGTGGAAGGGCTCGTGCGAGGGATAGCCGAGGCGCTCCTTGGTGAGCCGGATCTCGTCCTCGCCCAGGGGGGCACCGTGCGCCCCGGCCGTGCCCGCCTTGTTGGGGCTCCCCCACGCGATCGTGGTGCGCAGCGAGATGAGCGAGGGGCGTCCGTTCTCGGCCCGCGCGCGCTCGATCGCGTCGTGCAGCGAGGCGAGGTCGTTTCCGCCCTCGACCACCTGGGTGTGCCATCCGTAGCTCTCGAAGCGCTTGAGCTGATCGGTCGACGAGGCCAGGTCGGTGGATCCCTCGATCGTGATCTCGTTGTCGTCGAAGATCCAGATCAGCTTGCCGAGCTTCTGGTGCCCCGCGATCTCGGCCGCCTCGTGCGAGACGCCTTCCATGAGGTCACCGTCGGAGCAGAAGGCCCAGGTGCGATGGTCGATGATCCGGTGGCCCGGCCGGTTGAAGCGGGCGGCGAGCCAGCGCTCCGCCAGCGCCATCCCGACGCTGTTCGCGACCCCCTGGCCCAGCGGCCCGGTGGTGGTCTCGACCCCGGCGGGTTCCCCCAGTTCGGGGTGGCCGGCGGTGGGGCTCTCCCACTGGCGGAAGTTGCGCAGGTCGTCGAGCGAGAGCTCGTATCCGCTCAGGTGCAGGAGCGAATAGATGAGCATCGAGGCGTGTCCCACCGAGAGGACGAAGCGGTCGCGGTCGATCCAGTGCGGGTTGGCCGGGTTGTGCCGAAGGTGATGTCGCCAGAGGAGGTATCCGGCGGGGGCCAGAGCCATCGGCGTGCCCGGGTGCCCGGAGTTGGCGGCCTGGACCGCGTCCATCGAGAGCACGCGCACGGCGTCGATGGCGAGCCGCGCGGTGTCCGGGGAGGGCAGGTCGGCGTGGTCGGGGAGCCGGAGCGGATCGGTGGTCATGGCGTCGTCGGGCATCGGGTCGGTCGCCTTGTCGGGTCGGTTCGTAAGAGGGGTTGCGCCGCCGCCGGGGCGGGGCGTCGGGGGTCGGGTGTCGGGGTCAGCCGACGACCAGGTTCAGGAGTCGGTCGGGCACGTGGATCACCCGGCGCAGCTCCACCTCGGCCAGGTGCCGGGCCACATTGGGCTCGTCGCGGGCGGCGGCGAGCGCGGTCTCCTGCGAGGCCCCGGCCGGAAGCTCGACCGTGCCGCGCACCTTGCCGTTCACCTGCACGGCGAGGGTGATCGTGTCCTCGGCCATCTTCTCGGGGTCGAAGTCGGGCCAGGGCGCCGCGTCCCAGAGGCTTTCGGCGTGGCCCAGCCGGCTCCAGAGCTCCTCGGCGATGTGGGGCGCGAAGGGCGCCACGAGCACCACCAGGGGCTCGACCTCGGCGCGGACCGGGGTGCGCCCCCCGGATCGGACCGCGTTCAGGTACTCCATCATTGCCGCGATCGAGGTGTTGTACTGCAGCTCGGGGAGCTGCCGGGTGACCTGCTCGATCGTCTGGTGCAGCTTGCGCTCGACATCGGGGTCCGGCGCCGCCTCGGGGTCGGGATCGAGGTCGTCGACCACCGTCTCCCAGAGCCGCTTCAGGAAGCCGAAGGGGCCCTGGATCCCGAGGTCCCGGTAGTCGCCCCCCTCTTCGAAGGGGCCCAGGAACATCAGGTAGAGGCGGAAGGTGTCGGCCCCGTACTCCTCGATGATCGGATCGGGCACCACCACGTTCCCCTTGCTCTTCGACATCTTCGCCCCCTCGCGGATGATCAGGCCGTGCGCGCGAAAGCGGGTGAAGGGCTCCTCGAAGTCCAGGTGCCCGAGGTCGTGCAGCGCCATGGTCACGAAGCGGGCATACAGCAGGTGCAGCACCGCGTGCTCGTTGCCCCCGATGTAGGTGTCGACGGGGAGCCACCGGCGGGTGATCGCCGGGTCGAAGGGAGCGTCGGCGATGTCGGTCGAGGGATAGCGCAGGAAGTACCAGGCCGAATCCAGGAAGGTGTCCGAGACGTCGGTCTCGCGCTCGGCCTCACCCCCGCAGTCGGGACACTCGGTGCGGTACCACTCCTCGACCCGGGCCAGGGGGCTGATCCCGCTGTCGTCGGGCTTGAAGTCCTCGACCCTGGGGAGGACCACGGGGAGGTCCTCTTCGGGCACGGGCACCGCACCGCACCGGGCGCAGTGGATGATCGGGATCGGGGGCCCCCAGTAGCGCTGGCGCGAGATGCACCAGTCGTGGAGCCGGTAGTTGATCGTCTTCTCGCCGGCGCCCTTCTCGTCGAGCCAGGCGGTGACCTTCGCGATGGCCTCGTCGATCGGGAGTCCATCGAAGGGGCCCGAATTCACGAGCCGGCCGGGGCCCACATAGGCCTCCTCGAGAGGGGTGTCGGCGGTGTCGTCGGGGCCGGCCACCACCCGGGGGATCGGGAGCTCGAACTTCGTCGCGAACTCGAAGTCGCGCTGGTCGTGCCCCGGGACCGCCATGATCGCGCCGGTGCCGTACTCCATGAGCACGTAGTCGGCGATCCAGATCGGGATCCGCTCGCCGGTGGCGGGATTCACGCAGTGGCCCCCGGTGAAGACGCCCGTCTTGGTCTTGTCGGTCTTCTGCCGGGCGACCAGATCCATGGCCGAGGCCTGCTTCCGGTATGCATCGATCTCGGGCCTGTGCTCCGGGAGGGTGACGCGGTCGACCAGGGGGTGCTCGGGACTGAGCACCATGTAGGTGGCCCCGAAGATGGTGTCGGGGCGGGTGGTGAAGACGTCGACGGTCTCGGCCCGGTTCGCGGGCGACGTCATGCCCGAATCGGCCTTCCCGGAACCCGTGTCGGCCGATGGCTCGTCGGCCATCGGAAAGCGCAGGAAGGCGCCCTCGCTGCGGCCGATCCAGTTGGACTGGGCCTTCTTCGTGGTCTCGGACCAGTCCAGATCGTCGAGGTTGTCGAGCAGACGCTGCGCGAAATCGGTGATCCGGAAGAACCACTGCGCGATCCGGCGCTGCTCGACCGCGCTGTCACACCGCTCGCAGAGCCCCGAGATGACCTGCTCGTTGGCCAGCACGGTCATGCACGAGGGGCACCAGTTCACCGGCGCCTCCTTCTGCTCGGCGAGGCCTCCCTTGAAGAGCTGCAGGAAGAGCCACTGCGTCCAGCGATAGTATTCGGGGGTCGTGGTGTCGACGGTGTGGTCCCAGTCGAACATGCCCCCGATGCGCCGGAGCTGACGCGTGAAGTTCGCGACGTTCTTCGGGATCAGGTCCATCGGATGGAGCCCGACCTTGAGCGCGAAGTTCTCGGAGTGGATCCCGAAGGCGTCGAAGCCGATGGGCTCGAAGACCTCGCGGCCGCGCAGGCGATGGTAGCGGCCGTGCACGTCAGCGCCGGTGAAGGCGTAGATGTTGCCCACGTGGAGCCCCTCGGCCGAGGGGTAGGGGAACATCATCAGGTTGTAGTAGGGATCCTCGGCGCTGCGGAATTCGTCGAGGGTGAAGCGGTTGGTCCCGTGCTCGTCCCACCGGGACTGCCAGAGGGCTTCGAGTGCCGAGGGGTCGTAGCGGTCCCGGGTGTCGTCGGAGTCCGGTGTGTGGTCCCGGGTGTGGCCCGATGTGTGGCCCGGTGTGTGGTCCTGGTTCGCTGCTTCCGCCCCGTGGTTCGCCATGCCGCCGCCGCTCTGGTTGAGGCGGCCCCGCGGCCGCCGGCTCTCGCCCGAATGGATCCCTCCCGAATGGAACCCCTAACCTACACCGCGGGGCGGGGGTGACCAAGGGAGGGGGGGCGCCGTTCGGGCGAGGTGGATCCGGCGGCGTCCGGGCCGATGCTCCGGCCCGGACGAAATCGCGCGTCAGTCCTTGAGGAGGAAGGTGATCTTCAGGTTGACCTGATAGCCACTGATCTTGCCCCCGTCCCAGTGGACTTTCTGCTCCTTGACCCATGCACCCTGGACGTTGTCGAGGGTCTTGCTGGCGCGACTCAGTCCGGTCTGGATCGCATCTTCGAAGCTCTTCGTCGAGGTGGCCGTGATCTCGGTGACCTTGGCTACGGACATGATGATCTCCCGCGTTAAAGTTACAGTCCCTAAATGTATGTGCTGGAGGGACTTAGGGCAAATCGCGCCGTTGGATCAGCGGGGGCACCAGCTCGGGGTGCTCGATGTTCTCGCCGTGCCCTTCGAAGTCGAGCAGGGTGGGGGGTCGAAAGGTGAGGTCGATCGCCAGCCAGATCGTCTTCGCCCAGGGGTAGAAGAGGAAGGGGACGGGGAGGATCGTGGCCATGAGCCCCCACTTGAGGGCGTCCCACGGGACATCGGGCCAGGTCAGGTAGATCGTGGCGAAGGCGGCGGTGACGATCAGGAGCTCGGCGGTGACGAAATTCACCACGTAGCTGCCGATGAAGTAGTCGTCTTCGTTGCGATCGAGGGTGAGGTGGCAGCGCGGACAGTGCCGGCGCATGACCACCCAGCGCGTGAAGAGCCCCCTCGACCCGCAGTTCGGGCACTGCTTCAGGAGTGCGCGCCCCAGGTGCTTCAGGGCGCGGCCCACCAGGAGCTCCCTGGGGGGTGGGGCAGACCGGTTCGGTCGCGCGGGTCGGGTGGGTCGATCGGAGATCATGTCGGTAAAGATATCAGCCTGGGTTTCGGACCGGGGGTTTATGCGTATTCGTCATGGTCGCGGGAGGGCACCATGCGTATTCATGATATGGCAGAAAAGTATTATGCGTATTCATGATAATAAGGCTGGGTGTGGCCGTTCGCGCGTCGGTGCTCCGGGCGACCGACGCCGGCATCGCGGTGGGGTCGCGCCTCGGAGTGTCGTCCGAGACGTCGGGGTCGCTGGCGCCGATCCCCCCCGCTCACTATCATGAATTCCTGATATCTTCCGAAGGCTCGATCCGACGTCGCGGCCCCGCACTCCTCCCACCCCTGATTCATGCCTTCGTCCACCCGCCCGTCCCCGGATGCCGCGCCGATCACTGCTCCGGTCACCGTCGACTGTTCGGCCGTGGAGACTGTCGCCCTTCGGGATGCGCTCCGGGAGTCTCTCGAAGTCGCCGCGCTCGACGTCTTCGCGGCCCCGATCGAGGTGCGGTCCGGGGCCTTCGGTGCCGACTCCTGGCTGCACGCCTCCGATCCGTTCGGGCGGGTGATCCTGTTGACGGATCTGACGCCCCTCGACCGGGCGATCACCCCCGAGACGGCACCCGACTGGCTGGCGCGGATGCGGCGGGTGCGGCCCTGGGTCGTGGCCTTCGTGCGCACTCGCGACGACCGCCGGCGAGCCCACCGGGCCGATGGCCTGATGCGGGCGCTCGACGGGCGATTCACCCTCCTGCCCGAGCCGGACGACCCCTTGGGCCCGATCCTGAAGCGCTGGTTCGCGAACGTTCTGCCCCTCCTGGCTCCCGAGGCGCTCATCGCCGCGAGACCGGCGCGAAGCCCGAACGGCGCCGGCTCCGGGCTGAGTCTGCGCTTCGGCGACGACTGGGCCCCGAACGTGTCGCTCGAGGCGCTCCAGGCGCTGGGGGCGATCGAGGCCGACGGGGAGCGCCTTCGCCTCGACGCCGTCACCTGCGGGCCCGGCGGGCGGAGTCTGCGGATTCCCCGCTCCGATCCGGGGTCGGGTCCGATCATCATCGACGCCGACGCGCTGCGGGGCGCCCTCGAGGATGCGGGCTTCGGGGCGGGTATGGACGACCGGCCCACCAACCGCTCGGTGGGGCGGAGCGATCCGATGCCCCTGGGCGAGAACCTCCGTCGGATCCGCACGGAGCGGGGTCTGAGCCAGTCCGAGCTCGGAGAGATGGCCGGGCTGCACCAGTCGGTGATCTCGAATCTCGAGCGCAACGTGCACAGTCCCCGCCTGGAAACGCTGAAGCGGGTGGCCGGTGCGCTCGAGCTCTCGGTGCCCGGACTCACGGTCCCCGAGGACGAGCCCGCGGGCGCGCCGGACTGAGCTCACCGCTCCCGGGGCCCTTCCTGCTCCCGGGGCCCCTCCTGCTCCCGGACTTCCCCCCCGACGTCGGGCTCCCCACTCCGCTCCCGAGCGTGGGTCACAACTCGCGGAAGGTGGCCCGGTACCGGGTGTAGTAGAGCTCCGTCCGGGCCTCGAACCCGGAATCGGTTCCCACGATCAGCCAGAGGGCCCCGTCGGAGTCCGTCGTGGCCTCGAAGACCTCCTCGCTTTCGACCGCCTTCATCTCGAAGATCCAGTCGGTGCACTCGCTGACCGTGTTCCCGACATGGCCGATCCGGATCGCATCCGACCCACTCGAGAGTTGGTTCCCCTTGTCGATGTTCATCTGGTAGTAGCCGTCGTCGTCGATCGGCTCCGGACGGATCGGGGTGGCCCCGACCTTCAGGTGCACCGCTTCTCCGGGGGGACCTCCGACTCCAACACAGTTCGAGGGGGCCGAGGTGGCGAATTCGACCAGGAACTCGAGCCGGTATCGGGTGTCGGGGGCCAGGTCGTCGATCCGGCCGGTCCAGTACATGAAGATGTCGTCACTGCGGTTCGTCGCACCCACATGCAGACCGTAGCCGCGATCGGATAGGGGTTCGGGGAGGCCTTCATGGCCCGCCGCCAGCTCCATGTTCTCTTCATCCCCCACCCGGAAGTCGGAGAAGCCCGACTCCCATCCGTGGGACTCGGCCGTGAAGTCCAGGTCCACCACGATGGGCTCGGGATCGGGCTGCGATGGGGTGGAGTCACACGCGGCGAGCCCCGCGAACAGGGCGAGCGCCAGGGGCGCGGCGATTCGCGGCGCGGCCGGTGGCCGGACGGGGGCCGGCCGCCCAGGGGGTCGGAGTGTCGGGAAATCATGATTACGTTGTCTCATGGACTGATTTCATACCACGGACCCCCGGGGTGACGTTCCCGGGGGTTCTTTGCCGCAGTGACGCCGCCGGGGTGACGCTGCCGCAGTGACGCCGGGCCCGTCTTCTTCGCTCCCTCGCCTACACCCTCGCTCCAGCCCCCGCTACCCTCCCACATGACTCCACTCCAATTCCTGGTACTCGGGTTCGTCACCGGAGCCAACAACCTGGCCGTGGCGATTGCGATCGGGGCGCTGCGCGAGTCTCCGAGGCGGGTGCGGATCATCGGGATCTTCGCGGTCTTCGAGTTCCTCGTACCGTTGCTGGGAGTGGCCATGGGGAGGATGATGGCGGCGTTCGTGGATCCCGCCGGCCGATGGATCGCTGCCGGGATCCTGGTGGCGCTCGGGCTCTGGACCGTCGGGGCGGGGATCCGACGCGAAGAGATCGACGAGGCCATCGTGCGCCGGCTCGACAGCTACCGCGGGCTCCTCCTGCTCGGGATGGGGCTGAGCGTCGACAACCTGATCGTCGGGTTCAGCTTTGGCCTGCGGGATTTCCCACCCGTCCTCCTGGCCGGGGTGATCGCCACCTTCTCGGCGGTCTTCGCCCTGGTGGGCATAGAGATCGGTCGACGGATGCGGCGCCACTGGGAGGGCACCGCGGCGATCGCCGCCGGCCTCCTCCTGATAGGACTCGGCGTGGCGACGACGCTGGGGTGGCTGTAGAAGGCCAGAGGGACTCGACCCCTGCCGGGTGGCCGGAAATCGTACAAACGTCCCCGAAAATCAGACGGATGGCTGATTCCCGGTCATTATTACCGGAAAGAGGACACGGCTCACAGAGCCGTGACCATCCATGCCATGTTTCCGGCGATTATTGCCGGAAATCGTCCAAACGCCGCTTCCACTGCGACGTTTGTACCCTTTCCGGTCACCGTCGGGCTCGCAGGTGGTCGTGCCGCGCGCTGGGTCCCACCCGGGCATACTCGGCAGGCGCCGGTCACGAGGCGCCCGCGCGCGACGCCTCCGCCCGCTGGTGCGAGCTACCAGCGCGCGAGGCGCAGGAGGGGGGTGAGCGCGACCAGGAAGGCGCCGCAGGCCACGACCAGAAGCCCCGGGCCGAGGCCCGCCGCGGTCATGGGATGGTGGACGAGGAGCTCCTCGAGCAGCGCCCGCTGCTGGACGACCAGCCAGAGGGACCAGCCGAGGAGGGTGAGTCCGAGCAGGCCGGTCAGGTGGCCGGGGATCGGCCCCGGCCGCAGGAGGAGCCACCCCCCTGCGACCACGGCCAGAACTCCACCGGCGAGCACGAGCCAGCCGTTCAGCCCCGTGATTCCCGGGTACTCGTAGAGCCCCGCGAAGAGCGTCATCCAGGGCAGAAACGTGCCGATGATCACCGCCCCGCCCCCGCCAATGGCCGCGAGAGCCGCGGGCCAGAGACGGGGACGGGAGGTGGGATCGGCTGGAGTCGCCTGACTCACCGGTTGAACGGTCCGCCGCGGTTCTGATTCTGCGGCATCACGTTGAAGAATAGGAACAGGTTGGTGTCGAGGTCGGGGGTGACGGTCCCCAGCGCCTGCTGAACCCGGATCTCGTCCAGGCTGCGCTCGCGCTCGATCGCGTCCCAGGCCTCGCGGGTGGTGACACCGTTGACTTCGATCTCCCACCAGCCGCCGCGATTCACGTCGACCACGTGGCTGTGCGGGGGGAGGAGGGCGTTCTCGGTGCCCGGACCGAACACCCTCGAAAGGTCGATCGTCGAGGGGTGGTTGATGCAGTCTCCGGCCACCGGGCAGTGAAGGGTGATGCCCTCGGTGTCGGCGAAGAGGGGCACGGTCACATAGACGACCGGGTCGTTGCCGCCCCGGGGGGCGTCAGCGGTTGCGGTGCCCAGCGCGCAGTTCGAGTCCGAGCCCACCATGCCGCCATCTTCGAGCGGAAGGGGGCAGTCGAAGGGCTGATTGTAGATGAAGGTGACCACCTCTCCCTGGAACCAGCCGGCGGTGGTGCCGACCTCGACTCCCTGATTCGAGCCGTGCATGTGGCCCCGGGGCGAGTGGGCCTCGATCGCGCTCAGCGATTCCGGCGAGGTCGGGGTGTGGTCGTCGGCACAGCCGACGGCGGCGATCGCGAGGAAACAGAGTGCGATCATCGCTTGAAGTGCGATCCTTCGGTTGCGGGTCGTGCCCGCGGTGATTCGATGCGACATGTGTGAACCTCTTTGAAGAAGTGGAGGGTGGTGAATCGAGTCGGGGGCTAGTCCACGATGAACAGCCCCGCGATCTCGAGAACGGCGGCGACGCTGAGCGGTTCGTCCCATGCTTCGGTGACGCCCCGATCGGAGACGCCGGTGACGCCGGTGACATCGACGCCGGCGTGCGTCGTGTTCTCTTCGCCCGCGTAGACCGCGGCGATCGCGGCTACATCGGTGTCGTCGAACTGGATCCAGCGCGACTGCCCGCGCAGTGCCCGGACCTCGGAGGCGTGGCGGGCCTCGACGGAGTGGATCTGGAGGGCGGCGTCGAGCAGGTCGGGCGCCACATTCAGCCCGGCGGCTCCGCCCTTGTAGGCCCGGACCCCCGTATCCTCGAAGGCCTGCGCGAGGATCTGGAACTGCGCGTAGTCGTTGAAGGGGTCGAAGGCGCCGCCGGCAGTGAAGTCGAAGGTCGGCTTCGCAACGGCGGCATCGCCCAGTACGCTCTGCAGGAGCTCGACGTGCTGCACCTCATGGATCCGGAGCAGGTCGAAGATGGGCACGTGGGCAGAGGGGATGAGCCCACTCGCCTGCACACCCAGCGTGTAGTACTCGGCCTCGAGATACTCGAGCGTGAGCGCGAAATTCAGAATGTCCTGCACCTGCTGCGGGAGCCCTTGGCGGGCGTAGGCGCTCTTTGCGAGTACGCCCAGCCCGAGGGGGAGCGAGGCGATCGCGGCTCCCACTCCCCACAGGCCTGCTCGGGTGAGCGCCTTCCGGCGGGTGGTGAGCTGGTCGACGATCTCGGGTTCGAGTTCGAACGCCGCGTCGGT
>SLBA01000189.1 GCA_007126575.1 Gemmatimonadota bacterium | reverse complement strand
TATCCAGGGCGATGGGATCGATCCGGAGTTCCAGCGGTGGAGCTTCCGTGATCTGGCTCGGCTCCAATGGGAAGGGGGTGCTCACTCGAATTCCGGCCCCCAGGGCTCCCGCTTCGACGAGAGCCGAGTCCGGGATGGTCTCCCGATCGGCCGGAAAGATGAGGAGATACCTGCCGTCCTCATCGGTGCGTCCTGCGAGAATCACCCCGCTTCCATCCGGGTGCATCAGCCGCACTGCGGCTTCAAAAACCGGAGCCCCATCTCGCTCCTGGACCACGATTCCCGTTACGCCCGTCGGATTCGGTAGCTGCGCAACGCCGCGAACCGGCAGCAGGAGCAGGATGAGAACGAGACAGCCGAATGCAACGTGTGCGCGATCCCCGAAGGCAGTTCCACTCGAATCTCTCTTCTGAAGGTTCATTGGGAATCTCCACCTGCTCTCCAGGGAGACGACTTCCGAGATCAGAACACTTCGATCGCGCTGGCACCTGTCTAGACAGGGCATGACAGCATCACTGCAATGCTTCAGAGCCGACACAGATCACGGCGACGGCAAACGTAAAGAGTAGTGACTTCATCATGTCGAACCTCCGGTTGCAGGCCCCTGCCCAGATCAGGGTCGAATCTACCCTGGTCCCATGGCACCGGCAAACCAGGCCGGTATTTGTCCGACCCCGATTTTCGGCTTATCTTCGGGTCATGCCTTCCGACCCAACTCCCCCCTACATCGAGCTGCACGCGCACTCGGGCTACTCCTTCCTGGACGGAGCCTCGCACCCCGAGGAGCTGATCCTGCGGGCGCGGGAGCTGGGGTATCCGGCGCTCGCGCTCACCGATCACGACGGGCTGTACGGGAGCATGGAGTTCGCCCAC
Source organism: Gemmatimonadota bacterium (assembly GCA_007126575.1). Taxonomy (GTDB): domain Bacteria; phylum Gemmatimonadota; class Gemmatimonadetes; order Longimicrobiales; family Gaopeijiaceae; genus SLBA01. The sequence goes on along the minus strand of SLBA01000189.1, from coordinate 7,209 downwards.
GCCGCCCGCGAGGCCGGAATCCAGCCGATCACCGGCGCCGAGGTCACCCTGAGTCCGGAAGGGCTTCCGCTGGAGGGCATTGGGGCCGATGCCGGGGAGGGCTCCACGGCGCACCTCACCCTCCTGGCCGAGACCCCCGCCGGGTACGCGAACCTGTGCCGGCTCCTGACCCGGGCACACCGCACGGGCCCCCGGGGCTCCCCCGCCCTGCCCCTCTCGGCGCTCCTGGAGCACCCCGAGGGACTCATCGTGCTCACCGGGTGCCGGCAGGGGCTTCTGGCCCGGGCCCTGGACGACTCGGTCCACACGGCCGAGGCTCTTCTGGACCAGCTCGCCTCGGCCCTCGGGCCCCGCCACCTCTTCGTGGAGCTGCAGCGCAACCAGGTGAAGGGCGACCGGGCGCGCACCCGGGCCATGGGCACGCTGGCCGATCGCATGGGGCTGCCCGTGGTGGCCACCGGCAATGTCCACTACCACCGCCCCGAACGACATCGGCTCCAGGACGTGCTCACCGCGATCCGGCACCGCAGCACGCTGGACGGCTCGCACCGGGTCCGGCGTCCCAACGCCTGCTTTCACCTGGCCGACCCGCACGAGATGGCCCGCCGCTTCGAGTCGCGTCCCGACGCCGTCGCGGCCACCCTGCGCATTGCCGAGCGGTGCGCGGCCTTCGACCTGACCCGCGACCTGGGCTACACTTTTCCCGACTTTCAGGGAAGCGACGAAGGGAGTGCCATCGAGGTTCTGACCGCGGTCACAAGGGCCGCTCTGGACCGTCGCTACCCCGAACATGCGGGGCCTTCGGGCGCCCGCCCCTCGCAGCTCCGGTCGGCCCGCCGGCGCCGACGCGAGGCCCTGCGACGGCTGGACGAGGAGCTGCGCCTGGTGGATCACCACGGGCTCGCCGGCTTCTTTCTGGTCTACCGCGACATCATGGAGCTGGCGCACCAGGTCGCACGCCGGATCCGGGGCGACTCGGCGCGGAGCCGGGCGGGGCTGCCCCCCGGTCGGGGGCGGGGCTCATCGGTGTCGTCGATCATCTGCTACCTGATCGGGCTCTCGCACGTGGATCCGGTCGAGGCCAACCTCTTCCTGGGCCGCTTCCTGAACGACGCGCTCCGCTCTGTGCCCGACATCGACCTGGACTTCCCGCGCGAGATCCGCGAGGCGCTGATCCTCGAGGTCTACGAGAAATACGGACGCGACCACACCGGGCTCGTGGCGATCTTTCCGACCTACCGGCTGCGCTCGGCGGTGCGCGAGGTGGGCAAGGCCATGGAGCTGCCCGCCGGCGACCTCGAGAAGGTGGCCAAGCTGGCGGACCGGCGCTCGGCCGGGGGGCTGCGCGAGGAGCTCTCCACCCTGCCCGGCTTCGCCGAAAAGGCCGCGAGCCGCCCCTGGCAGCTCTTCCTGGACCGGGTCGAGGAGATCGCGGGGCTCCCGCGGCACATCTCGCAGCATGTGGGCGGGATGATCATCTCGAGCCGTCCCCTGGTCGAGATGGTGCCCATCGAGCCCGCGGCCATGGAGGGGCGGGCGCTCTGCCAGTGGGACAAGGACTCGTGCGAGGACGCGGGCTTCATCAAGATCGATTTTCTGGCGCTGGGCATGCTCTCGCTGGTCGAAGAGGCCGTGGAGCTGATCGCGGAGCGGGGTCCGGCCCCCGACCTCTCTCGCATCGACCTGAACGACCCCGTCGTCTACGACCGCATCTGCGCGGGCGACACCATTGGGCTCTTCCAGGTCGAGAGCCGCGCGCAGATCCAGATGGTCCGCCGCACCCGTCCCCGCACCCTGGCCGAGCTGGCCGTGCAGGTGGCCATCGTCCGCCCCGGCCCGATCGTCGGGGGCGCGGTCAACCCCTACGTGCGTCGCCGCGAGGCCCAGCGGGCCGACCCCGACGCTCCGATCCCCTACGACCATCCCCTTCTGGAAGACGCACTGAGCGAGACCCTCGGCGTGATCATCTTTCAGGACCAGGTCCTGCAGGTCTGCCGCGATCTGGCCGGCTTCACCGCCGGGCAGGCCGAGGAGCTGCGCCGCGCCATGAGTCGGAAGCGATCGAAGGAGGGGATGCGGGCGCACTGGGAGGCCTTCCTGGCGGGGTGCCGCGCCCGGAATGTCGCCGACGAGACGGCCCGCCACGTCTTTCGGCAGGTGGTGGCCTTTTCGGAGTTCGGCTTTCCGAAGTCGCACTCGGCCGCCTTCGCCGTCCTCGCCTACCAGTCGGCCTGGCTGCGTCACTACTTCCCCACTGAGTACTACGTGGCGCTCTTCAACAACCAGCCCATGGGCTTCTACTCGCTCGACGTGCTCGGGCGCGATGCCCAGCGCAACGGGATCCGGATCCTCCTGCCCGACCTGAACCGCAGCCGCGTCCGCTGCGTGCCGGAGGATGGGGACCTCCGGGTAGGGCTGGGCTTTGTAAGGGGATGGGGAGAGGGGATCGCGGAACGGGTCGTCGGGGAGCGCGACGCGCACGGGCCCTTCCGCTCCCTGACGGACTTCCTGCGGCGGACCCCCGCCGCGCTCCGCCGGCCCGCCATCGAGAACCTGGTCTGGGTGGGCGGGATGGACGACCTGGGGCTCACCCGGCGCGAGCTTCTCTGGCAGGTGGGACTCTGGCTGGGCCCCGAAACCGAACGCAGCCGGGCCCGGGGCCGCGCCGACGACCCCCAGCTGGCCTTCGGCTTCAACGACCCCGATGCCGAGCGCCCCTTCACCCCGCTCGATGACCGCGGTCAACTCGTGGCCGAATACCGCCTGCTCAACTTCGCCACCGCGCTCCACCCCTTCACTCTGGTCCGCGATCAACTCCCCGCCGACCTGCGTCGATCCGGGGAGCTGGAAGACCTGCCCGACCGGAGCGTGGTCCGCCTGGCCGGGGTCGTGACGGCCCGACAAAGACCTCACACTGCAAAGGGCTATCTCTTTGTCCTGATGGAAGATGAGGACGGTCACATCAACGTCATTGTGAAGCCTGATCTGTACGAAAAGACCCGATCCGTCGTACGGATGGAACCCTTCCTTCAGGTGCGGGGACGCCTGCAGAAGGATGGCGATACCCTGAACATCATCGCCTTCGAGATCGAAGCGCTGCGGACAGGAGCGCCGGAATCGAATAGCGAAGCCCCGGATCCCTTCCAGCTGCTCGGGACGCTCAGGGAGACCCCACCGGGCGCGAAGAACTTCTGCTGAGGATCAGCCCGAGAGCTGGACCCGACCGTCACAGAGAACCGCCGCAACCGGGTTCCCGCCCACCGTCCGGGCCAGCTCGCGTTCGTCCCGATGGCGGAGTAGAACCAGATCCGCCCGCGCACCGACCCGGATCTCCCCGGCATCCTCGAGCCCGAGGAGGGCGGCGGCATTGGCGGTGACCGCGGTCAGAGCCTCGTGGGGCGTCAACCCCAGCTTGCGTACAGCCAGGCTCAGGGCGAAGGGGATCGAGGGGGATGGGGCCGAGCCGGGATTGAAGTTCGTGGCCACCACGAGGGTCCCGCCGGCATCGATGAACCCCCGTCCATCCGCATACCGGTCATCGAGGTGAAAGCCCGAGACCGGGAGCATCACCCCGATCACACTGCTGCGCGCCAGGGCCTCGAGGTTGGGACGGGTGGTCGCCTCGAGGTGGTCGACGGATCGGGCCCCCAGGCGGATCGCCTCGGGAATGATGCCCAGGGAGTTGAACTGGTCGGCGTGCATCCGGATCGGGTGGCCGAGCTTTGATGCGGCCTCGAAAAGGCGCACGCAGTCGGTCACGGACCAGGCCCCCTCCTCGCAGTACGCATCGACCGCGATCCCGGGAAAGGCCTCGGAGACCGCCGGGAGCTGCTCCTCGATGACCGTGGTCACAAAGTCGGGCACCTCGGGATCCAGCGCGTGCCCCAGGCAGGCGGTGGGGATGACGCGACCGGGCCAGCGCTCCCCTGCCCCGCGGATCGCCCGCAGCATCTTGAGCTCGGCCTCGAGCGAGAGTCCGTAGCCGCTCTTGACCTCGACCGTGGTGGTGCCCTCGGAGAGCATCCAGTCGAGTCGGACCAGGAGGGCGTCGGAGAGCTCCTCTTCCGAGGCCTCTCGGACGGCGCGGACCGTGGCCATGATCCCCCCTCCCTCGGCCATCTGCTCCTGATAGGAGACGCCCTCGAGCTTTCGCTCCCACTCGTCGAGCCGGCTCCCGGCCCAGCAGGCGTGGGTGTGCGCGTCGACGAAGCCGGGGACCAGGACCCGGCCCCGCCCTTCCAGGACCTCGGCGGTCTCGGGGATCTCCAGATCCGGCCCCACCTCGGCGATCCGTCCTGCGTCGATGCGGACATCGAGGCCGTTGCGGGCGGAGACTCGGGGGGATGACGCGTGGGGAGTGACCACCCGGACGCTGCGGATGACCAGGGTCACCGTGCATCCTCGAATCGGAGGGAGACGCCACGCAGGAAGGCCAGGAAGAGCCGGGCCGCAAGGCGCGCCGTACGGCCGCTCTCATCCAGTCTCGGCGCCAGCTCCATGATGTCGAAGCAGCGCACTCTCGGATTGCGCCCCGCGGCCTGCGCCCAGAGCTCGGTGCGCTGCGGGGACCAGCCGGCGGGGTTCATCGCGCTCACCCCGGCCGCATGGGCCTGGTCGATCACATCCAGATCCAGGCTCACGAACAGAGGACCCTCGGGCCAGTTTCCATCCCACCCGAATCCCCCCTCGACACCCCCGTGCGAGACGAACCAGGCCCGGTGCTCGGTCGAGTTGACGTAGGGATCGAGCCCGAACACATGCAGCCGCCGGACTCCGCACTCCTCTATGAGGCGTCGGAAGACCATTCCGGATCCTTCTTCCGGGCGGACGTCCAGGTGCGCGTCGAAGTAGATGCCGGTCAGCCGCTCGGGCTCTCGGGCCGCGACGGCCCGGACGAAGGCGAAGGTCAGGTCGTGCCCGCCCCCGATTCCGACCGGAATCAATCCCTGCTCGAGCACGGACAGGGTGACCTTGGTCACTCGCTGATGCGTCTCCTGCAGCGTCATCCCGGGAACGACGTCCCCCACGTCAAACACATTCGGAAGGTCGCCCAGTGCGGGATGCCGCGCCCCGTACCGGGCCAGCGCCGATCGGAATCCATAGGGCCCCTCGGCCGCCCCGGGGCGCCCCTTGTTCATCCGGACCCCCAGGTCGTCGGGCAGCCCGATGAGCGCCACCCGGCATCCCTCGGAGCTCTTGGTCCGGATGCTCGAGGCGAAGCTCCCCTCGCGAAGGGAGTCCGGCCAGACGGGGGCACTCAGAATCTTTCTCATGCGTCCCTCCCCTGGCGGATCGGGATGACCACGTCCTGCTCGCGAGCGCAGTGGATCGCTTCATCGTACCCCGCATCCACGTGCCGGATGACCCCGGTCATTGGATCGTTCCGGAGGACCCTGGCGACGCGCTCACCCGCCTCGCGCGAGCCGTCGGCCACCACCACCTGGCCGGCGTGCTGCGAGTACCCGATTCCGACACCCCCCCCATGGTGGATGCTCACCCAGGACGCCCCACTCGCCACATTCACCATCGCGTTCAGGAGGGGCCAGTCGCTCACGGCGTCGGAGCCGTCCCGCATGGACTCGGTCTCGCGATTGGGCGAGGCAACCGATCCGGCATCCAGGTGGTCGCGCCCGATCACGATCGGGGCCGAGACGCGCCCGTCGGCGACCATCTCGTTGAAGAGGATGCCGGCCTGATCCCGTTCCCCGAGCCCGAACCAGCAGATGCGCGCGGGCAGCCCCTGAAAGCCGAAGGCCGGCGCACAGCGGTCGTACGCGCCCGCCAGGAGCGCGTCGGGGTCCGCATGACACGCCAGCAGCCAGCGCCGCAGCCCTTCGTCATCGGGAAACCGCTCCAGGAGCGCGTGGTCGGTGGCGTAGATGTCGCGCGGGTCGCCCGACAGGGCCACCCACCGGAAGGGCCCCCGTCCCCGGCAGAACTGCGGCCGGATGAAGGCGGGCACGAACCCCGGAAAGGAGAAGGCGTCGTCGTAGCCCGCCTCGAGGGCCCGCTGCCGCAGGTTGTTCCCGTAGTCGAAGGTCACGGCTCCGCGCTCCTGCAGGGTGACCATGAGCCGCACGTGTTCGGCCATCGAGGCCATGCTCCGACGCACGTACCCCTTCGGATCCTGCTGGCGAAGGGCGGCAGCCTCGGAGAGCCCCATCCCCTGAGGCACGTACCCCTCGAGGGGGTCGTGGGCCGAGGTCTGGTCGGTCAGGAGGTCGGGGGTCCGGCCGTGATCGACCAGTGCCTGCAGGAGATCCACCGCGTTCGCCTCGATCCCGATGCTCACCGCCTCGCCGCTCTCGGCACACTCCCACGCTCGGTGGATCGCGGCCGGGACGTCGGGGGCGATCTCGTCCAGGTAGCGGTCCCGTCGACGTCGCTCGAGGCGCGCCGGGTCCACGTCGGCGATCAGGCAGACCCCGCCATTCAGGGTGACCGAGAGGGGCTGGGCCCCGCCCATCCCCCCACACCCGGCGGTCACCGCGACCCGCCCCTCGAGGGACCCGCCGAAGTGCTGACGCGCCGCCTCCGCGAAGGTCTCCCACGTCCCCTGCAGGATCCCCTGCGTACCGATGTAGATCCACGAGCCCGCGGTCATCTGGCCGTACATCATGAGACCCCGCGCCTCGAGCTCGTCGAAGTGGTCCTGCGTGGCCCAGTGCGCCACCAAGTTCGAGTTGGCGATCAGGACGCGGGGGGAATCCGGGGTGGTGCGGACCACCCCCACCGGCTTGCCCGACTGGACCAGGAGGGTCTCGTCCGGCTCCAGCTCCTGCAGGCTCCGGATGATCGCGCGATAGGCCGGCCACGATCGGGCCGCCCGTCCCCGTCCCCCGTACACGACGAGAGACTCGGGGGCCTCGGCCACCTCGGGATCCAGATTGTTCATGAGCATCCGCATCGCCGCCTCGGCGGCCCAGCTCCGACAGCTCCGATCCGACCCCCGTGGGGCTCGGATCGGATCATCGGGGCGTGCAGGGTCGGATGACAGCATCGCGGTCTCCGTGGTCAGGACGGCTCCGGACGGGCATCCGGGGTGCGGGCCAGGTGGAAGCGCATCCCTTCCCAGTCCTTGCGCGCCGAGAAGTTCGTAAAGTACCGGTGCGCCCTCCCTTTCGCGAGGTAGCCCGCGACCGCGGACACACTCTCGCGCTGGAAGGCCTCGGCATCGGCCTCCTCGGCCTCGGGCCCCTCGCCCATGGC
>SLBA01000113.1 GCA_007126575.1 Gemmatimonadota bacterium | reverse complement strand
GGACTCCGAAAGCGAGCTGTGTCGCCTCACCCACGATGATGTCGAACGGGTCGCTTGTCGCCTCGGCCAGATCGCCGGAGCTGGCGACCAGAGTGTAGCCCTCGCCGATGTCAGCGATGCTCAGATCGGCGAAGGTCGCGATGCCGTTCACTGCCGAGACCGTCAGCGTGCCAGAAAGCGTTTCCGCGGAAACGTCTCCGCCGAGTGTGATGGTGACCTCGTCGGTGGCCGTCGTGACCAGGTTGCCCTGGCTGTCTTCGATGCGGACCGTCACAGCGGGGTCGATGACCTCGCCTGCGACCGTGGTCGAAGGCTGGACTCCGAAAGCGAGCTGTGTCGCCTCACCCACGATGATGTCGAACGGGTCGCTTGTCGCCTCGGCCAGATCGCCGGAGCTGGCGACCAGCGTGTAGCCCTCGCCGATGTCAGCGATGCTCAGATCGGCGAAGGTCGCGATGCCGTTCACTGCCGAGACCGTCAGCGTGCCCGTCAGCGATCCCGAGGAATCGGCTCCGTCGAGTGCGATCGTGACCTCAGCCGTGGATGTGGTGACCAAGTTTCCGGATCCGTCCTCGATGCGAACCGTCACCGCCGGCTCGATGATTTCACCCGCCGCCGTGGTCGTCGGCTGGACTCCAAAGGCGAGCTGCGCAGCCACCGGATCCGATGGGTCCTCGTCCTCGCGAACGTGCACGCCCACGGTCGCGGACCGCGTCAGACCCCCGGAGTCCGTGACCTCGGCGGTGATCGTGTGATCGCCACTCGAGAGCCGGTCGTTGGTGAAGCTGGACCCCGAGTGCAGGAAGCCATCCAGGTCCGAACTCCAGGTCACCGACCCCGAAAGATCGCCATCTTCCTCATCGGAGGCTGTCGCGGAGAAGAGGATCTCCTTTCCTGAATCGAAGGTCGACCCATCGGCGGGAGAGGTGATCACGATACTCGGGGCGGTGTTCCGTCCGGCAGACCGGATGGTGATCCGGCCGCGTCGGAGACTGGTGGTCGGCTCCGCGTCGTCGGGCGCGTCCAGCTGGTTGTCGTAGACGACCCGATCGCTCGCCAGCTCCCAGATCTTGATCCGGAAGCGATCCACCCCACCCCCACCCTGCCGACTCCCGTCGATCGCAGTGATCATGTAGCCGTACTGACCCTGCCGGTTGATCCTGCCGGTCCCCTTGAACTGGGCGCGCGCGCCCCCAACGACGAGCCACTCCTGCTCATCGCTCACGAAGTGCAGGTCGGCGATCCGGAATCGGAACTGAGCGTTTCCGGTTGGCGCATTGGCGCCGGGCCGATAGCGCGACTGGAAGCCGAACGACGCCGATCCCACCAGTGAGGGATCCAGGAGGTACGCGCCCTCCGGCGACCAGATCTCCCCATTCCCCGAAACGTTCGGACCATCGGGATCGAAGACCGTCAGGTACTCGTAGGTCTCCGAGGCGGCGCTCCCATCCTGGCCCGAAATGGTGACTTCAACCGCATAAACCCCGGGAGTCTGATAGGCACGACTCGCGGTGAAGCTTCCCCCGGTCTCGGTCTCATGAACCGAGGCGATCGACGACGATCCGTCGCCCCACAGCACCTCGATCGAATAGCCCCCTCCCGCTCCCGAAAAGGTCCCGGTCAGCCCCGTCGTCGTGTTCACCGCCACGGGGTCGGACGGGCCACTGATGGAGGTGATCTCGAGCGCCGCGGCCCCTTCGTGGGTCACGAGCACCGTCGCCCCTCCGCCGGCCGCGGCCTCGACCCCTTCCTCCACCACCAGCCCGAAGGTGGCCATCGCCGAGTACGCCACGCCGCCCACGATCTCCTCTCCGACACTCGTCAGCGGCACGACCTGATCATGCACACTGAACAGGCCGTCAGAAGCGACCCGAACCGATGTAAACCCGGCCAGCCATCCATAGGAATCGGAATCGGAGAGGTCCTGAAGGGCGACAACTCCCATCTCCCCTTCCCCACGAACCCAGTCGACGAGATTCCCGATCAGAACCGCCTTCTGCGCCTCATGCCCCTCGCCCTGATCCGGCGCCCCCGACCACACCGCGACGCGCCCTATGCCGATCGCCGCCAGGTGCTCGACTACATCCGCCCTGCGCAGCACCGCGTAGGGCTGATCCGCGACGTCGTCTGCAAGCGACGGCACGACCAGCACCGCGAACTCACCCGGATTCACGGTCGCCAGGTGGAGGGTCCCACCGGTCCCATCGTACCCGCGGACGACCGCACCAAAGTCCCCACTGTCCTCCAGGATCCTCACGATGCGATCGCACCCGACGGCATCGATGTCGACCGGACAGTAGACCAGGGCGTCAGGGGCCTCCACAACGGGGCCGAAGGGGAGGGCGAAACCGAGGATTGCGGCAGGAATCAGGCTGGTGATCCGGGCAAGGGTCTTCATGGCCGCCTCACCCGCAGATGTCGGTGATCACGGCAAGCAACGCGGCCGCGACCGGTTCCAGGTCCTCGGTGCCCGATCCCGCCATCTCCACTTCAACCTGCGAGAGGTGTCGGCCATAGGCCCGGCAGACGGTCGAGGACGTTGCCTCGTTGACCTCGGGCGCCAGGATGGACTCCGCGGCAGATTCGATCGCCTCCGACACGGGGTCCCCTGCAGGGTCCGTGGTCTGCAGATCACTGCAGCCGAACGCGAGGGACAGAATCACCACGACGGTACCAGCCAGAACCTTCTTCATCCGTGCCTCCGGGAGCATTCATCCTGTAAGGTTTCGCGAGCGCCGCGATGCCGGCTACTCGGAGAGGGATCGTCCCCTCACACCCCCAAAACAGGAAAAGCACGGAAATTCCCTCATCAGACTACGAACCCCGGCGAATCACCTCCGCGTAGAAGCGGACCATGTCCAGGTACGCGCGTGGGCTCTGGGCCTCGACCTCCTCGTGGGTTTCTGCATCCACCCGGACCGGTGCGAAGTGGTAGATCTCGCCCGCCACCGGCTCCAGCGGGCTCGCATCAAGCGGGCTCCAGCTCAGGAAGGGAACGACCGCCCGCACGTCCGCAAACACCCCATGCACCGCGCCCCGGATCAACTCGAACCCCTCGGCCGACGATGACGAGATCCGGCTGGGCGCGGCGTTGTCGACCACTGAAATCTCGATGTCCAGATCCGCGAGCCGGCTCCGGAGCTCGCGGACGGCCCCATCCACGGAATCCCAGGGGGCGACCCGGATCTCGATGGCTGATGCGAATCCGGCCGCGTGCGTGGTCCGGATCTGGGCATTGCTCACGGGATCCGCCGAGAGCACCCAGAGAAGCGGCCGGCGGAAGATCCACAGGTTCGCCGCCAGCATCCGAAACGCCGGATCCATATGCGGCTTCAACTGATCGAGCTGCTCCGCCATCGGGCCCTCGAGCCGGGCCGGAAACGGCTCCTCATCCAGCCGCACCAGCGCCCTCTCCAGGGACCCCGCGACCTCCAGTGTCACCCGCCCCTTGGCCGCGGTCCCGACGAGCCCGACGGTCCCTCCCACCCCAGGCGCCATCCCCGTCGCCAGGCCCGCACCCGGAATCAACGCCCATTCGACGCGGACCCCTCGACCCTCGAGATGCGAGGCGAGCGTGCGGATCCCCGTCTCACCGGACCCGAAGGCCAGAAGGACGGTCCGCTCCGGAGCGTACCCCCCGGCCAGGAGGCCCTCCACGGCCTCGAGAATGGCCGGCATCGCCTCGGGTGCATCGCTCGACGCCCAGAGCAGGATCGGCATCAACTCACCCCGTGTCCCCTCCCACGTATAGACCACAGAGCCGTCGGCCAGGAGCTCGCGCTCCAGGTGCTCGTGAAGCTGTGGGTAGTCCCCCTGATCCGGGCCCCCCGCAGTCCGGGCCCGTCGGTCCGCCGCGCTCTCGTCATCGACCTCGAACGGGTACACGGTCCGCTCCGGGCGCTCCGCCCCGCCCGAGAGAACCAGCCGCGTCACCACGATCACCGTCAGGAGCCCGGCCACGACTACCGTCGCGACCATGATCCGGAGCAGAACCGTCTTCATTCGGGTGTCTCCACGTTCGGGGTCCCATCCCCCTGATAGACATAGCGAAAGGTCATGCACCCGGGGGTGGCGCCGGCGCAGTAGTAGCCCAGGAGTTCGAACTTCGCGTACCGGCCGAACGCGGTGCGCAGCGCGTAGACCCGATCCCGCGGACTCAGGAGGTGCGAGAAGAAGGAGTAGTCGTACCAGTCCCGGATGGCGGCGTTGACCGAGTCCGTCCGGGCCACCGTCGAAACATATCCGTCCACAGGGACCAAGTTAATCGAATCGAAGGGGACCACCCCCAGGTCCCGGATCCCTCCATCCCCCGCAAACCCATCACCCCCATTGGCGATCACCTGAAAGCGCCGGAAGGCCAGGTCCCAATCTTCCGGACCGGGGTTCTCGACCACCGATCCCACGTCAAACGAAAAAAACACCCACTCACCCGGAGAGCTCGCATCGACGGTATGGATGCGGGGCCCGACGAGCCCCTCCCCCGCCGGCTGCGGCGCTACCGGAGAGGGCGCGAATGTCGGGGGATCGGGCGCCCGCAGGCTCAACGCGACCAGAACGATCGCAATCACCGAAAGCACGCTTCCGATCGTGATCATCTGGCGATTGTCCATCCAGAAACGTTCGTACACAGGACCATCCCTCTTTCCAGGACTTGCGGTCTCGGCCCCGGAATCGGAAGTTGAGCGCGAAGATCCAGACCACCTCACCCACCCGAGGAGGATCGTTGTCCGAGATCGAGGAACGCAAGTTCGGAGAGCTGACCGTCCGGATCGATCGCCTCATCTGCGTGGGCTTCGGAGACTGCATCGAGCTGGACCCCACCCCCTTCGAGTTCGACGACGAAGGCATTGCCATCTTCCGCAACGGCGCCGCCACCGTCGACGAGTCCGCGGTCGTCGAGGCCTGTCGCAGTTGCCCCGTCGATGCGCTCACGGTACTCGATCCGGACGGAACGCAGATCGTGCCCTGACCCACCCTCCACTCGAGCGGCCCCATGCGCAAGTTCCGCACGTACAGTGAAGTGGACCATTCGACGGGCTCCGAGCTTCTGGAGCAGGTCCTGGAGCAGCGGGCCCGGCTGGCGAAGCGGCTGGCGAGCGTCGGCACGGTCGTGGCGGTCGCCAGCGGAAAGGGTGGCGTCGGAAAGAGCGCCGTGACCGCCAATCTGGCGAGCTGCCTCCGGTCGCGGGGGCTCCGGGTGGGCGCCGTCGACGGAGACCTGAACGGTCCTTCGCTGGCCCGCATGCTGGGCGTGCGGGGCCCCCTGCTCGAAGGGGACGGAGACGGCGTGATCCCCCCCGCCGATGCCGCCGGGATCTCGGTCATCTCGATGGAGCTCCTGCAGGAAGAGGATGCCCCCCTGCGGTGGCGGGATCCCGGTTCCGACACCTTCATCTGGCAGAGCACCATGGAGACCACCGCGCTCCGTGAGTTCCTGGGGGATGTCGCGTGGGGTGACCTCGACGTCCTCCTGATCGACGTGCCCCCCGGCACCGACAAGATCTCGCGCCTTCTGGAGCTGATCCCCGATCTTCCCGCCGTGCTGGTCGTGACCACCCCCTCGGAGATGGCCCGCTCGGTCGTGGCCCGCTCCCTTCGTCTTCTCAGGGAGGCCGATGTCGGCACCGTCGGTCTGGTGGCCAACATGAGCGGCTACTGGTGTCCCGACTGCGACCGGATCCAGCCCCTCTTCCCCGGCGAGGGCGCGCAGCGGCTTTCCGAGGCGACCGGGGTCCCCATCTGGGCCGAGATCCCCTTCCACCCCTCCTTCTCGCTCGAGACGGATCGGGGACACCCCTTCGTCACCGGCCATCCCGAGGGTCCGATTGCCGAGGCCTTCACAGCCCTCGCGGAGCGTCTCGAGGGCATCGGGAGCACGCCATGAAATTCCTCTGCATTCCCTGCGACGAGGTGATGGACTTCGCCGAGCGCCAGATTCCCGGAGACGGGACCATGGCCGCCGTCTTCGCCTGTGGCGGGTGCGGCCGCGAGATGGCGATGCTGACGAACCCGATGGAGACCCAGATGGTGAGCTCCCTGGGGGTCAAGGTCGGGGGCCGCGAGGTCCCTGCCCAGGCGCTGGAAGGGGTGCGCTCCGGGTTGGATGGCGGTCACGAGGAGGCCTTTGTCGAGGCACCACCCACTCCGGGCCCCGTCGCCTGGAGCCCCGAGGCGATCGAGCGGCTCCAGAACGTGCCCAGCTTCGTGCGCGGGATGGTCAAGCGGATCTACACGGATTATGCCCGGGAGCGGGGGATCGGGACGCTCACCCCCGAGGTCATGGACACCGCCCGCAGCGACCTCGGCCTGGAAGGCATGTAGCCGATGCCTCGGGTTCGGGCTCGGGGCGTGGGCGTCCGCTACGGTGGACGATGGGGGCTCATGGAGCTGGATCTCGAGATCCACACCGGGGAGCGCGTGGCGCTGATCGGTCCCAACGGTTCGGGAAAGACGACGCTGATCCGACTCCTGGCGACCGACCTGTCCCCCTCATCCGGGGAGCTCCGGATCCTGGGCGCCGACCGGCCCTCGCCCACCCTTCGCCGGCGCATCGGGTATGCACGGGACCACCCCATCCACTTCGAGGCCCTCACCGGCACCGAGAACCTGCGACTCTTCGCCGGCCTCCGGGGATCCGCCGAAATGAACGGCAGCTTCGGGATCGACGCGGAGTTGGATGTACCCGTCCATCAGTACTCCTTCGGCATGCGTCGCAAGCTTCTGCTGATGGAGGCCTTCGCGGGGGCGACCGAGCTCGTCGTTCTGGACGAGCCCACGGTCGGTCTGGATCCGGAGGGGATCGAGGTGCTGGGGCGGGCGATCCTGAAGCGAGGCGAGACCGGGACGCCGGTGGTCTTCGCCACGAACGAGGTACGCGACATTCCGGAGTGGGCCTCCCGGGTCCTCTTCCTGCACGAGGGACGCGTGGTCGCCGACGACACCCCATCGGGACTCCTGGAGCGGGTGCGGGGCGAGACCCGTATCACCATCCATCTCCAGGACTCCGAGTCCCCGATCCAGCTTCGAAGCCCGCGGGGCGCCGCCGTCCTCCCCCAGGTCATCGAGGGACTGCTGGAGACCGGCGCCGAGATCCGGCACATCCAGCTGCACGAGCCCGACCTGCGCGACGTCTTCCAGCTCCTGACGGGAGTCCACCTCCCAGAGCCTGGTCCATGATCTGGGCGGCCGAGTGGCAGCTCGCCCTGCGCCGACCCCGGCTCCTGGTCCTGAACGTGGGGATTCCGCTCCTCCTGGTCCTCCCGATCGCCCTGGGCGGAGCACCCCCCTTCCACGCGGCCGCCGCCTACGCGGTGCTCTTCGTGCTCTTCGGGACCTTCGGCTCGGCGATCCCCCTCCTGCGCGACGCCGAGGGGGGGATCCTGCGCCGGCTCCTTCTGGCGGGCGGATCGGGCCCCGCGATCCTCCTCCCCAGGATCGTGGTCGGCACCCTGCTCGACACCCTGCAGCTCCTCCCCGCGGCCCTGGTGATCCTGATGCTCGGGGGCGCCTCGGGACGGGTCTGGCTCCTCCTGATCCCCACCCTCGTCGGAACGCTCCTGACCGCGAATCTGGTCGGGGTCTGGATCGCTGCCGTGGCCCGCTCCCTGGCCGAAGGGGCGCTCTTCGCCGCCGTGGTCTCCCTCTTCCTCCTTCACGGGTCGGGTGTCTTCCGCACGGCCCGGCCGGGAAGCCCGGGGGCGGCGCTCGAGTCCGTCCTCCCGTTCGGACCGGTTCACCAGCTCCTTCTCGAGGGAGCCGGAGGCGCCGCGCTCCAGCTCAGCACCGGCGCCGCGCTCCTCTCCTCGTGCGGTGGAGCCCTCCTGCTTGGAGCCCTGACCATCACCGTCTCCGGCGCCCTTATAGAGCGGATCGCTCCAGCCAGATAGTGATTTGCCTGCAAGCAAACGATCATTACGGGATATTTGACAGTTTCAACTCCCGGTGGATATACTCACCGTCGTCAGTCGGAATCGAAGCCTCAGCGCGGCAACGCGCTTGAACCAGAATAGGGATCCGGACGGGTGTCCTGGATCCGCAGAGTCACGAAGCACGAGAGAGATGAACGGTGCCTCCTGGTTCCCGGAAGGGGACGCGGGGGCCGTGCACGCGTGAGGAGGGCGAGATCGCCTCGCCCCCTTCGGTCTGCAGGCAGGGTGAGCCATCGCTCGCTCAGGGGGGAGTGCGGCCATTGACCATGGTCCGCTCCGTCCGCCTGGGACTCGGGGGAACCTGCGGCTCCGGTGACCGGGGTGCCTATGTACCGAGAGGTATTCGTTCCCGTCGACAACTCCCCCCATTCCCACTGGGCTGTGGACCGGGCCATCGAGCTCTGTCAGCGCTCGGAAGGGACCATCACCGGCAACCACGTCTACGCCGCCCGGCTCCACGACGTCCGGTTCCGCCAGCTCGAGACCGGGCTCCCCGCTCGCTTCCAGACCGAATCCGAGATCAAGCGGCAGCGCAAGATCCACGACAAGCTGATCGAGAAGGGCCTCCAGCTCATCTCGGACTCCTTCCTGGATCAGACCGACAAGCGCTGCAAGGAGGCGGGAATCCCCCTGCGCCGACAGCTCCTCGAGGGCATCCATTTCGAGGAGATCATCCGCGAGACCAACCGGGGCGCCGGACGCCTGCCCAGCCTGATCGGCTTCGACCCGAACATCGCCGACAAGTACGACGGAGGAGAGCAGGTCCGAAGCGATGTCCGGCTGGGGGATGACGGGCGGATCGTGGCCGAAGACGAGGAGCAGGACGAGAAGCTCGCCGGTGAGAGCGGACGCGACTACGACCTCCTCTGCATCGGGGCCCACGGGATCGGCCACCAGCCCTACTCCCAGCTCGGGGGTGTAACCGCCCGCGTCCTCCGGAAGGTCGAGAAGGACACCCTGATCGTGCGTGACGACCGCCCCCTCGAGGGCGGCGACTGGATCGTCTGCATCGACGGCTCCTCGTACGCCTACAAGGCGATGCGGGTGGCGCTCGAGATGGCCCGCGAGTTCGGAGCGAAGCTCTGGGCCTGCTCGGCCTTCGACGTCGAGTACCACCACGCGGTCTTCGGAAACATCAAGGATGTCCTCTCGGTCCAGGCGGCCAAGATCTTCAAGTTCGAGGAGCAGGAGGAGCTCCACAACAACATCATTGACAAGGGGCTCCTGCGCCTCTGCCAGGCGAATCTCAAGCGGGCCGAGGTCATGGCCTCGGAGTATCCGGATGTCGAGGTCGAGACCCAGATCCTCATCGGAAAGCCCTTCCAGTGCATCCTGCAGTGGGTCGAGGAGCTCGAGCCGTCGCTCCTGATCCTGGCCCGCCACGGAGGCCACCGGATCGAGGGCACCGAGATGGGATCGCAGGCCGAGAACCTCTGTCGGCTCGCGCCCTCCAATATCCTCCTGACAGGGACCACCGATGTCCGCCCCGACGACATCCCCTGGATCGAAGAGGATGGGGAGACCGGGCTGGAGTGGGCCCCCGAAGCCGAGGTCCGGATCCTGCGCGTCCCGCCGTTCGCCCTCGGGATCGCCCGCAAGGCCGTCGAGGACTACGTGCTCG
The DNA here is from genome assembly GCA_007126575.1 of Gemmatimonadota bacterium. GTDB lineage: Bacteria > Gemmatimonadota > Gemmatimonadetes > Longimicrobiales > Gaopeijiaceae > SLBA01. The sequence goes on along the minus strand of SLBA01000113.1, from coordinate 15,132 downwards.
ACGAGTACGGGCCCGGTGCGATCCGAGACAAGGGGTGGAAGGATGGCCCCGGGACCGCCCCGATCCCGAAAGGGGACGGCTGGGTCGCCGTCGAGGAGGAGGCCGAGGCGATGGAGCGGGCGCAGGCCGGCGGGGCCACCTACACGGGTGCTCCCGAAGAGGACGCGGAACACGCCCCCCGGACCGTTGACACCACCTCGCTGCCGGTCGTCACCAACGAGCGGCTGGACGAGGCGATCCAGAAGCTCCTGCCCACCCACATGCAGCTGGTGATGGGGGTCGGGACCGCCGAGGAGCTTGCGCTCGCCGAGATCAAGGCCGAAGAGGCGATGAAGCGGACGGTGGTCCAGAGCTACGACGCCGATACCGAGATCCCCATGGTCCAGGCGACCTGTCCGTACACGGGGAATGAGCACACCCGGGAGCGGGTCGCCTCGGACCCGGTCGTCTGGACCCACGAGGCCTTCGGCCGGCTCAAGGCGGTCCCCCTGATCGCGCGCCCCCTGGCCCGCAACACGGTGGAGCGCTTCGCCCGCGAGAACGAGCTGCTGCGGGTGACGACCCAGGTCATGGACGAGAACAAGCAGGCCATGATCGCGGCCGACGAGTTCGACATGGACACGATGCTGGTCATGTTCAAGGAGCTGCAGACCAAGCAGCTCCGAGCCCAGGCCGAGGGGGTCGACGGGCTCTCCGAGGAGATGCGCAAGTTCATCGACGAGGCGAAGGCGCAGGGGGTCACCCGCTGCCCGATCCGCGACATCGAGGAGCAGGCCGACGCCTGTCCGGTGGATCTCGGCACGGTGAGCCCCGCCGACGCGAAGGCCGCGGTCGAGAAGTTCATGAAGGAGGGGAACGAGTGACGGCCTTCGTCCCCCACGTGATCGCCTGGAACCTGACCCGGCGATGCAACCTGGCCTGCGCCCACTGTTACATCGCGGCCGGCTCCTGGCACGCAGCCCGGTCCGAGCTCTCGACCGAGCGGTGTCACGAGATCCTCGACCAGCTCCTGGCGGTCAACCCCAACCCGATGCTGATCCTGACCGGGGGCGAGCCCCTGTTGCGCGACGACCTCGAGGAGCTGGCCCGGCATGCGTCCGATGCAGGCGCGACCGTGGTCGTCGGAACGAACGGGACCCGGCTGACCGACGACCGCATCCACTCCCTGATGGAGGCCGGGGTGACCGGGGTCGCGGTCAGCATCGACTCGCTGGACCCCGTCTACCACGATCGATTCCGCCATGGCGACGGGGCGCTCCAGGACACCCTCGACGCGATCGACCGGCTGCGCGAGCACCGGCTCGACTTCGTGATCCAGACCAGCCTCACCCGGGGCAACCGCGCCGAACTCCCGCGCCTGGTCGAGTGGGCCGCCGAGAAGGGGGCGGTCTCGTTCAACCTCTACTTCCTGGTCCCCACGGGCCGGGGCGAGGGGATGCAGGGCCTCTCGCCCGACGAGAACGAAGAAGTCCTGCGCGAGCTCGCCGAGCTCGAGGCGGCCTACCGGGGCCGCCTCATGGTCCGCTCCAAGTGCCAGCCGCAGCTGATGCGCCACGTCAACGAGGGGTCCCCCCTCCAGAACTACCGGACCCGCTGCCCCTGCGGGGTCCAGTACTGCCGGATCACCCCCGAGGGGAAAGTCACCCCCTGCCCCTACCTCCCCATCGAGGCGGGCGACCTGGCCGAGCAGAGCTTCGGCGAGATCTGGGCGGACTCCCCCGTCTTCCACACCCTCCGCCACGGCGAACTGGGTGGCAAGTGCGGGGCGTGCGAGTACGCCGAGGTCTGCGGGGGATGCCGGGCGCGGGCCCACGCGACCACGGGCGACCTGCTCGGCCCCGACGAGTCGTGCGCCTACGAGCCCGCCGGCGGACCCCGGATCCAGCCCACCGGGATCCACTACGGCGAGGAGATCCGGATCTCGCCGGCCTGGACCCCCGAAGCCCGGGAACGCGTCGCCCGCATCCCCAGCTTCGTGCGGGGTGTCGTGACCTCGCGGGTCGAGGCCTTCGCCCGGCGCGAGGGATACGCCGAGATCGACCTCGAAGTCATGAGCGAGGTGCGCAAGGCGATGCCGGTGGACTTCTCGCGCCGGCTCCCCTTCTTCCTCCGGTCTCCGGACGAGGAGGTGCAATGAGAACGACCCGGTGGATGTGGGTCGCCGGCATCCTCGGCGGGCTGGGGCTGCTCGCGCTCTTCTCCCCCCTGGGGGCTCAGACCTACAGCCCCCCCACCTATGGAGAGGACTTCCCCCTGATCGGAAGCCGGGCCGCCATCTGGATCGTGGCCCAGACGCACCTGATGTTCGCGGCCTTCGTCCTCGGGGTGCCGATGTTCGCCGTGGTGACCGAGGCGATCGGGATCTGGGGCAAGGACGAGCGCTACGACCGGCTGTCGAAGGAGTTCACCCGGCTCCTCCTGGTCGCCTACAGCGCCACGGCGCTCCTGGGAGGACTCTTCCTCTTCCTTCTGGTGACCCTCTACCCGGCGCTCTTCAGCTACCTGAGCGAGATCTTCAAGGTCTCGATGTGGATCTACGCCGCGCTCTTCTTCTTCGAGTCTGCCACCCTCTACATGTACTACTATGGGTGGGATCGCTGGAAGACGGGCAGGGCCAAGCTGGGCCATTGGGGGCTGGGGATCCTCCTGAACGTCTGGGGCACGGCGGTCCTCTTCATCGCGAACGCGTGGCTGACCTTCATGATGAGTCCGCCATCGGACGTCACACCGGACACCGCCCCGGCGATGGTCCAGTTCTGGAGCGCCTTCGCCAACGCCACCTGGATGCCGATCAACATCCACCGCCTCATCGCGAACGCGGTCTTCGGGGGATCGATCGTGGCGGCCTACGCGGCCTACCGCTTCCTGAAGGCGAAATCGGACGAGGAGCGGGCACACTACGACTGGATGGGATACGTCGGCAACCTCATCGCGATCGGGGTCTTCCTGGTCCTCCCCTTCGCCGGCTACTGGCTGGGCCGCGAGATATACGAGTACAACCAGCAGATGGGCATCACGATGATGGGCGGCTTCATGAGCTGGCTCTGGATCGTGCAGGCCTTCCTGATCGGGGTCCTCTTCCTGGCCGCCAACTACTACCTGTGGATCGGGCTGGGGAGGATCCCGGGGGGCGAACGATTCAGTCGCTACACCAAGTGGATGCTCGCCGTCCTCGTGATCGGCTTCATCGTCTGGGCCACCCCCCACTCGATGATCGCGGACCGCGACGAACTGGCCGCGATGGGGGGCACGCACCACCCCTTCCTGGGGGTCCTCGGACTCATGAGCGCCAAGAACACGGCGGTCAACCTGATGATCCTGACCACCTTCCTCTCCTTCCTGATGTACCGGAGGGCGAACAAGATCCCCACCGTCTCGTGGGCGAAGACCGGCACCATCACCCAGGGAGGCCTTCTGGCGGTCTGTTCGGCCGTCGTCCTCTTCTACGGCGTCTACGGCTACTTCGTCCCGACGATCACGCGGATCGGCTTTTCCGTCTACCAGGTGCTCTGGGTCCTCTTCACGATCCTGGCGGTCATCGGGCTCGACCTGTTCATCATGCGCCGGGCCGAATCGCGCGGCCCGATCCGCTGGGGCCAGATGCCGGAGCGATCGCAGTACGCGCTCTTCATCCTCGTGGTGACCTTCACGTGGTTGATGGGGCTGATGGGCTTCGCGCGCAGCGGGATCCGCCAGCACTGGCATGTCTGGGAGGTCATGCGGGACACGACCGAGCATGCGGCGACCCCGGCCCTCGGGTACGCCGCGCAGGTGATCAGCGTCTGCGTCATCGTCTTCCTCCTGATGATCGCCTTCGTCTTCTGGATCGGAGGGATGATCGCGAAGCCGCAGCTCGTTCCGGACCCCGAACCCGTCCCCGCGGACTGAGGAGGCGCACCCGATGTCATCCGTGGACCTGAAGATCATCGCGGTGGTGCTGGCGACCATCGGCGCCTTCACCCTGGTCGCCAATGTGATTCCCCAGGTGGAGTCGGATGTCCCCCCGGACATCGCCTTCGGGGCCGACGTCTCCCCCGAGGAGCTGGTCGAGGTGGGAGAGCAGCTCTACCAGGGGGCCGGGGGCTGCCTGGCCTGTCACGCCGAGAGCCCGGGTGCGCGGGGACCGAACATCATCACCGACTACCGGGGGCAGGGACCGATCGGGGTCCGCTGCGCCGACCGGGTCCCGGGGCTGGACTGCAAGGAGTACCTGTACCAGGCGCTGGTCCGCCCCGGCGACCATGTGGTCGACGACTACCCCCTGATCATGCCCCCCACCGACCGGACCCTCACGCAGCCGCAGATCTGGGCCATCGTGGCCTACCTGCAGTCGCTCGGGGGCGAAGTCACTGTGACCGGGGCCGATATTCCCGACGAGGATGAGGCCGAGGTCGAAACGGACCCGGCACTCGCCTCGACCGACCCGGTCGAGCTGATCCAGGTGCATTGCCTGCGATGCCATGTCTACGAAGGCGAGGGCATCGACATCGGTCGGCCGCTCGACGACATCGGGGCCCATCGGTCCGCCGACGAGCTCCGGCGGGCGATTCTGGATCCCCCCTCGGTCGTGGCCGAGGGATACGAGGATGTGGTGGGGCTGATGCCCCTCGACTTCGGGCGCCAGCTCAATGCCGAGCAACTCGAGGCGCTGGTCGCGTACCTGAGCACCCGGCGATGAGGAGGTGAGTGTCGTGCGAGATCACCCCTTCTGGCAGGCGATTCTGGTCTTCATCGCCGCCTGGATCCTGGTCCGCTGGGGCATCCCCTATGTGCCCCCCCTGGTCGGGATCTCGAGCGCGCCGGTCCCGACCAGCGTCGAGCTCCAGTACATGCTGACGGTGCTCGTCGGGATCCTGATCTGGGTCAGCGACAATGAGGTCCGCTGGAAGCGCTTCAAGGAGCCGATCCGGAACGTCATGGTGCAGCCCGAACGCAAGTGGATGCGCGTCGCCTTCCTGGTGGCGATCCCACTGCTCGTAGCCTTCGTCACCTACGACACGGTGCGGCCCAAGGTCACCGCACCGGTGGGGCTCCGCTCGGTGCACCCGGCGAACCCGACCTCGATTACTGTGGACGGGGAGTCGATCATCCTCGAGGGTCTCGAGAACCCCTTCCGGGCCGAGGGGAGGGGGGATGAGGCCTACGCGCTGGGGCTCGACATCTACTACCAGAACTGCATGGCCTGCCACGGGGACTATCTCGACGGCCAGGGCCACTACGCACACGGCTACAACCCGCTGCCGCTGCCCCTCAGGGGAGGGGGCACGATCGCGCAGCTCACCGAAAGCTACGTGTTCTGGCGGATCGCCAAGGGGGGGGCCGGCCTGCCGCGCGAAGGCCAGCCCTGGAATTCGGCGATGCCCGCCTGGGAGGACTTCCTGACGGTCGAGGAGATGTGGGCGGTCACCTACTTCCTCTACGAGCAGGCCGGCATCTCACCTCGAACCTGGGAGGAGCACTGATGGCCGCGATCCGTTTCCTGGGGCTCGTCCTGGTCCTCGTCACCGCGGACCTCGCAGCGCAGCAGCCCGACACCGAGCGCGGACGCCAGGTCTACGAGCGCTGGTGCGCCGCATGCCATGCGGTCGATGGAGCCGGAGAGGGGCCTGCGGCGGGATACATGCTCCCCCGTCCCCGCGATTTCACGCGCGGCATCTACCAGATCCGCACCACGCCCGGAGGGGACATCCCCACCGACGACGACATCATGCGGATGATCAACGAGGGCATGCCCGGCACCACCATGCCCGGCTGGCAGGACCAGCTCAGCCGCGCCGATCGCCAGGCGGTCCTCGAGTACATCAAGAGCTTCTACCCACCCTTCGAGACGATGGCCGCGCCCGAACCGATCGACTTCGGGCGGGCGCCGCGGGTCAGCGATGACCGGCTCGAGGAGGGCCGGATCTTCTACGACTCGATCGAGTGCTGGCAGTGTCACGGGGACACGGGTCGGGGATACGGGAGCTCCGCCCCCGAGCTCGAGGATGACTGGGGCTATCCGATCCGGGCGGTCGACCTGACCAAGAACTGGAAGTTCAACGGGGGCGGCTCGGTCGAAGAGATCTATCGCCGCCTGCGGACCGGGATGGATGGGACCCCCATGCCCTCCTTCTCGGATCTGCTCGACGCCGACTTCATGACCGAGGACCAGCTCTGGAGCCTCGCCCACTACGTGCGGAGCCTGGCCCCCGACCGGCCCCCGCGGGTGCGCGAAGTGATTCGGGCGGACCGGGTCGAGCCCGGCGAGGTCCCGACCACGGTCGCCGACGAGCGGTGGGACGAGGTCGAGAGCTTCTACATCCCCCTGGTCGCCCAGATCATCGTCCTCCCCCGCTGGTTCGATCCGTCGGTGGATGCGGTCTGGGTCCAGGCGCTGCACGACGGCAACGAGATCGCGCTGCGCGTCACCTGGCACGACCGCTCCGAGAGCCCGCACCCGAACTGGATGCAGTGGCAGGAGCGGGTGCTCGAGGTCATGGAGCCCAGGGAGGGCGACCTGGACCCGGCCCCCCGGCCCGATCGACTCGCGGTGCAGTTTCCCCGCTCGATCCCTTCCGGGATGGAGCGCCCCTACTTCCTGATGGGCACCTCCGACAACCCCGTCTACCTCTGGCAGTGGTCCAGCACCGACGACGCCGAGCCCGCCCAGGCGCGCGGCATGACCGAGATCGAACCCCTCGGCGGGTCGATCGCATCGGACGCGCGGTGGGAGGCCGGGCGCTGGCAGGTCGTGCTCACCCGCTCGCTCGAGCCCGAGGACACCTCCAACCGGCTGACCTTCGAGAGGGGCACCGCGATCCCGATCGCCTTCTATGTCTGGGACGGAGACAACGGCGAGGAGGGGACCCGCGGAGCGATCAGCAGCTGGTACTTCATCTACCTGCTCGAGGACGCACCGATATCGACGTATGTGACCCCCCTGATGGCCTTCTTCCTGACCGGAGGGCTGGGCCTCGTCGTCGTCGCCCGCGCCCAGAAAAGGGAGAGGGCACTCGAAACGGCCTCCGAGGGGCCGGATCCAACCACACCAACCGGAAGGAACCCATGAGATACTCAGATGCCGTCACACGCGCACTTCTCCCATTCGCCCTGCTGGGCCTGATCGTCGCCTGTGGAGGCGACGCCCCTGAAACCGAGGCTGACGACGCCGAGGTCGAGATGCCCTTCGACGTGGCCACGGCCGGGCACCTCCAGGGGATGGTCCTCTTCGAGGGAGACCCCCCACCCCCCGAGGTTCTGGACATGAGCAGCGAGCCCGACTGCGCGGCCCAGTGGGACGACCAGCCGATGCGCGACCTGGTACAGGTCTCGGACGGGCACCTCGAGAATGTCTTCATCTACGTGAAGGAGGGACTCGATGGGATGGACTTCCCCAGGGCCCGCGACACGCCGGTGATGGACCAGGTGGGCTGCCGGTACACGCCGACCGTCATCGGCCTGATGCCCGGCCAGGAGATCACCTTCCGGAACTCCGACGGACTCCTGCACAACATCAACTCCAGCCCCACGGTGAACCGCGGTTTCAACATCAGCCAGCCGGTGAACATGGACACCCAGCGGAGCTTCGCCTCGCCCGAGGTGATGATCCCCGTCCGCTGCGACGTGCACGGATGGATGCGGGCCTACATCGGCGTGGTCCCTCACCCATATCACGGGGTGACCGGGAGCGGGGGCAGCTTCGACCTGCGGGATCTCCCCCCGGGCGAGTATGTGATCGAAGCCTGGCACTCGCAGCTCGGCACCCAGGAGCAGACGGTGACGATCGCGACCGGTGAGACGGCCGAGGTCTCCTTCACCTTCACCTCCGAGATGCTCGGCACCGCGGTCGTCCCCCTCGGCGAGCCGATCTATCCGCACCGTCACCACGCGCCACACAGCGCTCCCGCGACCCGCTGACCGAGGAGATCCACCGCATGAACTGGCTCCTGGAACCAAGCGTTTCGACGTTCGGACCCGACATCGACCAGCTCTACTACATCATCCTGATCATCACGGGAATCGTCTTCTTCGTGACCGAAGGACTGCTCATCTACTTCCTGGTGAAGTACCGGGCTAGAGAGGGGCGGAAGGCCGAGTACATTCACGGCAGCACCCGGGCCGAGGTCATCTGGACCGCCGTGCCCTTCGTGGTCGTGCTCGTCCTGGCGCTGATGAGCAAGCCGCTCTGGGACCAGATCAAGGAGCCGTCGCTCTTCCCCGAGGGCGCCTACGAGATCGAGGTCGTCGCCCGGCAGTTCGAGTGGGAGGCGCGCTACGCGGGGGCGAACGGGGAGTTCGATGCCGACGACAGCTTCACCCTGCTCAACCGGGTCCACGTGCCCGTCAACCAGCCGGTCATCCTTCACCTCGAGGCCGAAGATGTGATCCACTCCTTCTTCGTGCCCGACTTCCGGGTCAAGCAGGACGCGGTCCCGGGTCGCCGCATCCCCGTCTGGTTCGAGATCACCGAGACCGGAGAGTACGAGCTCGGCTGCGCGGAGCTCTGCGGGATCGGGCACTATCGGATGGACGGGCTGGTCGTCGTCCAGTCGGAAGAGGAGTTCGAGGCGTGGAAACAGGAGCGGGTGGCGGCCAACGGAGGTCAACCATGAGTCAGACGGCGATCAAGACGGACTGGGACTTCCCGGCCTTCGCCGGAGAAGGCCATCACGAGGTCGGCTTCATCCGGACGTATATCTTCTCGACCGATCACAAGATGATCGCGAAGCAGTTTCTCGCGATGAGCCTGATCTTCCTCGCCCTCGGGGGGACGCTCGCCCTGCTCATGCGATGGCAGCTCGCCTTTCCGGGCCAGCCCCTCCCGGGGGGTGGCATCTTCCCCGACACGATGGCGCCGGGCGGGATCATCCTCCCCGAGTTCTACAATTCGCTGGTCACGATGCACGGCACCTTCATGATCTTCTTCGCGATCATGCCCCTCCTGGTCGGAGTCTTCGGGAATCTCCTGATCCCGCTCCAGATCGGGGCCGGCGACATGGCCTTTCCGAAGCTGAACATGCTGTCCTTCTGGCTCGCCGTACCCGCCGGCTTCATGATGCTGGCGAGCTTCTTCGTCGAGGGCGGTGCGGCGGGAGCCGGGTGGACCGCCTACGCGCCGCTTTCGGCCGACGGCGAGTTCACCGGAGTCTACCTGGGCCAGCAGCTCTGGCTGGGGTCGCTCTTCATCCTGGGCTTCTCGTCGATCGCGGGGGCCGTCAACTACATCACCACGGTCATCAACATGCGGGCACCGGGCATGACCTGGTTCCGCCTTCCCCTGACGATCTGGGCGCTCTTCGTCACCGCGATCCTCGTCCTGCTCGCCATCCCCATCCTCGCGGGCGCCCTGATCATGCTCCTGACCGATCAGACGCTGGGGACCGCCTTCTTCCTGCCGGCCGAGGGGGGAGAACCCCTGCTCTGGCAGCACCTCTTCTGGTTCTTCGGGCACCCCGAGGTCTACATCCTGATTCTTCCGGCCTTCGGCATCGTCTCCGAAATCCTGGCAAATGGCGCGCGCAAGCCGATCTTCGGCTACTTTGCCATGGTCCTGGCCATCATCGCCATCGCCTTTCTGGGATGGATCGTCTGGGGCCACCACATGTTCATGAGCGGGATGAACCCCCTGCTCGGCACGACCTTCATGTTCACGACCATGGTCATCGCGGTCCCCTCGGCCATCAAGGTCTTCAACTGGCTCGGGACGCTCTGGAAGGGGAACATCCACTTCACCGTGCCCTTCCTCCACGCGGCAGCCTTCGTCTCACTGTTCATCATCGGAGGGCTTTCGGGGATCTTCATGGCCTCGACGCCGGTCGACATCCACATCCACGACACCTACTTCATCGTGGCGCACCTGCACTACGTCCTCTTCGGCGGGAGCCTCTTCGCGATCTTCGCCGGCATCACCTACTGGTATCCGAAGATGTTCGGGCGCCTGATGAACACGACATGGAACCGGATCCACTTCGTCGGCAGCTTCATCTTCTACAACCTCGCCTTCTTCCCCATGCACGGGCTCGGCCTCGAGGGGATGATGCGGAGGCTCTACGACCCGACCCAGTACGGCTGGCTCGCCGAGCTCCAGCCCTGGAACGTCTTCATCACCTACGCCGTGTTCGCCCTGATCGCCTTCCAGGTCATCTTCTTCCTCAACTTCATCATCTCGATGTGGAGAGGGGAGGATGCCGGCCCCAACCCCTGGAGGGCCAACTCCCTGGAGTGGAGCATCCCGTCGCCCCCACCCCACGGGAACTTCGAGCGGATCCCGGTCGTCCACCGGGGCGCATACGAGTACAGCGCACCCGGATGGGATGAGGATTTCGTGCTGCAGAACGAGCCCCCATCCGAGGAGGCGGTCCAATGACGACAGCGACAGCGACACGTCCCGAGCCGGGATTCGGCGTCTACAACCTGAAGCTGGGGATGTGGGTCTTCCTCCTTTCCGAGGTGATGTTCTTCACCTCTCTGATCGGGGCCTACATCATCCTCCGCTTCGCGCACCCGGAGCAGTTCGCGGCTCCCGGCGAGGTCCTGAACGTCCCACTGACCGCGGTCAACACCTTCATCCTGATCTGCTCGTCGGTGACGATGGTGAAGGCCTTCGCCGCGGTCGAAAAGGATGACCAGAGGGGGCTCCAGCTATGGCTGGTCGCGACGATCATCCTCGGCAGCACCTTCGTCGGCGTCCAGATCTACGAGTACATCCACCTGTTCGCCGACGGCTTCGTGCCGAACGCGGCCGAGTACTCGGCGGGGGGAGGCCCCCTCTACGGCTCCACCTTCTACCTGATGACCGGCTTCCACGGGCTCCACGTCAGCATCGGGGTCCTGGCCCTGATCTGGGTCCTGATCCGGTCGATGCGGGGCGCCTACTCGCCTGAACGGCTTGGGGGCGTCGAGATCATGGGGCTCTACTGGCACTTCGTCGACCTCGTCTGGATCGTGCTCTTCACCATCGTCTACCTGATCTGAAGGAGGACCGCCATGCAGAACGTCGACCACGCCCCACCCCCGTACATGATGATCTGGGGGGTCCTGGCCGTCCTGATGTTCGCGAAGGTCGGCGTGTCGCTGATCGGGATGCCCCAGTGGCTCTCGATCGCCCTGCTCATCATGATCTCGCTGCTCAGCGCACTCCTGGTCGCGCTGTACTACATGCACCTGAAGTTCGAGCCGAAGAAGCTCTGGATCCTGGCAGCGGTACCGATCCCCCTGGTCATCATCTTCCTGCTCTTCGTGATGCAGGACTTCGGCGGGGGCCCGTGAGCCATGGGACATGACGACGGCCTGATGATCGGGATGTTCTGGGGAGGCCTCCTCGTGGCCTCGGTCCCCATCCTCCTCACACTGGGCGTGGGCATCTACGTCCTGAAAAAGTACCTCGAGGGGCGACACTCATGAACAAGATATGGATACGTGGAGCCATCGCCGGGGCGCTCGGCGCGACCGTACTCGCGCTCTGGTTTCTGATCATCGACGCGTCGCTCGGCGCACCCTTCCGGACCCCGGCCCTTCTGGCCAGTTCGTTGATGGGAATCGAGGCCCTCGAGACCCGCCCGGGGCTGATCGCCATGTACACCGTCGTCCACTTCGCCGCCTTCATCCTGGTCGGGATTCTGGCGACCTGGATCCTGGCGAAGATGGAGACGGCCCCCAGTCTCCTCCTGGGCCTCGTCCTCGGCTTCATCCTCTTTGACATCGTCTTCTTCGCCAGCGCCTACATCACCGGGCTGGATGTGGTCGCGGCGCTCGGTTGGGTCGAAGTCCTGACGGGGAATCTCCTGGCCGGGCTCACGATCATGGGCTACCTGCACATGACCGGGGTCACCCGCCCCGTGACCTGGGTCGAGTCGCTCGCCCAGCAGGAGATCGTGCGCGAGGGGGTCATCGTCGGCATTTTCGGAGCCGTCGCGGTCGCGCTCTGGTTCCTGGTGGTGGACGTGATCCAGGGGAGGCCGTTTTTCACCCCGGCCGCCCTGGGCTCGGCCCTATTCCTGGGGGCCGAGGACCTGGCAATGGTCGAGGTCACCTTATGGCCGGTGCTCGGCTACACGCTTCTCCACCTGGCCGCCTTCATCGCCGTCGGCCTGGTCGCGACGGTGGTCGTGCGCGAGGCCGAACAGAAGCCGCCCCTGATCCTCGGGGTGATCCTGCTCTTCGTGGTCTTCGAGGCCCTCTTCCTCGGACTGCTCGCGGTGGTCGCCGAGTTCCTGCTGGGGCCCCTGGCCTGGTGGTCGATCGCGGTCGGAAACCTCGTCGCGGTGCTCGCGATGGGATACTTCCTGTGGATCAAGCACCCCAGGCTGCAGGAGGCGCTGGGAGAGGATCCCTTCGACAAGACCTCCTGATCACCCCTCGAGGTAGCCCAGAAACTGCCGGAGCCGCGCGAGGTAGACCGCGAATCCCAGCCCGAATCCCACGAAGAGGCTCCCGAACAGGAAGGAGCCGCGCATGATCTCCCAGCTCCCGTAGCCGAGACAGAAGATGATCGCGGCCAGGATCAAAGCGCGGTGAAACGACAAGAGCGAAAGAAGCATCGGGTTCCCCTTTACCGTTGATGCGGCCGGAGTCCATTGGATCATTCCATCCTCCTTACATTCTGAGGGGATCCGGCCCTTCGGGCAACATCAGCGTGCCTCCCTCCACTCGAACCCCTCGAGAGCGATGCGGAAGGCCGCCACCTCAGCCTCATGTCGGATCACGTATCGAGTCGCGTAAAAGCCGCTTTCATGGACCGCGCCCGGCTGCGGAATCGGCTCCGACAGGTCCGGCTTCGAATCCAGATACTCCATGGTGAACATCGGCTCCACGAAGATCGTCCGCTCCCCGATCGAGCCGTAGATCAGGGTCTGGTCGAAGTGATGTCCATGCAGCTCCGCGGCATCCCGGTCCACCCAGTGCACACCCATCTCCCCGAACGAGTAGAGCCCCAGATCCGGAACCGGGATGTAGCCCTCCGGAAGGAAGCTGGGATCCGGGGCTTCGTGGACCACCCCATCCGGAATCGCGCGACGCTCCTCCGCCGTGATCGTGTAGAAGTGGGCATCCCAGTGCGCATGGCCATACAGGTTGCCCGGGGGATGCCCATGCGGGACCCAGTCGAAGAGGACGTGTCGGAAGGGGAGCCCCTCCAGCTCCGGGTAATCGAGGCTGAGCAGGAACCCTTCATCGGTGAGCCCCCCGAAAACCCTCTCCGGCAGGGTGACCCCCAGCGCCAGGGGCGCACCGTCGGCGTCGACCTCGACCCAGGTACTGATCACCCCCTCGCCGACCTGGACCGAATCCCCGTAGAGGACCTCCTGGGCCTGAATGGGGACGACCGTCCAGATCATTCCCAGCACCACCGCGTCCCGTACCTTCATGATGCCTCCTCGCTGAGGTCAGTGGATTCGGATCCGGACGCTCGGGGGCCGATCCCCGGTCCTCGTCACCTGAACCGAAAAGCTGCGTCCATCGTCGAGCGTACCGCGTGCGTCGAGGATGACCTTGGGCACCGGATGGCCTCCCCCGCCCATCTCCACCGGAAGCGGATGCGGATGAAGCATCTCGGTGAAGCGGGTGGCGACGCCCTTCACGAGACCGGTCAGGCCCTCGATCTCACCGATGGTCAGTTCGCCGTCCTCAAGTGCTTCCAATATGGCGGACTGGGGCGCAAACCACACGGGTACCGCACCCATCCCGCGGACGACCACCACCCGGGGAGCTCCAGCGCCCACGGATTCGTGCCAGACCGAATGGCCGCTCACCCGATGCGGACAGCCGAAGGCGGCGGGGGCATCAAAGAACTGGAGCAGGTTGAAGCCCTCGGGGACGCAGTCGGGGTCCCGGTAAAAGGGGATCACCGCCCACCCGCTGTCCGTGTAGACGTACGGAGCCTCCGGTTCGATCCGGGTATAGAAGGGCATTCCGGGGTCTGCGGCGGTCGGCCAGGTCGACTGGACGCGTTGGCTCTGGGCAGCTGGGCTCTCGGCGATCACCGAGACCGGTTCATCGACCGGGGCGGCGGGCGAGCCCGGATCACATGCGGGGACAAGAGCGATCAGAATCAGAAGTGCGATGGATCTGGACATGACACTCTCCTTGGAAGAACGGATCATGAGGGGGATCTCTGCTTGTCCCCCGACCGACGCCTCCGTACGTTGGTCCCCAGAGGATACGAGCGGCGCGTGATCCCTCTGTGATCCGGCCGTGATCCCCGACCCCCATGACCATGCTCCGAACCCTCCGTTTCGCGGGAGTGGGTCTGCTCCTGCTCCTCGGATGCGGGGATGCGGATCCCCCCCAACCACGCACCAACCCCTTCCTGGGCGATGGTGGGGTCGCTGCCTTCCAGATCACCGAAGAGTTCGAGATCGACCTGACCGAGGATGGCGCACCGGAATTGATCGTGGTCTCGGTGGATGGCGACGATGTCCGAGATCTCGACATCGAGCTGACGATCACGCGCCCCGGGGGAGACCTGCTCTACGGTAGTGCCTGGAATTCCGGCGAGTACCCCGCGCTCCGCAGCGCCGACCGGATTTCGGAATGGCAGGCGGGCGAGGTGGTCCGAAACCACCTGGGGCAGCTGCTGGATGACGATTCCATCCACCCACTCGAAGAGGCGGATATCGATCCGGAGCTGGCCCCGGCCGCGTCCCTGATCGGACGCCGGGCTCTGAGCTACCAGGCCGGCGATTCCTTCCGGACGCTCGTCTGGAGCCCCGAGCTGGACCGGTTCCTGATCGTTCGCTCCTGCTGCTGAGCCCAGTCACGACGGATCGAGCGCCTCCTGAAAGCGGAGCCAGTTCTCGTCGGATACCTGACGCCGGCACACTCCGGTCCCGTCGTCTGGATCCGGACCCCGGCGCGGTTGAAGAACCGGGGCAGCCGATCGCGGCCAAGTTTGACCCTGAAGCCGGTCTCGTGGACCCCGCGGTGGTGAGACGGGCAGAGCAGGACCAGGTTGTCCAGGCTCGTCGGCCCGCCATCCGCCCAGTGCAGGATGTGATGCGCCGACACGTAGCGCAGCCCGCATCCGGGAAACGCACACCCACCGTCGCGGGCCCAGAGCGCCGGCGGGATCGTCCGTGTCCGGCGCCCGACATCCAGGACCTCGCTGGATGGACCCCGGACGATGCGGACCACCGAGGCGTCGCAGGCCAGCCGCCG
>SLBA01000184.1 GCA_007126575.1 Gemmatimonadota bacterium | reverse complement strand
GACCCGGACCCGCTCGCGTGCGGTGACCCGGCTCATCCCGGTGAAGTTCACGAGCCAGGCGGCGCAGTCGCGGTGGCCGTCGAGCTCCCAGCCCTTCCGCCGGTCGAACTCGGCGATCATCCTCCCGCTCGTTGGACAATCACCGAAAACCCCTGTCCCACAAGGGGATCAGGGACTCCGCATCTCGCCCTTAAATGTAATCCGGGGGATGGGGGACCGCTTGGGGATTCGGGACGGATGCGCCCCGGGTCGGGCGCTTCGGCCGGGTGGCCGGAGCACGGACCGGACGATTCCCCGGAATCGCACGCGGACTGCCCTGGACCGCGCCTCGACCCCGGAAGACCACCACCAAAATAAGATAATATAGATTATCTTATTTATTCGGGAGTGTCGGGAGCGCGACGGACCCCCCCATCGAAAGATTTCCCGGCTAAGCGACGTATCGGGATCAGGAGCCTTGCTCGCCCACCGGTCGACTCCTCGACCCGATGACCCCACGACCCCAAGGTCCGCCATGCCGACCCGCCCGTCTCGCCGCACCCTCGCCGCCACAGGTCTGATCCCTCTGCTGGTCGTCGGTCTCCTGACCCCCGTCGAGGCCCAGGTCCCCGACATGGCACCGGCCCCCGCGGGCAGCTGGCAGGGCTCGCTCGCGGTGGGTCCCGGCATCGAACTTCCCCTGGTCGTGCACCTGACGCCCGGAGATGACGGGGACTGGACCGCGACCCTCGACTCGCCGGCCCAGGGGGCGACGGGGATCCCCGTCGCCTCGGTGACGTGGGACGACGGCCGGCTGCGCCTCGAGATCCCCGCGATCGGCGCCACCTACGATGGCCGGCTCGATGCCGAGGGCCGCTTCGACGGCACTTTCTCGCAGGGCGGGATGAACCTCCCCCTCCTCCTCGAGCGGACCGAGGACCCGGGGTCCCTGCTCCCCCGCCCGCAGCACCCGGAACCCCCCTTCCCATACCGGGAGGATGATGTCCGCTTCCCGAATCCCGAGGCCGGGATCCAGCTGGCGGGGACCCTCACCCTTCCCGAAGGGGATGGACCGTGGCCGGCCGTGGTCATGGTCACCGGATCCGGCCCGCAGGACCGCGACGAGACGATCCTCGGGCACAAGCCCTTCCTGGTCATCGCGGACCATCTGACCCGCGCCGGGATCGCGGTGCTGCGGTACGACGACCGCGGCGTCGCAGAATCCGAGGGTGACTTCTCTGCGGGAACGACGTTGGACTTCGCGGGGGATGCGGCCGCCGCGGTCGACTTCCTGGTGGAGCACCCCGAGGTGGACCCCACACGGATCGGGATCGTGGGCCACAGCGAAGGGGGCCTGATCGCCCCGATCGTGGCGGGCGAAAGGGATGTCGCCTTCGTCGTCCTCCTGGCGGGGACGGGGGTGGATGGGGGTGCCGTCCTTCTCCAGCAGGCCGAGGCAATCTCGCGCACGATGGGGGTTTCGGACGAGGGCGTGGCCCGGATCCTCGACTTCCAGCGGGCGATGCAGGTGATTTTGCGTGATGAGGAGGATCCCGACGCGCGGCGAGAGGCCCTGGAAGCCCTACTCGAAGGAATGATCGAATCGATGGATCCGCAGGAGCGGGTGGAGCAGGGGATCCCCGAGGGAGGCGAGGACGACTGGGTGCAGATGCAGCTCGCCACGGGCGCATCGCCCTGGTTCCGCGAGTTCGTCCTGCTGGACCCGCAGCGCTATCTCGAGCGGCTCGACGTGCCCGTGCTCGGGCTGTTCGCGGAACTGGACCTGCAGGTGCTCCCCGAGCCCAACCGGGCCGCGATGGCCGAGGCGCTGGATCGCGCCCCGACCGATGATGTGACGCTGATGGTCCTCCCCGGCCTGAACCACCTCTTCCAGACCGCCGAGACCGGAGCGCCCTCGGAGTACGCCCTGATCGAAGAGACCTTCGCGCCGCTCGCGCTCGACACGGTGCGGGACTGGATCCTGGAGCGCTTCGGAGGGTGATTCCCGCGGACGCTTGCCCGCCCGGGATCCCGCGTCTAGTCTATGGGCCCACCCCCCAAGGAGAACCACCATGGCCGGACGCATCACCGCCATTTTCGCCCTCATCCTGCTCGCCACCGCCTGCGATGACGAGTTTTCGCTGCTGGATGATGCCCCCCTTCACGAGTACATCTCGACCCTCGCATCGGACGAGTTCGAAGGGCGCGCGCCGGCCACCCGTGGCGAGGAGCTCACGCTCGACTACCTGACCGCGCACTTCGAGGGGCTGGGGCTCGAAGTCCAGCTCCAGCCGGTCCCCCTCGTGTCGATCACCGCCGACCCCTCGATGACGCTCGAGATCCGGGGCGCCGACGGCACCGAGTCGCTCGCGTATCAGGAGGAGATGATGGGCTGGACGACAAGGGTGGTCGATGACGTCACCCTCGAGGACAGCGAGCTGGTCTTCGTGGGATACGGCGTGGTGGCGCCGGAGTACGGGTGGAATGACTACGAGGGGCTCGACGTCGAGGGCAAGACGGTGGTCATGCTCGTCAACGACCCCGGCTTCGCGACCGGTGACCCCGACCTCTTCGGAGGGCGCGCCATGACCCTCTACGGGCGCTGGACCTACAAGTTCGACGAAGCCGCGCGCCAGGGGGCCGCGGGGGCGATCATCGTGCACGAGACCGAGCCGGCCGCGTACGGGTGGGATGTCGTGGCAGGCTCCTGGTCCGGCCCGCAGTTCGGCCTGGTCACCGACGACCTCAACATGTCCCGCCTGGCCTTCGAGGGCTGGATCACCGACGCCGCCGCGCGGGCGATGTTCGATCGGGTCGGGGAGGACTTCACCGGGCTCAAGGAGGCCTCGCTGTCTCCCGACTTCCGTCCGGTGCCCCTCGGCGATCTGACCGCGAGCGTCACGATCCGGAACTCCCTCGAGGAGTCCCGGACGCACAACGTGGTGGCGACCCTGCCGGGGCGGGAGCGGCCCGACGAGTACGTGATGTACGTGGCGCACTGGGACCACCTGGGGATGGATGGCGACGAGATCTACAACGGGGCCGTCGACAACGCCTCGGGGACGGCGGCGGTGATGCGGCTCGCCGAGGCCTTCCTGGCCCGCGGCCAGGCGCCGGAGCGGTCGGTGGTCTTCATGCCGGTGGGCGCCGAGGAGCAGGGGCTGCTGGGCTCCGCGCACTACGCGGCGAATCCCATCTACCCCCTCGAGCAGACCGTGGCGGTGATCAACCTGGATGGCCCCAACTACATCGGGCCGACGCGCGACATCCAGGTGGTCGGGTACGGCAACTCGGAGCTCGACGACTACCTGAAGGAGGCGGCCGAGCGCCGTGACCGCATCGTTCTGCCCGAGGACCGGCCCGAAGCCGGCTTCTTCTATCGCTCCGACCACTTCAGCTTCGCGCAGCACGGGGTGCCGGCGCTCTACACCAAGATGGGCGCCGACATGCTGGATGGCGGAGTGGAGCGGGGCCGGGCGCTCGCCGCCGAGTACACGGCCGAGCGCTACCATGCGCCCGCCGACGAGTACGATCCCGCCATGGATCTGCGGGGGCTGGCCATGGACCTCGAGCTGATGTTCGATGTCGGATGGCGGCTGGCCGACAGCAACGACTGGCCCAACTGGGCCGAGGGCAACGAGTTTCGCGCCGCGCGTGACGCCCAGCGGGGTGGATCGTGAGGGCGCTGATCCTGCTCCTGCTGCTTCCCACGACCCTCGCGGGGCAGCAGCTCTATGACGGACTCGGCGAAACCAGCCGGACGATCACCACCGCGAGCCCCGACGCGCAGGCGTTTTTTGATCAGGGGCTGCGGCTGACCTACGGCTTCGGGCACGGCGAGGCGATCCGCTCCTTCCGGCACGCGCAGGAGCTGGATCCGGAGTGCGCCTCGTGCTTCTGGGGCGAGGCCTGGGCGCTCGGCCCCAACATTAACATGCGCATGAACCCGGCGGGCCTCCCCGAGGCGATCGCCGCCGCCCGGCGCGCGCTGGAGCTGGCCGATGGCGCCTCCGAAGTCGAAGTCGCCCTGATCGGGGCGATGGCCATCCGGTATGGGGAGGAGGACCGGAGGGCGGAGCTGGATTCGACGTACGTCCAGGCGATGGAGGAGGTCGCGGCGCGCTTTCCCGAGGACCTGGATGTGCTGACGCTGCTGGGCGAGGCCCACATGATCCTCCGGCCCTGGGACTACTGGGATGACGACGGCAACCCGCAGCCCGGAGTCGAGCGGCCGATCGAGGTCCTGGAGCGGGCGCTGGCCCTCGACATCGGGCATCCCGGGGCCTGCCACCTGTACATCCACCTGGTCGAGGCCTCGCCGAACCCCGAACGGGCCGAGCCCTGCGCGGAGCTGCTCGCCGACGCGATCCCGGGGGTCAGCCACATCCCCCACATGCCGAGCCATATCTGGATGCGAATCGGGCGGTACGGCGATGCGGTCAGGGGGAACCAGGAGGCCTGGATCGCCGATCAGCGGGCGGCGTACGATGGGCCTCCGGGGGTCTACACGTCGCACAACCTGCACATGCTCGCCTTCGCCGCGTCCTTCGACGGGCAGAGCGCGGTCGCGATCCGGGCCGCGAAGGACCTGGCTCGGCTCTCGGCCGGGTCGTCCTTCTACGTGCCCCTGACGCTGGTTCGATTCGGGCACTGGGAGGAGATCCTGGAGCTTCGGGTGGACGAGGACTCGGACTTCCGGGCCGGCGTCCATCACTTCGCGCGCGGCCTGGCGCGGCTCCGGACGGGGGACCGGACCCGGGCCGGGATCGAGCGCGACGCCCTCTCGGCGCTGCGCGCGGGGCTGCCGGATGAAGGCCGCTTCCGCGGGCACCTGCAGACCGACCTGCTGGGGATCGCCCAGGGGGTGCTCGAAGGCGAGATCCACGCGGTGGACCAGGACTTCGAACAGGCCGTCGCCGCACTCGAGCGGGCGGTCGGGATCAGCGACGGGCTGTCGTATGACGAGCCCGAGCCGTGGACCATCCCCCCGCGCCATCACCTGGGCGCGATCCTCCTCGAGGCGGACCGGCCGGCCGATGCCGAACGGGTCTACCGAGAGGCGCTGGCGATCCACCCGAAGGCGGGCTGGTCACTCCGGGGCCTGGCGGATGCCCTGCGGGCACAGGGGCAGGATGCCGACGAGGTCGAAGCAGAGTTCCGGGAGGCCTGGTCGCGCGCCGACGTCTGGATCGCCGGATCCCGGTTCTAGACCCGCGTCAGCCAGCCGTGCCGGTCTTCGGAGCGACCGGTGACCACGGCCAGGAAGTCCTCCTGCAGCGCCCGGGTGATCGGGCCGACCTCTCCGATCGCGATCCGGTCGACGGAGCGGATGGGGGTCACCTCGGACGCGGTGCCGGTGAAGAAGAGCTCGTCGACGATGTAGAGGGACTCGCGCGGCACATGCTGCTCGCGGATCGGGATCCCCCGGTCGCGGGCGAGCTGGAGGACGGCGTCGCGGGTGATGCCCCCCAGCGAGGTCCCGTCCAGGAAGGGGGTGATCAGGACTCCGTCGCGGACCAGGAAGAGGTTCTGCCCCGACCCCTCGCTGACCAGCCCTCCGGGGCCCAGGGCGATGGCTTCCGAGTACCCGTCGGCCACCGCCTGCGCCTTCATGAGCTGCGCGGCGTTGTAGTGCCCCGCCGCCTTCGCCGCCACCGGAAAGGTGTTGGGCGCGGCGCGGGTCCATGACGAGGTGCAGACATCGACCCCCTTCTCGAGCGCCTCGGACCCCAGGTAGGCGCCCCAGGGCCAGGCCGCGAGGTAGGTCTCGATCGGCGAGTCCACCGCGTGGAGCCCCGCCGCGCCGTATCCGCGCAGGATCATCGGGCGGAGATAGCAGGCGTCCAGCTTGTTGATGCGGACGAGCTCGATGCAGGACTCCGCCAGGCTCTCGATCGTGTGATCCGGCCGCATCCGGTAGACGGTGGCCGAGTCGAAGAGCCTGCGGAGGTGCTCCCGGAGCCGGAAGATCGCCGGCCCATCGGGGGTCGCGTAGCAGCGAATCCCCTCGAAGACCGAGGAGCCGAACTGCACCGCGGTGCTCAACAGGTGGACGGTCGCGTCCGCCCAGGGGATCATCTCCCCGTCCTTCCAGATCCACTCGGCCTGGCCGATGCGCGAACTCATACCAGCGAGCGGATCCAGCCGCCGTCGACCGCCACCGACTGCCCCGTGATGTACCCGGCCCGCGTCGAACAGAGGAAGGTGGCGAGCGCAGCGAGCTCTTCCGGCTCCCCCAGACGGCCGGCGGGGATCTCGTCCTCCCAGCGGGCGAAGACGTCGTCGGGGCTCCCGCCGGATCGCTCCGCCCCGGCCTCGGCCAGGTCCACGAGCCGCTCCGTGCGCGTGTACCCGGGCAGGACATTGTTGATCGTGATCCCGTCGGCCGCGACCGCGTTCGCGACGGTGCGGGCGAAGCCGGTCACGCCGGCCCGCAGGGTGTTCGAGAGGATCAGCCCCTCGACGGGCTGCTTCACCGAGATCGAGGTCACGTTCACGATCCGCCCCCAGCCCCGCTCCTTCATTTCGGGAAGGACCATCCCGGTGAGCTCCACCACACTTTCAAGGAGGCCTTCGTAGGCCGCCCGCCAGGTGTCGAGATCGTGCGCCTCGAAGGGCCCCGAAGGAGGGCCGCCGGTGTTGGTGACGAGGATGTCGATGCCGCCCATCGCCTCGTGGGCCGCATCGACCACCGCGCGTCGCCCGGCCGAGTCCGACAGGTCGCCCACCGCGAGGTGGACCTCGCCATCGCCGTCCACCATCGCGTCACGCGCGGATTCGAGCCGCTCCCGGGAGCGCGAGCAGATGGTGATCCGCGCCCCCTCGCGCAGGAGTTCGGTGGCGATCGCGTGCCCCAGCCCGGAGCTCGCCCCGCAGACCAGCGCCCGGCGTTCCTTCAGTCCCAGATCCATCAGTCCTCCTTGTCTTTCGTGTCGTGGAAGTAGGCGTCGCTTCCGTCCAGCCAGTCGGCCCGCGGGGGCGAGAAGACGTCGACGTCGAGCGTGTCCTCGAGCGCGGTCGCCTCGTGGGGGAGGTGCGCGGGGATGTGCAGGACCTCGCCCGCGCGGACGATCACCTCGCGGTCGAGCGCCTCGCCCAGCCGGAAGTGGAGCGCGCCGCTGATGATATAGGTGATCTGCTCGTTCAGGTGGCTGTGCCTGGGGACGACTGCGCCTTTGTCGAGGAAGACCTGCGCGATCATCATGTCGTCGCCGGTCACGATGCGGCGGCGGATGGAGTCGGTGACGTCCTCCCAGGGGAGGTCGTCCCAGCGGACGTGGCGGCTCGGGCGTGGATCGGTCATGGGATCCGGGGTTCGGATGGATGGCGGGCGAGCCACACGATAGGCCACCGGCCCCGGGCGCGACAGGGCGACCCCCGGTCAGAAGAGCCGGAGCTGGGGGGCATCCGACCGAGGCTCCGGACGCCGGAAGTGATCGGTCGAGAGCCGGAGCGCCCGGTGGGTCATCCCGGCGCGGCGCCGGCTGATCCGGACCAGGTCGCGGATCTGGGCGGCGAAGGGGCCCTCGCCGCTCATTCGCGTCCCGAAGGTGGAGTCGTACAGGTCGCCCCCTCGAAGGCTCTGCAGGCGGGAGCGCACCTTCCCGGCCCGGTCCGGGCAGTGGGTCTCGAGCCACTCCAGGAAGAGGGGGCGCACCGCCCCCGGCAGGCGCAGGACGACGTAGCCAGCGCTGGTGGCCCCGGCCTGCGCGGCGGCCTCGATGATCGCGGGGATCTCGTGGTCCGTCAGACCCGGGATCACGGGCGCCACGTTGACGGCGACGCGGATCCCGGCATCCGCCAGCGTACGGATCGCGGCCAGCCGGTGCTCCGGGGGTGACGCCCTGGGCTCGAGGGTACGCTGGAGCCGCCGGTCGAGGGTGGTGATCGAGAGGGTCACGTGCGCGGCGTCGAGGCGGGCCAGGGTGGCGAGCAGGTCGGCGTCGCGCTCCACGAGCCGTGACTTCGTGATCAGGGCGACGGGGTGACGGGCCTCGGCCAGGACCTCGAGGCACCCACGGGTGAGCTCCAGGCGGCGCTCGATGGGCTGGTAGGGGTCGGTGACCCCGCTCATGACGAGGGGCTCGGGGGTCCAGCCGGCCTTCGAGAGCGCCCGGCGGAGGAGGGCCGCGGCGTCCTCCTTGACCATGATCCGGCTCTCGAAGTCGAGCCCGGCCGACCACCCCAGGTACTCGTGCGTGGGGCGGGCATAGCAGTAGACGCACCCGTGCTCGCAGCCGCGGTAGGGGTTCAGGCTCCAGTCGAATCCCACGTCGGGGCTCCGGTTCCGCGACAGGATGCTCTTCGCGGGATCCCGCAGGTAGTCGGTGCGACGGGCCTGCGGGGCCTGATGGGCCTCTCCGGCCTCGAGCTCCAGGTGAAGACGCT
>SLBA01000197.1 GCA_007126575.1 Gemmatimonadota bacterium | reverse complement strand
TCACCCACCGGACCGCGACGGCCGAGGGCCGGGTGAGCTGCTCGCCGGAGCTCGTGGCCCGGATCCGCGACCACGGACTCGAGAAGGGAGACCTGGTCGGCACCGCCCGGCTGGCCGGGATCCTGGGGGCGAAGCGGGTCGACGAGCTGATTCCCCTCTGCCACACCCTCCCCCTGGACCGGGTCGATGTGGAGCTCACCATCGGCGATTCAGATATCCACCTTCGGGCCACGGCCAGCACGCGGGCCCGCACGGGGGTCGAGATGGAGGCGCTGACCGCGGTGGCTGTCGCCGCCCTGACCGTGATCGACATGGGCAAGGCGGTCGACCGGACCATGACGATCCAGGATCTCCGGGTCGTCGAGAAGACCGGGGGCCGCTCCGGCGACTGGGTGAGGGAGTCCGACCGATGAGTGCCGGCGAGGGGACCCACTACCGCGTCGGGGTGATCACGGTCAGCGATCGCTGCTCCCGGGGCGAGGCCGAGGACCGCTCGGGTCCCGCGGTCGAGGCCGCCGTCGAAGGGGGCCTTCGAGGCGCACGGGTTTCGCTCCGGGACGTCCTCCCCGATGAGCCCGAACAGATCTCGGGACTCCTGAGGGAGTGGGCCGACCGCGACCTGCTCGCGCCCCACCTGATCCTGACGACGGGTGGGACCGGGCTGGGCCGGAGGGATTCGACGCCCGAGGCGACGATGCAGGTGCTCGAGCGCCCGCACCCCGGCCTGATGGAGAAGGTGCGGCTCGAGGGGTCGCGCAAGACACCGATGGCGTGGCTGTCGCGAGGGGTGGCCGGCACGCGGCGGGGCACGCTGATCGTCAATCTTCCCGGATCTCCGACCGGGGCCGTCGAATCGCTCGAGGCGCTCCTGCCCCTGCTTCCACACGCGCTGGACGTCCTGCGGGGGACCGAGGGCGAGGGTCCGCATCCGACCGGCTTGCCGTTCGGGCGCCCGGGACCGAAACTGGTGTGAGTCCGACCTCCTCGGGGTCGGTGAGCCGGAAACCGGAGGAGATCATCGTGGAGAGCATGCCAATCGTCGTCGTGGGGGCTTCTGCCGGGGGCATGGACGCGCTCAAGCGCGTTGTCGCCCAGCTCTCCAGTGATTTCCCCGCGCCGATCTTCGTGGTCAATCACATGTCGGCTGATGGGGATGCGGGAACGCTCAGCCGCGCCCTCGACAGGAGCGGCGAACTGTCGTGCTCGGAGGCCCGTGACGGAGAGGAGTTTCGTCCGGGGCACATCTATGTCGCCCCGGCAGATCATCACATGCTCCTCGGGCAGAAAGCCATCCGGATCGCGAAGGGAGCCCGGGAGAACCGGTCTCGTCCCAGCATCGATCCCCTCTTTCGCTCCGCCGCCGTGGCCCACGGAAACCGGGTCACGGGGGTGATCCTGACGGGCTACCTGGATGACGGAACCGCAGGGCTCAACGCGGTCCATCGCTGCGGCGGGATCTGCGTCGTGCAGGACCCCGACGACGCGGACTACCCGGACATGCCGCTGAACGCCCTGCGGGTGACGTCCGTGGACCACTGCGTGCCACTGGCGCAAATCGGCGCGTTGCTCACGGAGCTGGTCGAGCGCGAACCGGGGCCCCAGCTCGACATCCCGGAAGATATCGCCCTCGAAGCCCGAATCGCACAGCGCGTCCTCAGCGACCTCACCTCGGTCAACAGGCTTGGACACCAGGTCCCGTTCAACTGCCCCGATTGTGGCGGGGTCCTGTGGGAGATCGAGGCCGTCGAATCCCTTCGCTTCCGGTGCCATACCGGGCACGCCTTCACGGTCGACATGCTGCGAATCGCGCAGGAGACGAAGATCGAGGAGACCCTCTGGTTTGCCCTGCGCATGTTCGAGGAGCGGAAGAACCTGCTGCAGAAGATGGCCAGCTCGTCGAGCGAGAGGTCCAGTCGCTCACTCAACGAGCGCGCAGAGGAGTCTGAGGTCCACATCGAACGGATCCGGGCCATGCTCAAGTCCGGCGCCAGCGAGGGGCAGAAAGTCGAGTAGTGTCCTGAGTCAGGGATTCGTCGGCATTCGCGTGCCGCGGATGGGTTTAAGTTGATACTTCACAATGATTTGCCGGGGTGGCGAAATCGGTAAACGCAGGGGACTTAAAATCCCCCGGGCGAAAGCCCTTGCGGGTTCAAGTCCCGCCCCCGGCACTGGCCTCTTTCCGCTGGCTGCCCGGCCCCCCATCCCCCGGGGCACCCGTCGCGGGGCCGCTCGCTATTGGGGGATTGGTCTGGCGCGGAGCTCGCTACGCTGCGGGGCTCTGGGGGTTTTTCCTTTCGCAGGGTGTTGGGGCTCGCCCCGCAGGGTGCCCCGCGACGGGTGCCCCGGGGGATGGGGGGCTCGACGGGGGCCAATGTGACGGCAGGTTGTCGGGATGGTCGTCCTGATCTCACGCCGGTCAAGATCACAAGCGGGTCCCCGTCCACACTGAGAAATCAGGCCGGGGATTCGCTCAGCGTCGGGCAGGGCACCTTGGATCGCGTCGACCGGCAAGCGGCTGAATGCTTCGTTCCGCTCCTTCAAGGACCTCTCGGTTCAGGGGAGCAGAATCAGCTGGTCTGATCCCCGAATCCTGATCCACCTGGGCACACACAAAGCCGGGCTGTGGGCTGCACCCCAGTTAGCAGGGAGTTCGAGCAACGGATAAGCTGATTCACCCCTTTGACCGGAGCGGCCTGCGGCCTCCGTTTTACAGAAGAAATGTGACACGACTTGATTTCGCGGATGTTGCTGCGGTGGAACCCGCGGCCGGGACCTGCATCCGCACTACCCTTCCGTCTTGTAGCGCATCCCCCAC
This sequence comes from Gemmatimonadota bacterium, assembly GCA_007126575.1. Lineage (GTDB taxonomy): Bacteria > Gemmatimonadota > Gemmatimonadetes > Longimicrobiales > Gaopeijiaceae > SLBA01. Next base: position 5,625 of record SLBA01000197.1, on the reverse strand, counting down.
CGCTGCATCGCTTCGAGGGCGGGTACCATCCGCTCGCCCTCCCGGGTCAGCGTGTACTCGGTGTGGGGGGGGACGACGGGATAGACCTTGCGGTGCACGAGACCGTCAGCCTCCAGCTCGCGCAGGCGCTGCGCAAGCATCTTGTGGGTGATGCCGGGCATCGCCCGGCGGATCTCGCTGTAGCGCCGCGTACCGCCCCGGAGGTGCCAGAGCACGAGGGCAGTCCACTTCCCTCCAACCACGCTCAGGGAGAGCTCCACCGGACAGGCATAGCTGCGGTCCTGGATTGCAAACGTCGCCATTTCCACTCACCAGAAAGATAGTATCGTACCAAACCGTGCGTTATTGACGCTTGGATAGCGCGAAGCCTAACGTACCGTACGACTTCCCGTTCCGCCAACCCCGAGGCAACGCATGGCTACCTGTCGCATCCTCATCGTCGTATCCAACCCCGCTGTCTCCACCACCACGGGCTGGCCCGTCGGCTTCTGGGCAGGCGAGCTGATCCACCCGTACGACGCCTTCACGGCGGCGGGGCACGAGGTCACCATTGCGAGCCCCGACGGCGGCGTGGTCAGGATGGACGCACTCAGCGATCCTCGCGACGCGAGCGGCTACTCGGCCGAGGACACGCTCTCGGCCGACTACCTGGCCCGGCCTGCCTTCCTCTCGCTCCTCGCGGGCACGCCGCGACTCGACGACCTCGATCTGGACACCTTCGATGCCATCGTGGTGGCCGGCGGGCAGGCCCCGATGTTCACCTTCGACACAGCCGAGACGCTTCACGCCGCCCTCCTCCGGTTTCATGACGCGGGCAAGCCCACGGCCGCCCTATGCCACGGCGTCTCCGCCCTTCTTCATCTGCGGAACGACGACGGCTCTCCGTTCCTGCGTGGCAGGACGATCACAGGCTTCACGAACGAGGAAGAAGACCAGGCCGACGCGGCCGTTGGCCAGAAGCTGATGCCCTTTCGAATCGAGGACGTCGCAACCGAACAGGGCGCTCACTTCGAGGCACGCCCGGCGTGGAGCCCCTTCGCTATGCGCGACGGCCACCTCATCACCGGTCAGCAGCAGCATTCCGGCGGCGAGACCGCTCGACTGGTTCTCGAGACGCTGAAGGCATTGCCATGACGATCGCCATAGTCGGAACGGGAAGCGTGGGAATGGCGCTTGGAAGGGGATGGTCGCGCGCCGGGCACTCGATCATCTATGGCACGCGCGACCCCGACGGCATGTCCGCCCGGGAGGCGCTCGCGAAAACCGAGGGCGCAGCCCTGGAAACGCCTGCCGAGGCTGCTCGCGGGGCTGATGTCGTGGTGCTCGCCGTGCCCTGGAAGGCCGTCCAGGCGGTCCTCCTGGATCTCGGCGATCTCGGCGGACGCGTGATCATTGACGCCGCCAACCCCATCGGGCCCGGAATCACCCATGCCCTGGAGACCTCCGGCGGAGAGCGGACCGCCGGGTGGGCGCAGAATGGACGCGTCGTGAAGGCCTTCAACACCACCGGATGGGAGAACATGCTCGACGCCGACTACGGCACTCACCGCCCCGCCATGTTCATCGCCGGCGACGACGACGAGGCCAAGGCGACCGTGGCCGACCTCGCCGAAACCCTGGGCTTCGAGCCCGTTGATGCCGGCCCGCTGCACCGCTCGCGCGAACTGGAGCACCTGGCCACACTCTGGGTCTCGCAGGCCGTGCAGCAGGGTCGGGGTCGCGGCTTCGCCTTCGCTGTGCTGCGTCGATAGTCCGGTCGTCGTCGCGGACTGAAGGGCGTCATCCGGGTTCAGGACCCCTTGGGAGACCGGAGTTCGGGAACCGATTGTGTACCCATTGTGCGCCCGTCCCCGGTCATGATCCGACGGTGATAATCGACCTGACCCAGATGATAGGCGAGGTGGGACGCCAGATGCATCAGGAAGTCCCGGGTCGGGATCGAACTTCCGCCGACCTCGACCGGATATGGTTCGTCGAGCCGGCCGGGGTCGAAGTGCGTCAGGGTGGCGTCGATCGCGAGCGAAGCGAACTCGATCTCTTCGAGGATGCGGTCACGTCCGAGGGCCCGGCCCTCGAACTCCGCGGCGCGGTCCCGAACGTAGCCGGTGTCCCCCAGGGTCGCCCCGACGAAGTGCTGAAGATTGCCCGCGATATGAAGCGCCAGCGTACCGCCGGAATTGGCGACCCCCGAAGGCACGGTCCAGATCGATGCGTCGTCGGGATACGCTTCGATCTCGCGCCGAAGGGCTCTCAGTTCCCGCAACATCAATGTGCGGATCGTCGGAAGGGGCATATCGCGTTTCATCCCGGGTCGGAGTCGCTGGACGGAAACGCGGTCAGTATGTGGCCACGTCTTCCATCCGACAAGGCCAGACGCCCGGTTGCCGGAACCCTGCTCGGGGTCCTGGGGATGCTGCGACGGGCCGGGAGGCGGCGGGAAGAACCGGTCGCACCTCACCGCCTCAGGCCTCCCAGTCACGAGGGACGCCAACTCAACGGATCACGAGCCATCCGACGTAGACACAATATCCCACAAGCATCACGACGCTTTCGCGTCGACCCAGACGATTCTGCGATATCACGAAGGGGAGCAGTAACAGCGAAAAGCCTGTCATGACCAAAAGATCCACGGCACCGCCGGACGGAAGGGCGCTCGGTTCGATAGTGACCGATAACCCCCAGATGAACAACAAGTTGTAGATGTTCGAGCCTACGATGTTTCCAATGGCGAGATCCCCCTGACCCTTCCGCGCCGCCGAGAGCGTTGTGGCAAGTTCCGGAAGACTCGTTCCAACCGCGACGACAGTAAGCCCGATCACCGCCTCGGAGATCCCGATCGCATCAGCGACCCCGATCGCACCGCGCACGGTGAGCTCTCCACCCACAATCAGCGCGACGAGGCCTCCCACGACAGGCACGAAGAAGGGAGGTCGCTTTTCTGGCGTGGCGGGACCCGGCGTGGTGGCACCCTCGGCAGACCGGTCGTTCGCTTCGCCCCTCTGCTCGAGTGCCTCCCCGATGGTGTAATAAAGGAACACCGTAAACAGAAGAAGGAGCATCAGGCCATCGCCACGGCCGTAGCCCGACATCTCCTCACCGACGAAAGCACCCCCAGCCAGGACCAAAGCAGCGGCACATGCCAGGATCATCATCGGAATCTCGCGGATCACCAGGGTCCGGTGGATCGTCAGCGGGGTGATGATCGCAGTCAACGCAAGGAGAAGGCCGATGTTGGCGATGTTCGATCCCACCACGTTCCCGAAACCGATCTCGGTGTTTCCACGGAGGGCCGCGGACACGTTGACGACCAGCTCCGGCGTGGAAGTCCCGAACGCCACGATCGTCAATCCGATGAGGATCGGAGCCACACCGAGCCAGGAAGCCAGAGCCGAAGCACCTCGCACGAGCCAGGATCCGCCGCCGATGAGCGCCGCCAGTCCAAGTCCCAGATACAAAGAGTCCATGAGCATCGGACGTTCACCAGGCTGTTCAAGCGCTGGAACGGAATTTTCATCCGGTCCGCGAGTTCCGTTTGCGTAATCCCCAGCGGCGCCGTGCCCCGGGGCGATCGGGTCGTCGGGGAGGGTTCTGTGAGTCCATCGAGGGCTTCCGTGTGCGAGCCACGATGAGCTCAGATTAGTCCGGTTTCCCCCGAGGCGCCAATCGGGAACGGCTGGACGTCTTCCATGGCTACTATCGCTTGAAGTAGTCGACTCGCATGTTGTCGTAGGCCTTCCTGCGACCCGTTCGAGCATGTCGGAGTCGGTGCGGGGGAACCCCCGGGCGGGTCGGGGGGATTTGGAGGGCATCCCCTCATCCCGGAGTCGAGTGATGTTCGGTCCACCGAGGTACGCTTCCCGTCGCCCCTCCCGGCGCCGTTGCCCGTATGGCGGCGGGCTGGTGCCCATCGTCGCCCTGATCGCGCTGACCGGAGCGGGGTGCCTGGAGCTCTCCTCGCCATCGTCACCCGAGCAGATCGACTTCCAGTGCCAGATCCCTGAAAGCGAGGTGGTCGCCACGGGCTCCGGGCAGGACGGACTTCCGTCGCTCCAGAACCCGGAAATCGTGCAGGCGACCCATACCGGGGCGGACTACCTGGCGGATGAGGATCGGGTCATCGTCCTCGACCTCGATGGGATCCGGCTGGCCGTTCCCCTGAACATTCTCTGGTACCACGAGGTGGTGAACCTTGAGCCGGGCGGAAGCGAGTCGGCCGGCATCGTGGTCACCCATAGCGCGCTCTCGGGCTCCAGTCGGGTCTTCAGCCGGGGCTCGGTGGGAGGCCTGACCTTCGGGGTCTCGGGCTTCGTGTATCAGAACAACCTGCTCCTGTACGAGCGCTCCGCCGGGCCCTCTCTCTGGCAACAGATGACTGGCGAGGCCCAATGCGGCTCCGTTGTGGGTCGGTCATTGAACCCGCGTCCGTCGCAGGAAATGAGCTGGGGAGCGTTTCGAGAGCTGCATCCCGACGGCCTCGTCCTTGGGTCTCTTCAGGGGTATCAGTTCAACTACTCCTTCTATCCCTACGGCAGCTACCGAAACCGGAACAACGACCGCTTCCTCTATCCGCAGGCGGAGCCCGATCCCCGTCGTCCCCCCAAAGAACGGGTTCTGGGAGTTCCGAGTGCCGCCGGAGGCCAGGGGGTGGCCTTCCCCTTCGGCGACCTCGAGGCCGGGGCTGATGTTCAGCTCCTGAGGCTGGAGGGCTCCGACGGCGAGATCGTGGTCATATGGGACGCCGAGGCCCGAAGTGCGGCGGCCTTCCATCCGCGGACCCCCGATGGGGATCCGGTCACCCTCCGCCTCGAGGGCTCGATCCTGGTGGACGAGGAGTCGGGCTCGGTCTGGCGCTTCGACGGGGAGGCCGTCGAGGGGGAGCGCGTCGGCGAGCGGCTGGCTCCGGTCCCCGATGCCCATCCCGCCTTCTGGTTCGCGTGGGCCGCATTTTATCCGGAGACCCTCATCGGCACCGACCCGGAATCCTGAGCTCGACCGGCGCTGCCTCGGAGCGATCCCGCGGAATCGGTGGATCGCCCACATGACCTGTCGGATCTGGGGGGGCTCAGCCACGAGGAGTTCGTCGCGGAGCTCGGGAGCCGGATCATCCGGGTCGCGGCGCACTCGTCTGCGCTGGATTATCGGTTGCTTGTAATGATCGCCGAGTTCGACCGGCGGAAGGAATGGGAGCTCGACGGCCACCGTGACTGCGCCGCCTGGCTCGAGAACTTCACCGGGATGAGCCGGATCACCGCTCGCGAGCGGGTTCGGGTCGCCCGCAAGCTGGTGGGCCTGCCCCGGATCTCGAACGAGATCGCGCACGGGCGGCTCTCCTACTCGAAGGTGCGGGCGCTCGTCCGTGTCGCCACACCCGACAACGAGTCCGAGCTGCTGCCGATGGCAAGCGATAGCACGGCGCATGAGCTGGAGCGGCAGGTCTCGGAGTTCCGCGAGTTGGAGAGATGGGGAGAGCTCCACGCCTAACGGCGCCGCCATGTGAAGCGGGCGCTCAAGGTGATGACGGGCAAGGACGGGATGGTCCGCATCCCTGCCACCCTGCCCCCCGAGGTCGGCGCGCTCCTGATCAAGGTCCTGGACGCGGACGATCCCGCCGGCCATCCGGCGTGC
>SLBA01000198.1 GCA_007126575.1 Gemmatimonadota bacterium | reverse complement strand
GCGGCACCGCGCTCTCGAACGAAGAGGCCGAGGGATCCGAGACCGAGGGACGGCTGCACCACCTGCGCTACCCCCTGCCCGAGGCGTCCTGGCCGCAGGCCGAGGCGGCGCGGGCGGCGGGAGCCGAGGCGCTCGGCCGACTCGACGACGGGCGCTGGTACCTGACGGTCTCGACCACCCGCCCCGAGACGATGCTCGGCGACACCGGCGTGGCGGTCCACCCCGACGACGAACGGTACCGCGCGCTCGTCGGGGCCCGCGTCGACCTCCCGCTCAGCGGACGGACGATCCCGGTGGTGGCCGACGAGTGGGTCGATCCGGAGTTCGGGACCGGGATGGTCAAGGTCACCCCCGCGCACGACCCGAACGACTTCGAGATCGCGCGGCGCACCGGGCTCGAGATCCGGAACGTGCTCACGCCCGAGGCGACGATGAACGACAACGCCCCCGAGGCCTATCGGGGCATGGATCGCTTCGACGCCCGCCGGGCCGTCCTCGATTCTCTCGACGCGCTGGAGCTTCTGGAGGGCGACGAGCCGCACCGTCATTCGGTCCCCCGGTGCTACCGCTGCGAGACCGTGGTCGAGCCCCGGCTCTCGGACCAGTGGTTCGTCCGGATGAAGCCGCTGGCCGAGCCGGCGCTGGCCGCTGCCCGCGACGGGACGCTGCGCTTTCACCCCGACCGCTGGACCAAGGTCTACTGCGACTGGCTCGAGAATATTCGCGACTGGTGCATCTCGAGGCAGCTCTGGTGGGGCCACCGGATCCCCGTGTGGTACTGCGGGGACTGCGGCGAGACGATCTGCGCGCGCGTCGATCCCACCGAGTGCCCGGCATGCGGCGGCGCGGAGCTGGAGCAGGACCCCGATGTCCTCGACACCTGGTTCTCGTCGTGGCTCTGGCCCTTCTCGGTTTTCGGGTGGCCCGAAGAGACCGAGGACGTGAAGGCCTTCTACCCCGGCCACACCCTGGTCACCGCGCCCGAGATCCTCTTCTTCTGGGTCGCCCGGATGGTGATGGCGGGCTACGAGTTCCGGGGTGAGGCCCCCTTCCACGACGTCTTCCTGCACGGCACCGTGCGGGACGCGCAGGGCCGCAAGATGTCGAAGTCCCTCGGCAACGGGATCGACCCGATCGAGGTCGTCGATCGCTTCGGGGCCGACGCCCTGCGCTACACCGTGCTCTCGATGTGCGGGGTCGGCACCGATATTCACCTCGACCACGAGGACCTCGAGGCTGCCTTCGCCCCGGGCCGCAACTTCGCCAACAAGCTCTGGAACGCGGGCCGATTCACCCTGATGTCGGTGGGCGACGAGCCGGTGCGCCCGATCGACGAGCTCGACGGATCGCTGGAGCTGGCGGACCGCTGGATCCTGAGCCGCCTCTCGAACACGGCCGGCTCGATGACTCGCGAGCTCGAGCGCTTCCGTCTGCACGAGGCGGTCGACCGGATCCACCACTTCTTCTGGGGGGACTTCGCGGACTGGTACCTCGAGATGTCGAAGTCCCGTCTGCGGGGCGAAGCGGGCGAGGAGAGCCGCGAGACGGCACGCGCCGTCCTGACGCACGTCTTCGACTCGATCCTGCGCCTCCTGCACCCGCTCGTGCCCTTCGTGACCGAGCACCTCTGGGACCGGATCCCGTGGCCCGAGGGCTCCGAGCGGCCGGAGTCGCTCCTCGTCGCCCCGTGGCCCGAGCCGGATTCGAGGCACGAAGACGCCGAGGCGGAAGCGGTGGTTGCCGACCTGCAGGAGCTCATCGGGGGGGTCCGCAGCCTGCGAAAGGAGTACGGGGTCGGGGAGGGGAAGCCGGTGGCCCTCGTCCTGACCGGGGCGCCGGCCGCCTTCCGGGGTGCGCTGGAGTCCGACCCGGCTCTTCTCGAGCAGCTGGCGCGGGTGTCCGAGGTGGACTTCGGCAGCGCCGAGAGTCGGGGGGTGGGGGCGACCGCCGTCCTTCGAAACGGGACCGAGGTCTTCCTGCCCCTCGAGGACCTGGTCGACCTGGACCGCGAGCGGGAGCGGCTGCAGGACGAGATCGAACGCCTGTCGGCGCAGCTCGACGGTGCCGAGAAGAAGCTGCGGAACGAGCAGTTCACCTCGCGGGCCCCCGACGAGGTTGTGCAGAAGGAGCGCGACAAGGCCGCGACCTTCCGCGATCAGCGCGACAAGCTGAACGACAAGCTCCGGGCCCTGGGGGTCGAATGAGATCGAGGCGCCTGGCACTTCTGATCGTGGGGCTCGGGATGGTGGCCGTCGGATGTGCCCAGGCCAGCCAGCCGGCCGGGGGGCCGGTCCCCGAGACCCCACTGCAGGTGATCTCGGTCTCGCCCGACACCTTCGAGATCCGTTCGCCCTTCGGAGGCCCCCTGCGGGTGGAGTTCGAGCGGCGGGTGTCGGAGCGCCCCTCGTCCGGCACCCTGCGTGACGCGGTCGTGGTCTCTCCGCGCACCGGCACGGTTGAGGTTTCGCACCGGCGCCGCGGGATCGAGATCTCGATGGAGGGCGGCTTCCGGGAAGAGACGGTCTACCAGATCACGATCCTCCCCATCCTGCAGGACCTCTTTCAGAACCGGATGGAGGAGCCCTTCGACTTCTTCTTCTCGACGGGTCCCGACTTCGAGCCCAACCTGCTCGCCGGGATCCTGATCGATCGACTGACCCTGCAGGAGGTCGATGGGGCGCGGGTCGACGCGCGGCGGCTCCCCGACGGCCCGACCCACTCCACGGTGGCCGACTCCACGGGGATCTTCGCCTTCCAGTACCTCCCCTCCGGTCGGTATCGGGTGACGGCCTACAACGATCTCAACCGGGACCGGGAGCCGGACTTCAACGAGCCCCAGGATTCGATCGAGGTCGAGGTGGTCATGGGAGACACCCTGATCCTCTCCGACCTGGCGCTCCTTGAGCCCGACACCACCGCCGCGGTGCTGGCGGGGGTCTCCTTCGTGGATTCCCTCACGGTCGAGGCCCGCTTCGACGATCATCTCGACCCCGAGGCGTCGCTCGAGGGGCTCCGGGCCCTGATCTCCCGGGAGGAGGGCGAGGCCCCCGAGGTGGTCGAGATTCTGCACCGATGGGAGTGGGACGCCCGCGAGGCCCTCCGCAGGGAGGCCGAGGAGGAGACCGACCCCGACCCACCCGGCGACCCCGATGACCCCGACGCCGTGGACCCGGACGCGATCGATCCCGACGAGGTCGAGGACCTCGAGGCGGTGGAGGTCCCCGACGCCCCGCTCGACGACGAGCCCCTCCTCCCGGCCCAGGAGATCGTCTTCGTGCTCGACGGCCCCCTCGAGCCTGGTGCGGTGTACATGGTCGAGGTGACGGGAGTGACCAATATCAACGGCATTTCCGGCGGAGGGGGAGAGGCGGAGCTCGAGGTCCCGGAGCCCGAGCCCGAGGAGGACCCCGACGAGGACGACCCGGACGGGGACCCCGATGGGGATCCCGACGGGGATCCGGATGGAGGCGCTGCCGGAGACCCCGCCCGCGAACCCCGGGGAGCCCCCGCGATGCCTTGACCCCGGGGCGGCCTCCCGGGTAGCTTTCAGACGTGCGATGACACCCCGACAAGAGCAGGTTCGGATATGCAGATCAATCTGAGTGAAAACGCGGTCGCCAAGGTTCACGGGTTCATGCAGGAGCATGGGGCCGGCGAGACGGCGGGGCTGCGCGTGGCGGTACTGCCCGGCGGCTGTTCGGGCTTCCAGTACGGCCTCAATATCGAAGACAATCCCGAGGAAGAGGACGAGGTTTTCGACCTCTCCGACGGGATTCGCGTGTTCGTCGATCCCTTCAGCGCCCAGTATCTCGAGGGCGTCGAGATCGACTACGTCACGACCATGATGGGCTCGGGATTCACCTTCAAGAACCCGGTTGCGGCGGGCGGCTGCGGGTGCGGCAGCTCCTTCACGATCTGATCGGTCCCCGTTGACCTCCCCTTCGCAGGAAACCGTGGTTCACGAGGGCGACAGCCTGAAGATCGACTCGTTCCCCGGGGGGCCCTTCCAGGAGAACGGGTACCTGGTCGAGTGCCTGGCCACGGGAGCGCTCGCGGTCATCGATCCCGGCCACACGGCCCCCGAGATCGTCGCGGCGATCGGGGGGCGCGCCGCCCGTGTCGAGGCGATCTACCTCACGCACGGCCATCTCGATCATGTCGAGGGGCTCCCCGTGGTGCGGGAATCGATCGACGCACCAATCCACCTGCACCCGGCGGATCGTTTCCTCTACGAAGGCGCCGTGGAGCAGGCCCGTGCCTTCGGCCTCCCCTCGCCCGGACCGATGCCCCCGATCGACGCCGAACTCAACCCCGGGACGCCGGTCCCGCTGGGCGACACCAGCTTCGAGGTCCGCTTCGCCCCCGGTCACGCCCCGGGCCACGTGATCTTCCATCATACCGGAGATGGCGTGGCGCTCGTGGGCGACGTGATCTTCCACCGCTCGATCGGGCGCACCGATCTTCCCGGGGGCTCGATGCAGGAGCTGATGGAGTCGATCCGCCGCGAAGTGCTCTCGCTTCCCGATGACACCCGCCTGTTCACCGGGCACGGCCCCCCCACGACGGTCGGGGGAGAGCGGATGGGGAACCCCTTCCTGATTTCCCAGGCCCGCGGGGGGGCTGGGGAATTCGCGTGACCTCGCTCGACGGACTCCCGATCCCGACGGCGCTCTTCGCCTCGGGCCGCGGGTCCAACGTCGCGGCCCTGCACGCGCACGCCACCCGATCGCTCGCGAGGCGCGTGGGATCGCCCCCGGACCGTGTCCCCGACGCCGGACTCTGGATCCCCACCCTCGTCCTGAGCGACCGGGCCGATGCACCGGTACTGGCCCGGGGCCGGGCGCTCGGCTGCGACGCCCGACCCATCGACCCGACCGACGCCCCGGCCCTCCTGGAGATGCTCGACGAGGCCGGGATCCGGATGATCCTCCTGGCCGGGTACCTGCGGATGATCCCACCCGAGGTGGTGGCCGCCTACCGTGACCGGATCCTGAACATCCACCCCGCGCTCCTCCCGGCCTTCGGGGGCAGGGGAATGTACGGGCGGCGGGTGCACGAAGCGGTCCTCGCGGCGGGCGAGACCCGAACCGGTGTCACGGTGCACCTGGTCGACGAGGCCTACGACCGGGGAGACGCCCTGGCCCGCGAGATCGTACCGGTCCGTCCCGACGACGACCCCGACCGCCTCGCCGCACGTGTGCTCGAGGTGGAGCACCGCCTGTATCCACGCGTGGCCGATCACCTCGCCCGCGCCATCCTCGAGGGCCGTCCTCCGCGCCCCCTCGACCCTCTCGACTCAACACACGCTTCGCCATGACCCCTCGCCGCCGCGCGCTCCTCAGTGTCTCCGACAAGTCCGGAATCGTCCCCTTCGCCCGTGGTCTCGTGGACCGGGGCTTCGAGATCATCTCGACCGGGGGGACCGCCCGCCACCTGGTGGACGAGGGCATCCCCGTCACACCGGTCTCCGACGTGACTGGCCATCCCGAGATCATGGCCGGTCGCGTCAAGACACTCCATCCGGCGATCCACGGACCGCTGCTGGCCCGGCGCGACGTCGCCTCGGACCTGATGGCGCTGACCGAGCTGGGCTACGCCCCGATCGATGTGGTGGCGGTGAACCTCTATCCCTTCCGCGAGACGGTCAGCCGGGGAGGGGTCCCGGTGGGCGAGGCGATGGAGCAGGTCGACATCGGAGGGCCCACGATGATCCGGGCCGCCGCCAAGAACCACGCGCACCTCTACGTGGTCGTCGATCCCCGGGACTACCCCGAGGTGCTCGAGTCCCTCGACGCCGAGCCGAAGTCGCCGGCCGCCGCGACCCTCCGGCGCCGCCTGGCCTCGGCCGTCTTCCGGCAGATCGCCACCTACGACGCCGCGGTCGCCGCCTACCTGGACAGCGCTCCCCCCGTCGGCTCCGAGTCCGAGGCCGAGTCTCCGGCCCCGACCGAGCTCTCGCCGGCGCTGCCCTCTCTTCTGCTCGACGGATTCATGCGCGGAGATCCCCTCCGCTACGGCGAGAACCCCGACCAGGAGGCGGCCTTCTACACCCCGGCCGACGCCCCGCCGGGGGGAGTCGCCGGGCTGACCCAGCATCATGGAAAGGCCCTCTCCTACAACAACCTGCTCGACCTCGACGGCGCCCTGCTCAGCCTGGCCCCCTTCGCGCTGTCTACGCACCCCGCGGTCTGCATCGTGAAGCACACGACCCCGTGCGGACTGGCGGTCGGCGACACCCTCGCCGAGGCCTACGACAAGGCGCTGCGCACCGATCCGATGAGCGCCTTCGGCTCGATCATTGCCATGAACCGCCGGGTCGACACCGACACCGCCGAGCGGATCGCCGAGCTCTTCGTGGAATGCCTGGTCGCGCCGGCCGTGACCGACGAGGCGATGGAGGTCCTGACGCGCAAGAAGAACCTGCGGATCCTCACCTTCCCCCAGATGGATCTGGATCCCGGGAGCGGGGAGGGCGTCAGGGGACCCCTCAGGGCCAAGGCGCTGGCCGCCTTCGACGCCCGAATGGCCTCGGACGCCCACGCCCGGTCGGCTGCCCGGTTCCTCGCCGCCCACGGCCATCACCCCGCGGGCCGGGTGGTGCGCGGGGTCTACGGTGGGCTGCTCGCGCAGACGCCCCCGGTTCCCCCCTTCTTCGGGGTCGTGAACCCCGACTGGAAGGTCGTGAGCGCGCGCCAGCCGAGCGACGCGGAGCAGATCGACCTGTCCTTCGCCTGGGCCGCCGTGTTCGGGGTGAAGTCGAACGCCATCCTCCTGGCGTCGGACGGGGCGACGCTGGGGATCGGCGCCGGACAGATGTCGCGCGTCGACGCCTCGGTGACGGCGGTTCGCAAGGCCGCCGACGCCGGGCTGGAGCTGGCGGGCTCGGCGCTGGCCTCCGACGCCTTCTTCCCCTTTCGCGACGGGGTGGACGCGGCGGCCGAGGCCGGGGTTCGGGCGATCATCCAGCCGGGCGGATCGATGCGCGACAGCGAGGTGATCGAGGCGGCCGACGAGCATGGCATGACCATGATCTTCACGGGGCGACGGCTCTTTCGCCACTGACCGTTATGATGTTTTCGCATAAATGGCTTGCCCGGGTGTATGTCCGCACACGCGTTATGCGAAAACATGATAAGGCGGAACATGGCGGCGACTCTATAGTAAATAACAATGACGCCCCCGTTTCACAGATAGTGATACGGTAGATCGGTGCGTTTGGTCAGTGGTCTTTACTATTATTGCGGTCAGGAGCCAGTCATGAAAAAAGCAGTCGTCGCCTCCGTCCTTTCCTCCCTGGTCTTTGCCCTTCTCCTCCTTCCCGGCGCGGCCGACGCCCAGACCCCCTTCGATCGAAGCCTGATCGACGTGCTCGAAGAGGAGGGGGAGTTCACGATCCTGCTCGAGGCGCTCGAGATCGCGGCCTTCGACCAGGCCCTGGCCACCGATGGTCCCTACACGCTCTTTGCGCCGACCGACGACGCGTTCCGCAGCCTGCCCGAGGGGCAGCTCGAGGCCTTCCTGGAGAATCCCGAGGCTCTCGCCGGCCTGCTCGGGATTCATCTGGCCCCCGGTGAGATCGACGCCGCGATGCTCGCCGAACGGGACATGGTCGAGACCGCCTTCGGAGAGCCGCTGATGGTCACGATCGAAGACGATGTCGTGCGGGTGAATGAAGCGACCGTGACCGAGTCCGGCCACACGGCCGACAACGGCCTGATTCACGTCGTCGATCGGGTGATCATGGCGAACTGAGGCGACCGCAGCTCCGGAACGCCTTCACACCGCAGCGTGCAGGTATTCTGATTCCGGCGCTCATGCCGTACCTTTACTTCGGCTCGCGGAACCGAGAGCGCCCGGAGCGGGAGGAATTCCCGCTCCGGGCGCTCTTTGCGAGCCGCCGGAAAGGATCTCGGAGGGGTGACGGAGCGGCTAACGTACCGGTCTTGAAAACCGAGGTCAGGAGAAATCCTGCGTGGGTTCGAGTCCCACCCCCTCCGCTTAACCACGCCATTTTCTAGCAACGGACCATCCTTCTTGGTGGTCCGTGTTTTTGTTGCCCGTGTGACTGGAGTGTGCCGGACTTCAGGGGAAGATGCCGCGCTCCTGGTAGGCCAGGGCGACCTTCTGGATCGCTGCGATGAAGGCGGCGGTGCGAAGGTCGGTGTCGCGGGAGCGGGCGATGTCCCGCATTTCGTGATACCCGTTGATCATCGTCTCCTCGAGCCCCGAGTTTACGAGGTCCTCCTCGTCGGCGCCAACGGCGATCTTTTCGAACACCTGTCCGTTGAAGCGCTTTCCGGTCAGATCCTCGACGGCGCGCAGGATCCGATCGTTCGAGGCCGCCTCGAACCGACGCTCCATGCGACCGAAGCGCAGGTGGGTGAGGTTCTTGATCCACTCGAAGTACGAGACGGTGACTCCGCCCGCGTTCAGGAACATGTCGGGGAGCTGGAGCACACCGCGCTGGTTGAGGATCTCGTCTCCATCGGCGGTGGTCGGCCCGTTCGCGCCTTCGGCGATGATCTTTGCGCGGATCTGCGGGGCGTTCTCGGGAAGGATCACGCTTTCGAGCGCGGCGGGGAGGAGGATGTCGCACTCCCACTCGAGCCCGCGGGCGCCCTCGCGACCCCCCTCGATGGATTCGGAGGCGTCCAGATCCAGCAGCGAACCCCCCTCGGCCCGGTGCTGGAAGAGGAGCTCCACGTCGAGCCCGGCCGGGTCGTAGATCGCACCTTCGCGCTCGATCACCCCCACGAGCTTCACCCCATCGGCCCCCAGGAACTTGGCCGCGTGGTAGCCCACATTTCCCAGCCCCTGCACGACCATGGTCTTGCCGTCGAGTCCGGCCGACAGCCCGAGCGGTTCCATGTCCTCGGCGATCGAGACGGCTTCCCGAACCCCGAAGTAGACGCCCCGGCCCGTGGCCTCGACCCGGCCGCGGACCCCTCCCTGCGAGACCGGCTTGCCGGTGACGGCCCCTGCGGCCGCGTGGTCCCCCTGCGAAAGCCCCATGTAGGTGTCGGCCATCCAGGCGATCTCGCGCTCGCCGACCCCCATGTCGGGGCCGGGAACGTCGAGGCCGGGACCGATGCAGTTCTTCTGAATCAGCTCGTAGGTGTAGCGGCGGATGATTCGCTCGAGCTCACGGTCGGAGTACCGATCCTTCTCGATCTTGATCGCCCCCTTGGCGCCGCCGAAGGGGATGTCGACCATGGCGCACTTGTAGGTCATGAGGGCCGCGAGAGCGGTCACCTCGTCTTCCGATGCGTGGTGGGTGAGCCGGAAGCCCCCCTTTACGGGAAGCCGGTGCTGCGAGTGCTGGGCCCGCCAGCCATGGATCACCTCGATCTGACCGTCGTCCAGGCGGACCGGAAAGCTGATGTGATAGACCACGTTGCACTGCTTGATCTGTTCCAGGAGCCCGTCGGGGTGATCGAGAAAGGCGTTGGCGCGGTCGAAATAGCGATTGACCTGCTCGAAGAAGCGGGGCGTGGTCGTCATTCCGGGGTGCTCCCTGGTCGAAGTGATCGGTGGATTCGAATCGAATCCGGACCCTTCAACGCTCTCGGGTGGGCAGCCTGCGTGCAACCCCCACCCCGAAGATGCCGGTCCCTCTGGAGACGGCCCTACAGCCGGGGGTCTTCGCGGAGGCTGAGGGTGAGCGACCCGATCCGTGACACGCGCGAGCTGATCTTGACCAGGATGCGGCTCCGGTCGTCGGAGAAGTGGACTTCGGCCTCGCCTCCCTCGCCGAAGAGTCCGCTGGTCTGGAAGGTGGGGCGCACCACGATCGTCTGGTAGCGGCCGGCGGGCACCCGAATCTCTTCCTTGCGGAGCACCTCGATCACCACGGGGTTTCCGGAATCACGGAAATAGTGGGGGAGCTCGTATCGGTCCCCGACCTCGAGGGGCAGCGTCCGGACGTAGTAGAAGAAGGAGAGGTCGTCTAGCGGGGTGTTCGACGGCAGATCCTCGCGGCCCCCCTCGCCGTGCTCCCAGCTCACGAAGCCCGAGTCCGGGTACATCTCGAACTGCCGGTAGCGCTGGGTGCCCACCTCGTCCAGGTCCTGGATGAAGCGCAGGCTGCGGAAAGGGCGAGGCTCCACCCACGAGGTGATCCGGTTGTCCACCCGGGCCAGGGGGATCCCTCCCTGAAGCGTCAGATCGAAGCGCATCGTCTGGGTGCCCCGGATCCGGGGGCCGTTGCTCACCGACATTTCGGCGCGACCGGCCCGAAGCACGCCGAAGCGCACGTCGAACCGGTGGGTCTCGCCCGCCGCGAAGGGAAGGGAGCGACGGACCTCGGCTCCACCCGCACCCTGCGCGGCGGCCGGCGCCGTCGAGACGGTCGACAGGGTGGCGAGGACTACGAAGGGAAGGGCGATGAGGGTGCCCGTAGCGATGCGCATGTTCGGTCCCCGGACGGGAAGGGTTGGGAGCGAAGGAGATCTCCGCTCACACCGACGGATCCGGAATCCATCCCCGGCCGCCGACGGTGAGTACCCCCGTAAGGACCACGGCCGGGAGCGTCTTGTTCCGTGGTTCCCTCGAATGATGCCCGAATCCGGCTCACCCGGTCCGCGTCGTCACCCTTCTCAGTCGCCCGACGGGTCCGCGGCCCGGACGGCGGCTTCGGCCCCGGCGAACCCGATTCGGGAGTGCGTGCCGTCGCAGAAGGGCTTGTTCTTCGAGCCGCCGCAGCGGCAGAGGTAGGCGGCCTTCCCCTCGCGGGTCGGAACCGGGTTTCCGTCGGAGTCCTGCAGGTCGATCGGCCCCTCCACCTTGAGCGGGCCGTCGGGTACGATGGTGATCTTCACGTCAGACATCAATGATCCTTGGATTGACTGAAATTGCAGCGAATGGGAAGCTACCCCCCATCCAGAAGAAAGGTGATCGTCACCTCGGTTCCGTCCGCCGGGAGCCGCTCCCCCGGATCGAAGGTGGTGACCCCTCGCTGGTGATCGCGGATGGTGTAGGCGGCGTTCGAAACCACCCCTCCCGGACATGAGAAGAGGCAGAGAATGCATCCGGAGTCCCAGTGGTGGTCGTGCTCCTCGTTGCCACCGAACCGGATGTCGATCCCCTTGCCGCCGGGGTCCTCGAGGAGTTCGTCGAGGGTGTACGCCCGGTCGGCACCGTCCCACTCCACCCACACCTCGATCGGGGTCCCCCGGACGCGGGTGTCGGGCTGCGGTACGAGTGGGACCCACCGAAGGTTCCAGGCGGACATCGGCACACCACCCTCGTCCCGGGCGCCGAGCTCCCTCAGGATCCGCGCGATGTCGGCGTCCGAGGCGTCGGTCACGAAGAGCGCTTTCCCGGCCGCGCTTCCCCCCCGGTGGACGAGGGCGTGGTACTGGTGATCGGGAGGCGCGGAGCCGAGAAAGGCCGTGGTCTGGAGGCTCGCGGTCAACTGCACTGCCCTGCGGTCCCGGTCGACCCGGAGCTCCCCGTCCTGCGTCCAGGGCGACGCGTCGACCGCCTCGGCTGGTGTCGTCCGGTCGGTCAGGGTGTCGGCATCCTGCGTGAGCCCGCTGGCATCCGCCGGGAGGAGGAGGGCCATCACGAGAAGGGGTCCGATCCGCGAGACATCGGTCAGCGGGGAGCGGGCCCTCGTTCGACGGGTCATGGTGCGGGTGAGGGCCGGGCCTCAGTGCCCGTGCCCCTCCATGTCTCCACACGCAATCGGGTTTCCACCCTGCCCATGCACCATGATGAAGTGCGGCTCATCCTGGTCGATCTCGTCGATCTCGAGGGTGGTGGTCGAAGCTCCGGTCCCGTCGGGGAGGCCGATGACCGGGTCCAGCGGGACCGAGACCGGGCCCCCGTCCGCGCAGCTTCCGGTGTGAATGTGCGCATCGTACTCTCCTTCGCCGGGGAGTCCGTCGAGTTCGATCATGATCACCACGGCGTCATCGGAGTGCATCGCCATGGCCTCGCCGCTCACCCCCGAGTCGTTCATCTCGCCGAGCTCGATCGTGTGGTGCAGCATCTCACCCGCGGGTGCGGCCTCGGGGGCCGCCTGCGGTGCCGTGTCCATGTCCTCGATCGGGGCCTCGGTGTCGCCGGCGCAGGCCGCCAGTGGCAGCAGGGCGACGAGCGTCAGGGTGCGCAGCAGGGTGCTCCGGGTGATCTCCATCGAAACTCCTTCGAATCCGGGATTGTGCGGGAGAGACCGTGGATCAGGATCGTGCCGGTGCGCCGGACGCGTCAGCCCGCACGCGGTCCGACTCTGCCACCCATGCCCTCCCGTGGACCCTAAAGATGGGGGGACACCGGCTCGTGATGCTAGGGGGAGAGCTTGCCGGCCCCTCGCGGACGGGGGTGTGGAACCTTGGAGGCCATCGCGGGCTTCCTTAGATTCCAGCCGATCGGGACCGTCGAACGTCCCGTCCGACGGTTCCGTCCCGCGGGGACCGTTCCCGACGTTTCACCGCCCATGTATGGAGATTCCGTGAGCATCTGGCAGCGAAGAGAGACCCACACCGTCGAGATCGGCGGGGTGAAGGTTGGAAGCGAGCACCCGGTGGTGGTCCAGTCGATGACGAACACCGACACCGCCGACCCCGCCTCGACCGCGCAGCAGGTGGCCGAGCTGGTCGAGGCCGGAAGCGAGCTGGTTCGCATCACGGTCAACAACGACGCGGCCGCGAAGGCGGTTCCCGAGATCGTGAGCCGGCTGGCCGACCGCGGCGTCGACGTTCCGATCATCGGGGACTTCCACTACAACGGGCACCTCCTCCTGGACCGGCACCCCGAGTGCGCCCGGGCGCTCGCCAAGTACCGGATCAATCCCGGCAACGTGGGCACGAAGCGCCGTGACGAGAATTTTCGTACGATCGTGGAGATCGCCGCCGACCACGGCAAGCCGGTCCGGATCGGGGTCAACTGGGGCTCGCTGGACCAGGACCTTCTGACCGAACTGATGGATCGGAATTCGGCCCTCCCCAAGCCAAAGGGCGCGCAGGAGGTCCTGCGGGACGCCATGGTCGAAAGCGCGATGCGCTCGGCCGAACTCGCCGAAGAGACGGGGCTGCCCGCCGATCACATTCTGCTCTCCGCGAAGGTCTCGGAGGTCCCGGAGCTGATCGCCGTGTACCGTCAGCTTGCGCCCCTTTCCCGGTACCCCCTGCACCTGGGGCTTACCGAGGCGGGGATGGGAGCGAAGGGGATCGTGGCCACCACGGCGGGGATCGGGCCCCTTCTGATCGACGGGATCGGCGACACGATCCGGGTCTCGCTGACCCCCGAGCCCGGGGGGGACCGGGCGCAGGAGGTCAAGGTCGCCCAGCAGATCCTGCAGTCGCTCCAGATCCGCAGCTTCGAGCCGCAGGTCACCTCGTGCCCCGGATGCGGGCGGACCACCTCGACCTTCTTTCAGGAGATGGCCCAGGACATCCAGGGGTACCTGCGCGAGCAGATGCCCGTCTGGCGGGACCGGTATCCGGGGGTCGAGGACCTCTCGGTCGCGGTGATGGGCTGCGTGGTGAACGGCCCCGGAGAGTCCCGGCACTCCGACATCGGGATATCGCTCCCCGGTACCTTCGAGGAGCCTAAGGCCCCGGTCTACGTAGACGGAGAGCATTTCACCACCCTCAAGGGAGAGGGGCTGGTCGAGGAGTTCAAGGGGATACTGCTGTCGTACGTCGAGCGCCGCTATGGAGACGGGGGCCCGACCGTCAGCTCCCCCGAGGACCCGGCCGAGCGTCAACCCGCCTGAGGTATTCCCAGATCGCTCGCGTGCGCAGCTCGTCGACCCCCTGATCGGGCATCGGGACCCGATAGATCTCGGTGAGCTGCTGCGCGATCGGATCGACCCGGATCATCGAGTCGGGGCTCATCACCATCGCCCGGTACCACTCGTAGCTTCTTCGGGTCGTGATCCCGTTGAGTGCCGGTCCCACCACATCGGTGCCATCGACCCGATGGCACGCCAGGCACCCCCGTGTCCGATACCACCGCTCCCCCGCGTCGGCCATCTCGTCATCGATCGGGTCGGTGGCGGCGGGGGGCTCCAGGATCGCTCTCGCCTCCGGGTGATCCGGATCCCACGGGCCGTCGATCGGCGACCAGTCCTCCCGCTCCCCGCACCCGGTCAGCCCGAATGCGCCCACGGCCATGGCGGCGGCCAGTAGAACGATCACGGCGCGTGGGGCCGTGGGGAGGGGAAGGGGCATGCCGAGCATCGGGGGCGACCGGGGTGAAGGGATCAAGTGACAGGTACGTACCGGGTACGGATACGAGTATAGATCAGCTCGGGTGGGGATTGAAGCTCCGACGACGCTGGCGGTGGGCCTGGAGGGGTCTGGGCTCCCTTTAGGACGAATGGGTTCGTTGACACACGGCCGACCCGCCCGTATTCTGATCCGCGAAGGGTGATGTGCCCGCTCCTGCCATGGATCGGCCCGGCTCCGTGGCAGAGCTTTTCCGAACGGAAACGTGCCGCGCGCGCAACCTTTCGCGCTCGGCTCACGTCCTACACCGGGAGGGGGTTCCGGAGGGGACCGCACCCCGGCTCACCCTCGGTTGGGCCCCTGACGCGCTGACGCGATGCCGATTCCCCGGGGGTCCGTTTCCCTGATTCCCTGATTGCCCTCGAGTCCTCAACAGGTGGAGCCGATGAAGTTGTCCAAAGGCGTCCTGAGTCTTCTCACCGTGGCCATGATCTTCGCGGTCGTCGGAGGTGGGGTGGCCTGGAAGATGTTCAGTGAATCTGATTCCAACGGAGAGACGGAGCGGGCCGAGCTGCCCGACACCGAAGGGGTCGAGGTCGCCTCGGCGGCCGGATTCGCGGGGGCCCAGCCGGTCGCCGGCACCGAGGTGGTGCGCGATACCCTCTGGATCAACGTGACCGCCAACGGCGAGGCGGACGCCAACCGACGCAGCCTCGTGGCCGCACGGGCCTCGGGTGTGGTCGAGGAGGTCTTCGTCGGCGAAAACCAGCTCGTCCAGGCGGGCGAGATCCTCGTTCAGCTCGACACGGTCGAGGCCGCGATTCAGCTGGCGCAGGCCCGGGCCCAGCTCGCGGCGCGCGAGGCCGACTTCCAGGAGCGGCAGCTGTACAGCGGCGACGTCGGGTCGCTCCGGTCCCCCCTCACCCCCGAGGAGCGGGCCGAGAGGGAACGGCTGATCCGAATCGAATCCGGGCTTCAGGCGGCGGAGTTCGAGGTCGAACAGGCCGAACTGAACATGGACCTCACGCGAGTGAGAGCCCCCTTCTCGGGACGGGTGGCCGACCTGGAGGCGGTCGAGGGCGCGTACCTATCAGCGGGTTCCGAGGTCCTCACCCTGGTCCAGATCGACCCGATCCGGGTGCAGGTGAACGTACTGGAGTCCGACATCCTCTACCTGAATACGGGGCGTCGCGCGACCGTCCGGTTCACGGCGATCCCGGGCGAGACCTTCGAGGCCCGTGTCGAGTCGGTGAATCCGCTCGTCGATCCCGAGAACCGGACCGGACGGGTGACGCTGACCCTGCCCAATCCCGGGGGCATGATCCGCCCCGGCATGTACGCGGCCGTGAGTGTCGAGGGCCAGGCGTACCCCGATCGGATCCTGGTGCCGCGCGAGGCGATCGTCGAGCGGGGGGACGATCGGCGGAAGGTCGTCTTCGTGGCGACGCAGCTGAACGAGAATGGCGAGGGCGTGACCGACTGGCGCTACGTCACGACGGGCTACAGCAACGAAACGCACATCGAGATCGTCCCGGCCGAGGACACGTACATGGTCGAGCCCGGAGAGATCGTGCTCACGACCGCCCATCACTACATCGGCCACGATGTCAGGATACGACTGGTCGACGCCGACCAGGTCGTGGCCGAGGGCGGGATTCCGGGCCGATGAAGAGGGGTGTCGCGTGGGTTCTGATCCGGACCGTATCCCTGGTGTCGCTCGTGTCGCTCGTGTCGCTCGTGTCGCTTGGTGCCGGTGCGGGTGACCTCTCCGCCCAGACCGCCGGTCCGGCCGATCCTCCATCCACCGCGATGGGTACGGACTCGCTGGACCTCACCCTCGAAGAGGCCTTCCGGCGGGCGATCGCTTCGAATCCCTCCTATCGGCAGAGCTCCAACAACCTGGAGCTCAACTGGATCGAACGGCGACAGGCGTGGCTGAGCATCCTTCCATCGCCGAGCGTCTCCTTCCTTTCGACTTCGATGAACTGGCAGCGGCAGACGGTAGCCGAGGACTTCTTCGGCAATCCGCTCCCGAACCCCGAGACCGCGATGATCCAGACCTCGCGGAGCAACCAGGGCGCCAGCCTGAACCTGAGCGTGAACTTCTCGGACTTTTTGAACCTGCGCGAACAGGAGACGCAGGCGGAGCTGCGTCGCACGAACCTGGTGCGCGAGTACCAGGAGCTCGAGGCCGACCTGACGCAGGCCTTCTTCGACGCGCAGGAGCAGAGCCTGACCGTCGCGCTCGAGCGGGAGCTGCTCGAGAATGCCGAGCTCAATCGCGACGCGGCCGAGCGCCTGTATCGGCTGGCCCGCCGGGACCGGATCGACCTGGTGGCCGCCGAGCTCGACGTTGCGGAGCAGGAGAACGCGCTCGATGACGCCGAGTTCGATTACCAGAACACGATCCTCTCGCTGCGCAACCTCATCGGCGACCCGCAACTCGAGCCCTTCCGGATCGTCGAAGTGCCCGTGCGCATCTTCGACCCCGCCCGACTCGACGAGGAGGAGCTGGTGGCCTTCGCTCAGAACCAGGCCCCCTCGGTGCTGCAGCAGCAGGCCTCGATCGAGAGCGCCCGGCGTCAGGTCCAGCAGGGCCGGGCCGAATGGATTCCCACCCTGAACTTCAACATGAGCACCGGACGCCAGGAGTTCGTGCGGGAGAGCGGCGAGGCCTTCTTCCAGGTGAACCCCGACGGCGAGTGGTCGCGAAACATCGGGGTGACGCTGAGCTTCCCCGACCTCGGCCAGTACTTCAATCGCAGGAACACCGCCCGCAGCCGTGAGATCACGGTGGTCAACGCCGAAGAGCAGCTCCGCCAGGTCCGGATGGAGCTCGACCAGAACATCCGGAGCCTCATGGTCAACCTGAAGTCCGCCTACCGCTCGGTGGTTCTGCAGGACCGGCGGGTCGAGCTGGCCCAGGAGCAGCTCGACCTGCAGCTCGAGTCGTATCGCCTCGGGCGGGTTGATTTCTTCCAGCTCCAGTCCGCGACGGAATCGGCGGCGCAGGCCCGGCGACAGGCGCTGCAGGCCCGCTTCAACTTCGAGCGGGCGCGGATCAGCCTCGAGCGCGCGATCGGGATCCCCCTGGAGATCCCCGATGGCTCCCTGCTCGAGACCGCGCCCGACTCCGACGGCGGGGAGGGTTGACGGTGTCGCTCTCGAGACTCGCGGTACGCCGCCCGGTGGCGGTGTCGATGCTCTTCCTGGCGGTCATCCTTCTCGGCGTCATCTCGTTTGCGCGTCTCCCGATCGACCTGCTCCCCGATGTGAGCTATCCCCGGCTCGTCATCTATACCGCCTACTCCGACGTCGGCCCGTCCGAGATCGAGCGCCTGATCACCGAGCGGGTCGAGTCGGTGGTGGCCGCGACCCCCGGGGTCGAGCGGACCTCGTCGGTGTCGCGCGAGGGTGTGAGCCTCGTGACCCTGCGCTTCGCGTGGGGCACGAACATGGACTTCGCGATGCTGAACGTCCGTGAGAGGCTCGACAATGTCCGGGGCAGCCTTCCGGACCAGGCGTCGCGTCCGCAGATCCTGAGGGTCGACCCGGAGTCGGAGCCGATCATGGTCCTTTCGGTCGCGGGCGCCGACCTGTGGGAGACCAAGGAACTCGCCGAGAACGTCTTCAGACGAAGGCTCGAGCAGCTCGACGGGATCGCCCAGGCCTCGGTTGCCGGAGGGCTGGACCGCGAGATCGTCGTCGAGGTCGACCCGGAGCGGATGCAGGCCTATGGCCTTTCGATCCAGGATGTGGCGAACGCCCTGGATCAGGCCAACTTCGCCAGCTCCGGGGGCACGATCCGTGAGGGTCGGGCCCGCTACCCGCTGCGCACCCTGGGGGAGTTCACCGATGTGGCCCAGCTCCGGGACGTGGTGGTCTCGCAGCAGGGGGGCGGCGGCGCCTCGGGCAGCGTCTACGTGCGCGACATCGGGACCGTGGTCGACGGGTTCGCCGATCGCGAGGCGCTGGCCCGTTACAACGGCCAGGAGGCCGTCGGGCTCCTCGTCTTCAAGGAGGCGGGGGCCAACACCGTCCGGGTCGCCCGGATGGTCGAGGAGGTCATGGAGCTGCTGCGCGCGGAGTTCCCCGAGGTCACCCTCGACGTGGCGAGCTCCCAGGCGGGCTTCATCAGCGAGTCGATCGACAACGTCGTCTCCGCGCTGATCATGGGAGGGGTACTCGCCTTCCTCGTCCTCTTCTTCTTCCTCCGGGAGCCCCGCTACCCGGTGGCGGTCGCGCTCGCGATCCCGATCTCGGTGATCGGGACCTTCGCGCTGATGGACACCTTCGGGGTGTCGCTCAACATCATGAGCCTGGGCGGGCTGGCGCTCGGCGTCGGGATGCTGGTCGACAACTCGATCATCGTGCTCGAGAACATCTTCCGCCACCGCGAGGCCGGCGCCAGCGCCATCGAGGGGTCGGCCGAGGGGGCCCGCGAGGTGGGGGGCGCGATCACCGCGGCCACCCTGACCACGATCGCCGTCTTCCTCCCGATCATCTACGTCGAGGGGGTCGCAGGCGAGCTCTTCCGCGATCTCTCGCTGGCCGTGGCCTTCTCGCTCCTGGTCTCGCTCCTGGTGGCGCTGACCCTCCTGCCCACGATGGCGGCGCGGTTCAGGATCGGCGAGGCCCCGATCGAGACGGTCGGTCCCGGAGACCTCCCCCCGGGCCCGCGCCCCCAGGGCGTCTTCCGCACGATCCTCTGGTTCCTTCACACCCTCTGGCGCCTGCCCTTCTGGATCCTGCGCCTCCTGAAGGCCGTGGTGGTCGAGCTGCTTCGCTTCTGGGGTGGAGGGCTGGCGCGGGGAGCGTCCCGGCTCTTCGGCCCCCTCCTGGACGGCTTCGACCGGGCCTTCGCCGCCTTCGCCGAGCGCTACCACCAGGCCCTCGACTGGTCGCTCGACCACCGCGGACGCGTGCTCGGGCTCGCCTCGCTCGCCCTGGGGGGTGCGGTGCTGGCGGGCCTCGTGCTCGATCGGGACCTCCTGCCGCGGGTCGACCAGGGCTCCTTCGAGGTCGGGGTCGAGCTGGCCGAGGGGACCGCCCTTGACCGGACCGACGAGGTGGCCCAGGCGATCGAGCAGGTCCTGCTGGGCCACGACGAGGTCGATGCGGTCTTCGGGACCGTGGGTCGCGACCCCCGCCAGTTCGTTCAGTCGGACGAGGGGACGGGATTGCACACCGCCCGCTTCCAGGTGCGGCTCGCGCCGGGGTCGGCCACCCAGCCGGTGGTCGAGGCGCTGCGCGGGTCGCTCGCTGCCGCGGCGCCCGACGGGGTGGTGACGATCCTGACCGGTCAGGCGACCGCCCTGGGCCAGATCCTGGGCGGCTCCGATGCGGACATCGCCGTGCGGGTCCGCAGCCAGGACCTGGACCGGGCCTTCGTCTACGCCGACCAGGTCGCCGCCCTCCTGCGCGACCAGGACCTGCTGGCGAACGTGCGTGTGGGCGCGGACCGGGGTCAGCCGCAGTACGAGGTCGAGGTGCGCCGCGACGAGGCGAGCCGCTACGGGCTCACCGCGAACGCTGTGGCCTCGGCGGTGGAACAGGGGATGCGCGGGGTGAGGGCCACCGAGTTCGTGCAGTTCGACCGCCGGATCCCCGTCATGGTCCGGATTCCGGACCAACTGCGCTACAACGTCGAGACGCTCCAGCAGCTGCAGGTCCAGCAGGTGCCCCTGCGCGAGCTGATCGATGTCGAACTCGTCATGGGCCCCTCCGAGATCCGACGCGAGAACCAGGGCCGGGTGGTCACCGTTCTGGCCGATGTGCGTTCCGGTGGGCTCGACGGCGCCCTCGACGAGGTGGACCGTGCGCTGGCCGGGCTCCCCCTCTCCGGCGACCTGCGGGTCGAGGTCGGGGGCGAGAACGAGGAGATGGCCCGCTCCTTCCGGGACCTGGCCTTCGCCTTCGGGCTGGCGATGATCCTGGTCTTCATGATCCTGGCCGCCCAGTTCGAGTCCTTCTTCCATCCGGGAACGATCCTGGCCGCGGTCCCGCTCGCGCTCGTGGGGGCGATCCTCGCCCTCCTTGTCACCGGGCAGGGACTGAACACGATGTCGCTCATAGGCATCGTGATCCTTGTCGGAATCGTGGTAAACGACTCGATCGTCAAGGTCGACTTCATCGTGCAGGCACGGGAGCGCGGAATGGACCTGCGCAACGCGATCCTCGAGGCCGGCCGGGTCCGGCTCCGGCCGATCATCATGACGACGGCTACGACGGTGCTGGGACTCACCCCCATGGCGCTGGGGATCGGGCGGGGCGCCGACCTGCGCGCGCCGCTGGCGATTGCCGTGATCGGGGGGCTGCTCCTGGCCACGCTCCTGACCCTGATCATCGTGCCGGTGCTCTTCTCGGTCGTCGAGAGTGCCCGGATGGCGGTGCTCGGCGAGGACGCGACCCGCCGCAGGTCGCTGGTCCCCTCCGGCGAGCCTGAAGACCGGGGCGGCGCGGTGGGGCCGGCCTTCCCGCAGCCGGGAGGCTCCCGGTGATCGGACTCTCGATCCGCCGCCCGGTGGCGGTGGCGATGATCTACATCTCGGTGGCGCTGCTGGGGGTGGCGGCGTGGCAGAACATTCCGATCGAACTTCTTCCGGACGCTGAATTTCCCGTCCTCACCCTCTCGTACTCCTGGCCGGGCGCCTCGCCGGAGACGGTCGAGGCCTTCGCCACCTCGCCGATCGAGGCCCAGGTGCAGCGAATCAAGGGAGTGGAGTCGATCAGCTCCACCACCCGCGAGGGTCAGGGCTCCATCCGGATCGAGTTTCAGCGCGATGTCGACATGGAGTTCACGCGCCTCGATCTGATGGAGCGGCTGGCCACCCTCGAAGACGAGCTCCCCGACGGGGTGTCGCGCATCAACGTGCAGCCCTACGTGCCCCGGGAGTTCGCGCAGGAGGCCACCCGGCCCTTCCTCGCGTATACCTTCACGGGTCCCCTGACGCTCGAGGGGCTCCGGGCCCACCTCGAGCAGACGATCATTCCCGAGGTGATGCAGATCCGCGGGGTGTCCGACGTCGACCTGCAGGGTGGGCGTGCCCGGCTGCTCGAGATCGAGCTGGACGAGGACCAGATCGCCGCCCTGGGGCTGAACCCCAACCAGGTGTCGGCGGCGATCGACCAGCTCGACCTGGTGCGCGAGGCGGGGGCGATCCGCGACGGCGACCGGGAGTGGGCCCTCACGATCCGCTCACGGCCGACCACGGCCCGGGACCTGCGCGAGGCGCTCCTCCCGCTCTCCCCCCAGACTCTGCGGGCGCTGCCCCTTCGGCTCGACGACGTCGCCGAGGTGCGCGACACCTTCGAGGAGGCGCGGTCGCACTACCGGATCAATGGCCAGGCGGCCGTGGGCTTCAGGATTTACAAGCAGTTCGGCACGAACACCGTGACCCTGGCCGAACAGGTCCGCAACCGGATCGAAGAGCTGAGTGTGATGAATCCCGCCGGCTCCGAGCTGATCCTGATCGATGACCAGAGCGAGGACATCCAGCGGCAGCTCACCGACCTGCGCACCCGGGCGTTGATCGCGGCAGGTGTGATCTTCCTGGTCCTGCTCGGGTTCCTGCGCTCCTTCCGCACGGCCGGGATCATCTTCAGCACGATCGCCTTTTCGATCCTGATCGCGCTGAACATGATCTACTTCGGGGGGCTGACCCTGAACCTGCTCACCCTCATGGGGCTGGCGCTGGGCTTCGGGCTGATCGTCGACAACTCGATCGTGGTGCTCGAGAACATCTTCCGAAAATGGCAGGAAGGCGTCTCGAGCTTCCATGCCGCCGAGAAGGGGGGGCGCGACGTGATCCTCCCGATCCTGGCGTCGACGGCGACCACCCTGATCGTATTCCTCCCCTTCCTGTACCTGCAGGGGGAGCTGCGTATCTACTACCTGCCCCTCGCGATCGTGGTCGCGCTTACCCTGGTGGCCTCGATCTTCGTGGCCTTCACCTTCATCCCGGCGCTGGCGGCACGGGTCCTGGGCGACCACCCCGAGGCCGCCGAGGTGGCGGTGGGGCCGGTGGATGCCGGGTCCGGGCCAACCGAAGCGTCGGCAGCCGCTGGAGTGGACGCGGGGCCGGCGACCGACCTGGATCGCAGCGTCCCGCTCTACGCCCGAAAGAAAACCCCTCTGTACATCCAGTTCTACTCGGGGCTGCTGCACTACACCCTGCGCTTCCCCTGGGTCACGGTCCTGGTGGCGGCGCTCTGCTTCGGCGGCACCTACTACCTCTTCGACAACTACGTGAACCGGGGCGTGGTGTGGGGAGGAGGCTCCGGAATTCAGCGCTCCACGGTCCGGATCACGATGACGATGCCGAGAGGGACCGATCTCGAGCGAGTGAACCAGCTCACCGGCTACTTCGAGGACCGCCTCGCCACGATGCCCGAGGTCTCGCGTTTCGAGGCCAACGTGGGGAGCGAGAGCGCGTCGATCGTGGTGGAGTTTCCCGAAGAGATGGAGTTCACCGCGGTGCCCCTGGTGATCGAGGACCGATTGCGTGCCTTCGGACTGAACTTCAGTGGCGCGAACATACGCGTCTTCGGCCAGGGCCCCTCGTTCGGAGGAGGGGGTGGGGGCTCGGCCCCCAACTACCGAATCACCCTGCTGGGGTACAACTACGAGCGCCTGGCGGAGCTCGCCGAGGATCTGGGGCAACGGTTCGAGGTGCACACCCGGATCCACGAGGTGAACACGAATGCCACCTCGGGCTTCTCCCGGACCCGGTCGACCGAGTTCGTGGCCTCCGTCGACCGGGAGTCGACGAACCGGCACGGGATCACCGTGGCCGAGGCCTCTCAGCTGATCCAGGCCTCGCTCCGGGGAGCCGGGCGCTCCGGCTCGGTCAAGCTCGGAGGCGAGCAGGTGCAGTACGAGGTCAAGTTCGCCGGCTACCGAGACGCCGACGTGCTGGACCTGATGAACACCGTGGTGGCGACTTCGCGGGGAGCGCGGGTCACGGTCGGCGATCTGGTGAACGTCAGGGAACGCGAGGTGCTGAGCATCATCAACCGCGAGGACCAGCAGTACGAACGCACGATCGCGTACGAGTTCCGGGGTCCGCGGCGGCTCGGCGACATGATCAGGGATGAGGTCATGGACGCCACCGTGCTCCCCGCCGGGTACTCGATCCGTGAGCGGACCCCGTGGGTGATCTCGAGCGCCGAAGAGCAGCAGTTCCTCCTGGTGCTCCTGGTCTCGCTCGGACTCGTCTTCATGGTCACCGCGGGGCTCTTCGAATCGGTGCGACAACCCCTGTGCGTGCTGCTGGCCGTGCCGATGGCGCTCATCGGGGTCTTCCTCACTTTCTACTTCGTGGGGGCGACCTTCACGAGGGAGGCGTATATCGGGGTGATCATGATGGGGGGCATCGTGGTGAACAACGCGATCCTCCTGGTGGACCACATCAACCGGGTGCGGGCCGAAACGACGCTGTCGATCTTCGACGCGATCACCCGCGGGACCCTCGAGCGGGTCCGACCGATCCTGATGACGACGACCACGACGGTGCTGGGGCTCCTGCCCCTCGTGCTCTTCATGCCCTCGGCCGACGCGACGATCTGGAACGCCCTTACCTACGCGCTGATCGGCGGGCTCCTCTCATCCACGATCTTCGTGCTGACGACGACCCCGGCGCTCTACCTGCTCTTCGAGCGGATCGGCCGCACCGACGAGGAGCTAGAAGGCCGTTGAAGAAGTACAGGGTGCACCGGGACGGGGTCTTGCGTGTCCCGGTCAAGGCGGGCCGCTGAAAGCGATGCGGTAGCATCGGTGAAGCGGTCCAACGAAGATCCGGGGCCGCAACCCCCCGTCCCCCTTCGGGTTGAGGCCGCAGGGGCCCCACTCGGTCGTTGGCTCGCCTCGACGTAGCGCAAGGCTATGCCTTCGACGAACCGCCTACGATTTGGGCCCCTGGGGCTCCCAACGGTGCACCCTGTACTTCTTCAACGGCCTTCTAAAGAAGGCGTCACCTTTACAGCGCGATCCGGCTTCTCTATCTGTTTGACATGACACTTCGCGTACGTTTTGCTCCCTCTCCCACGGGCTATCTGCACGTGGGCGGGGCCCGGACCGCTCTCTTCAACTGGCTCCTCGCCCGCAGGGAGGGCGGCGTCTTCATCCTTCGCATCGAGGACACCGACCGACATCGGTCCTCCGATGAAATGACCACCGCGATCCTCGAGGGGATGCGCTGGCTCGGCCTCGACTGGGACGAGGGCCCCCACTTCCAGAGCGAGGGGGTCGAGCGGCATCGCACGCAGGCGCTGCGGCTTCTCGACGAGGGGAAGGCCTATCGCGACTTCGTCTCGCCCGAGGAGCTTGCCGAGGTGCGGCAGGAAGATCCCGCCCGCGCGCTGCGCTACCCGAGGGAGCGCGCCGAGGCGATGGGCGGGGCGGTCGCCGCCGAGCGGGCGGCGGCCGGGGAACCCTTCGCGATCCGCTTCCGGGTCCCCGACGGCGAGACGAGCTGGGAGGACCGGGTGCACGGCGAGACCCGCTTCGACAACGCCACGATCGAGGACCTGGTGATCCTCAGGGCCGACGGGAGCCCCACCTACAACCTGGCGGTGGTCTCCGACGACGGCGAGATGGAGATCACCCTGGTGATCCGGGGCGACGACCACATCTCGAATACGCCGAAACAGATCCTCCTGCACCGGGCGCTCGGCCAGCCGGTTCCGGACTTCGCGCACGTCCCGATGATCCTCGGACCTGACGGAAAGCGGCTCTCGAAGCGGCACGGGGCCACCGCGGTAGGCGACTACGCGGGGCAGGGGATCCTTCCCGAGGCGATGGTCAACTTCCTGGCGCTCCTCGGATGGTCGGCCGGCGACGACGAGCAGATCTTCACCCGCGAGGAGCTCGTCGACGCCTTCTCGCTGGACCGGGTTCTCAGGAAGAGCGCGGTCTTCGACCAGGACCGGCTCGACTGGCTGAACGGCCGGCACCTGACCGAGATGGACCCCGAGAGCCTCCTGCCCGAACTGCTGGGCCGCTTCGAGGGGGACCGTG
>SLBA01000035.1 GCA_007126575.1 Gemmatimonadota bacterium | reverse complement strand
TCCACCCCGCGACCCTCCACCCGTACCCCATCTCCCGGCTCCCCCGTTCCGTATCCCATCCCCACCTCCCGTTCGTTGGACAATCGCAGGAAACCCCTGTCCCACAATGGGATCAGGGACTCCGCATCTCGCCCTTAAATATAATCCGGGGGGTCGGCGACCTCTGAGAATGCCGCTGAGCGCGAAAGGTGGACGCGTTGACGTCATCGGTCACATCGCCAACGAGGTTACTAGCGACTCCCATGCCCGAAGCTCCGCGGGAGCCGTGGAAACGCCCTTAGTCACAGGTTCAAATCCGAAACGCGGTTCGCAGGGGGCCTGCAGCGCCGCCGACCCCGGTGGACCTCGGTGCCGTTGTCCGCCGGCAAGTGGCCCAGGCTCATCGTGCCCCGGATCCTACTCGACCGAGATGGTGTCCTGACGGGCGCCGGTGGCCCGATACCAGCGGGCGAACCGCTCGATCCCCTCGTCGAAGTCCACCCGGGGGTCGTAGCCGAGGAGGGCTCTAGCGCGGGAGATGTCGGCGAAGGTTCGGTCGACGTCACCGGGCTGAGGGGGCTTCTGATCGATAACGGGCTCCCGGTCGAAGACCCGGCTCAGCGTCTCGATCATCCGGGACAACCGGATCGTCTGCGACTCGCCCAGGTTCACGATCTCGAAGCACTCCGGATGGGTCTGGCTGTAGTCGAGTGCGCCGCGGACTCCCTGGACAATGTCGGAGATGAACGTGTAGTCGCGGGCCGTGCTCCCGTCACCGAATCGGGGGAGGGGCTCTCCGGCCAGAAGGAGTCGGCTGAACTTGCGGATCGCCAGATCCGGCCGCTGTCGGGGTCCATACACCGTGAAGAAGCGCAGGCAGAGGCAGGCCGTGCCATGCAGGTGATGATGGGCGTGGCACAGAAGCTCGCCGGACTTTTTTGTGGCCGCGTAGGGGGATATGGGATGGTCCACAGGGTGGTCCTCGGAGAACGGGACCGTTGGGGTGTTGCCGTAGACGGACGAGGATGAGGCGAAGATGAACGAGGGGGTCCCTCGCTCGCGGACCAGTTCGAGAATGACCGCGGTTCCCATGACATTGACGTCGGTGTACAGCACCGGCTGCGCGATGGAGGGGCGCACACCCGCCCGGGCGGCCAGGTGGATGACGGCGTCGATATCGTCCGGGAGCCCCCGGACGAGCTCGGCGTTCCGGATATCACCCTCCACGAGTCGGAAGGACGCGTGGTCCCGGGCCTGAACGAGGTTCTCGTCCTTTATCGCCCGCCCGTAGAAGTCGTCGAAGCTGTCGAGACCGATCACCTCGTGACCGTCGGCCAGTAGAGAGTCGGTGACGTGGGACCCGATGAATCCGGCGGCGCCGGTGACGAGGATGGTCATGGGATGGGGGTCGAGGTGAGAGGTATCACTCGGACGCTGCGCCGATCGGAGCACAGGGAAGAAACACCCGAAACACCGTCCCCACCCCCACCTCGCTCTCGACATCGACCCAGCCGCCCGACTGCTTGGCGATGCCGTAGACGGTCGACAGCCCCAGCCCCGTGCCCTCGCCCTGCCGCTTGGTGGTGAAGAAGGGCTCGAAGACCTGGCGGAGGGTCTCTTCGTCCATCCCGGTGCCGGTGTCCCGCACCGACAGGACGAAGAAGCCCTCGGGGTCGGCGGGGCCGGTCGAGATCTCGACGGTGCCGCCACCCGGCATGGCATCGCGGGCGTTGACGACCAGGTTGACCAGGATCTGCTCGACCCCGGTCTTGTCGGCCAGCACCTCGCAGGGCGCGGAGTGCAGGCGGGTCTGCATTACGATGTCCTCGCGGATCAGGCGACGGAGCATGCGCTCGACCGACTGGACCACCTCGTTCAGGTCCAGCACCTGCGGCTCGAGCACCTGCTTTCGGCTGAAGGCCAGGAGCTGGCGGGTGAGCTGGGCGGCCCGCTCCCCGGCCAGGATCACCTCGTGGATCTCTTCGCGGGCCAGCTCGTTGGTTTCGGGCACGTCTTCGTAGGCGAGCTGGGCGTTGGCCCCGATCACCGAGAGCAGGTTGTTGAAGTCGTGGGCCATGCCGCCGGCCAGCCGCCCGACCGCGTCCATCTTCTGGGCCTGCCGCAGATCCCCCTCGCTCTTCTGGAGGGCTTCCTGGGCCCGCACCATGTCGGTCATGTCCCAGGCCACGCCCACCGTTTTGCGCTGGTGACGGGCTCCGTCCGCGCCGCTCTCTCCCAGGACACCCCGGGCGCGCACACGGACGTGTCGGGGCTCGGTCTCTCCTTCGGCGCTTCGGAACTGGAGGCTCACGCTCGCCTCGTGCTCGGTCCGGACGGCCTCCTCAAGACCACGCGCGACCTCGGGAACATCGTCGGGATGGATGGCGCGTGCCAGGGCATCGGGCAGCTCCGCCAGGGACTGAGGAGAGCAGCCGAAGAGCATGGTCATGCCTTCTGACCAGAGGAGTCGGTCGTGGGTGGGATCCCACTGCCAGGTTCCCATGCGGCCCGCCTCGAGAGCCATCCGCAATCGCTCCTGACTGGCCCGCAGCTGCTCCTCGGTCCGCTCCCGTTCGGCCACGATCTGAAGGAGTTCCGCTTCGCGACGTCTCAGGCGCCGGACCCGCCACCCGTAGAGCGCCAGTGCGCTTCCCAGCAGGAGAAGCAGCAGGAGCGCCTGGACCGACCGTCGTTCGTAGACCTGCGGGGCCAGCTCGACCTCGACGAGGGCCTCACTCTCGATCCAGCTGCCGTCGGGAGCCCCCGTGCCGACGCGGAAACGGTACGGCCGAGGGGGCAGGTTGGTGTAGTAGGCGGCTCGCCGGTCCTGTGGATAGACCCATTCGGTGTCGAAGCCCTCGAGGCGGTACCGGAAGAGGGTCCGCTCGGGGGCCGTGAAGATCGGGGCGGTGAAATGGAAGTCGAGGGTTCGCTGCCCGGGCGGCAGGCGAATCGGCTGCCCGGTGGGGACGATGGTGTCACCGGCCACCACCAACTCGACCAGGGGGATGGGGGGCGACCAGTCCCGATCCACGGAGCCGGGGTCGACCGCGACCGCCCCCGCCATGGTCGGGAACCAGACGGAGCCGTCCGCCCGGCGGAGCCCGGCAGGGTGGACGCCCCCGTTCGCCTCGGCGCTCCGGAGGCCGTCGGCGCGTCCGAAGGTCTCGGTCGTGGCCGCGATCCGGTCGCCCTCGGCGACCTCGTCGAGCTCCGCGCGCAGTACCCGAGTGATGCCCCGGTTGGAGCTGAGCCAGAGGTAGCCGAGATGGTCCTCGACCACCGCCAGGTAGTCCGAGGTGCTCATCCCCGAGCTCTCCTCGAAATGGTGGACCACACCGTCGCGAATCCGGACCAGCCCCCGCATGGTGGCGGCCCAGATTGCGCCCGATGCGTCTTCGAAGAATGCGTTGACGCCGTCGGTATGCATCCCCTCGGGCTCACCGATCACGCGGATCTCGCCGGCATCATGCACGGCGAGCCCGCCGCGGGTCCCGATCCACAGGCGTCCTCCGGAATCGAGCCGAAGCGCGGTAATGAAGTCGCTGGGCAGCCCCTGGGCCTGTGTGTAGACCTGCGAGACCCCGTCGGGCGACCATCGCTGGATCCCGCTCCCGTTGGTGCCCAGCCAGAATCCCCCCTCGCCGTCGGGATGGATCACGGTGTTCTGAAGGCTGAGCAGCCCGTCGGCCAGGGTGTAGGTCCGGACGTCGTCGCCCCGAATGCGGGTGATCCCGCCCGCGACCGTGCCCATCCAGATATCGCCCTCCATGCCCTGCGCCAGGGTGAGGACGATGTCGTGGGCCAGGCCATCGGAAGTGGTGAAGGTGGTGATCTCGCCGTTTCGGATCCGGTTGAGGCCGCCCCCGGCCGTGCCGACCCACATCGTCTGGTCGCGGTCTTCGAGGAGCGCGAGGGCGATGGGCGACGAAAGGCCCTCGCGCTCACCCATCGTGCGGAACACGCCGTCCTGAAGTCGGGCCAGGCCCACGGCCGCCAGCCCTAGCCAGAGATTACCCTCGCGGTCCTCGGTGATGTCCCAGACCAGGTCCGAGGGCAAGCCCCCCTCCCGGTCCAGGTGGGTGATCCTCCCATCGGCGAGACGGAAGAGCCCGGAGCCGTTGGTGCCGATCCAGAGGGTGCCCCTGCGATCCTGGAAGAGGGCGTTGACGATGGGGTCGGTCAGTCCCTCGGCGGGGCCGTAGGTGGTGATGCCCTCGGCGTCGAGACGGGCCAGACCCCCTGCTGCGGTCCCGATCCAGATCCCGCCGGAGGGGTCGGCCACCACCTGGTAGATGTGATCGTCGGGGAGGCCGTCTTCGATCCCCCATCTCTGGATCTGCCCATCCTGGAGCCGGTCGAGGCCGGTCACCGTCCCCACCCAGATGGCGCCTGTGCGGTCCTGCGTGATGCTGTGGACCGTGTTGTCGGAGAGGCCGTCCGAGGTGTCGACTCCGTGGAAGCGTTCGTCGCTGTCGAGCCACGCGATCCCACCCCCCTCGGTGCCGACCCAGAGGACGCCGTCGGCGTCGCGAAAGAGGGTGTTGATCCGGACCGAGGCGAGATCGCGGTTCGCTTCGAGTGCGGTGAACTCGCCGTCGCGGTACCGGAGGACCCCCTGCCCTTCCAGGCCGATCCAGACCGTGCCGTCGGGGTCGGCCCAGAGCGTCTTGACCCAATTGGTCTCGAAGGCCGGGACGTTTCGCTGGTCAAAGATGGTGAAGCGGGTGCCGTCGAAGCGGGCGAGGCCGCGAGCGGTGCCGAGCCAGAGGTAGCCGTCGGCCGACTGGACGATCGAGTGGACGAAATTCTGCGGGAGCCCCTCACGCTCTCCCCAGGACTCGACGGTGTACTGGGTGAGCTCCCGCGCGGGATCGAGGCTGGGCCCGGTGGGCTGGCCCGACTGCCCGAGGGCGGAGGTCGGTGCCCCGAGGGTGAGGGCTGCCAGGAACAGTGCCGCGCGGCGGGTAAACATGGGGTAATGTAACGAGGGGCCCGAAGGGCAACCACTCGTTGGGGGCGGATCGCGGCCTATCGCACCATCGGCAGAAACTGGATGCCGAACATGTAGTCATCGATCAGCGAGTCGAGCCAGGCACGGCTTTCGGCCGTCCGCCCGAGTTCACCCAGGAGCACTGCTCGCAGGTACCGCGCATCCAGGTGCGGCGCGTCGATGGAGCTGGCCGAGGAGTAGGGGAGGCCTACGAGCGGTCCCCCCGCTTCGAGGATCCGGAGGGCCTCGAGGGGACCCTCTTCGCGCCAGGCCAGTCGGGCCCGGATCTCTCGCCCGTACTCGGGGACGGCGTCATGGGAGCCGGTCTCGAGGGCATCGAGCCAGCGGCGCGCTTCGTCCACCTGGTCGAGAGTCATTGCGACCCGGGACAGGTAGTAGGCTCGAGGCGCCGCGTTGCCGATGTCCCGACTGGACAGGGCGAAGGCGATTCCCGGATCTCCGCCGACATCGGCGTCCCAGTTCAGAAGGAGTTCGCGAGCCAGGCCGAGCCGCTGCTCGTCCGGGGGAAAGGACGGATGCAGGGCGATCTGGGCCTGAGCCACGGCCGCACCACCCGCGCTGAGCGCTTCGATGCGCTCTCTGTGAAGCTCGGCCTCGGTGATGCGACCTCGGGCCAGCTCGATCTGCACGGCCAGGAAGTGGGCTGATGCCTGGATTCGCCCTTCGTACCCGGGTTCGAAGAGGGGGGAAAGGAGAACGAGCGATCCCTCGAGGTCGGTCCCGAAGATGGCTGTTCGTGCGGCGGTCAGGAGTCGCCGATTGTCGGAGTCCTGCTCGAGCCCCAGGTTGATGCGCTCCAGCTCCGCCGAATCGCCCCGGCTCAGCGCCAGGTAGGCCTCGAGCTCCAGGAGTCGCCCCTCGTCGGAGGAGACGTGGGAGGCGTACCGCTGCACCAGCTCCTCCAGATCCGCCTCCCTTCGCTCGAGAGCCGCGATCCGGGCTAGATGCACGATCGCCTGAATGTTCGACGGGTCGAGTTCGAGCACTCGCTCGTACGCCGGGCGGGAGACGGAAATCCTGTCGCCCCGACGGGGGCCCCGGTGGAAGTGAACTTCGCCGAGCTGGTACCACCCCTCGATGGAGTTCGGGTGGCGGCGCACCGCATTGTGCAGGATTCGCTCGGCCTCGTTGTCCCGGTGCGCCCGGTAGTGCGTGTGGGCCTGGACGATCTGGCTTTCAAGCCACGGAAGCTGTTCCCTGAGGTCGAAGGCCCTTTCTGCCAGGAAGTTCGAGTACCCCATCCCGCCCCATTCCCCGGCGAGGCTCTGGCGGTAGTAGGCCAGCCCGTACATGGAGTCCAGCGCGATGGCCTCTTCGTATCCGGTCACCGCGGCGCGGTACTGCCCGGTCCTGTACGAGACCTCGGCCTCGAGGAAGCGCTTCAGGGCGGGCATCGACGAGGTGCCGGTCGCCGCCCACCGTACGGGAAGCTCCGGAAGGAGGACTTCGAGCACATCGACCGAAAGCTGGGCCAGGAGGTCGGGGACCTCGTCTCGGGCCCCCTCGCTCGTGAATACGGCCACTTCTCGCTGCGGTTCGTCGGTCGGATGCAGCGAGGCCCGGATGCCCACCCGCCCTCCGGCGTACCGGATGCTCCCCGCCATGAAGAGGTCGGCGCCCACCGCGGCGGCGACGAGGGGCTCATGGTTGGAGCGCTCCTCTCCACCCTGCTCGAGGGCGGCGAGCACCCGTCGCGGGTCCGCCGTGCGGATCAGGTGGGTGCCGTCGAGGTCGGAGCCGAGAAAGGTGGCGGCCATGGGTCCCCATCGGAGGAGGTCGGGGTCTCCGATCACCTGGAAGGGGAGGGTGGCCAGCACGGGGATCGACTCCGCCTCCTGGCCGGCATCCCCTCGCGTCGACTGGAAGACGGAGAGCCCCATGACCAGGATAAACGCGAGAGCTCCCAGGACCGGGACCCGGTGGCGTCCGGCAAGCCCGGTCCAGATCCGCCTTCGTCCGCCGGCGACCCTTGCCCCCTTTCCCTTCAGGCACCTCCGGATGTCGCGACCCAGCGCCCCCGCATCGGGATATCGGCGGTCGGGATCTCGCTCGAGGGCCTTCATGACGATGCGGTCCACGGGGCCGGCAAGGTCCTCCCTGAGCTCACCTGAATGGGGCATGGACTCCACCGGGAGGTCTTCGATCACCCGGCTCGGAGGAGGAGGATCCTGGGAGATGATGCGTTGCCTCGCTTCGCGAGGCGTGAGGCCGGAAAGGGCATGGGGAGGTTTCCCTGTGACCAGCCGGTAGAGAAGCATGCCGAGCTGATAGACATCGGAGGCGAGGTTCACCGGACCTTCTTCGGCCTGCTCCGGGCTCGCCCAGGCCACGGTGAGGGGGCTCGAGGCGCCTTCACGCGTGAGCTCCAGTCCGTCTTCGGCCTGCAGCACTTTTGCGATTCCGAAGTCGAGGAGCTTCACCTGGCCGTCGGGGGCCACCAGGATGTTGCTGGGCTTCAGGTCCCGGTGGACCACGCCACGTTGATGGGCGTAGTCGACGGCCTCGCAGACCTCGACCATGCGGTCGAGGCGGTTCTCGAGGGTGGCCCCCACCCGGTCGCAGTACGCATCGATGGGTTCGCCGTCGACGTACTCCATGACGATGTAGGGGATTCCGGACGATGTGATGCCGCCGTCCATGAGGCGGGCGATGCCCGGGTGACCGAGCGAGGCAAGGATCTGCCGCTCGGCCAGGAAGCGTCGCTCCAGGAGGCGGTACCGGGGGCCCGCGGGGAGGAGCTTGATGGCGACGCGCATCTCGAACTGGCCGTCGGCGCGCTCGGCCAGGAAGACCTCTCCCATGCCCCCGACGCCGAGACGTCGGATCAGCCGGTAGGCCCCGACGGTGCCACGCTCCGGGAGGGTCTGGGAGTGGGGGGAGTCGCCGACGAAGAGGGCACCGGCGTTGCGGGCGACCCCGGCCAGGAATTCGTCCGCCCCGTCCGAGGCCTCGAGGAGCTCCATGACCTCGTTGTGGAGCTGCGGGTCCTCTCCGCAGTGTGCACGGACGAACGCGTCCCGCTCATGACGGGGATGTGCCAGTGCCCGGTAGACCAGGTCTGCCACCCGGTCCCATTGGTCTGAGTCCTCGCGCGTCATCCCATTGTATTGGCTCGGTTGGGGATGCGTAAGCCGGCAGTCACATCGTTCGGTTCACAATAGAACGCGTGGTTGCGGCCCCACAACGCTCATAGCGCATTATCGACGGGATTCCCGCCAGTGTGGGGGTGCGAGGCGCGGGTGCGGGGGGCGCGCAGCGGGAAGCGTGGTTGCGGTCGTGCGGTGCCCGATCCTAGTATTTCGGGTGGCACTTTCCTTGCTGCGGCTGATAGCCCGCCAGTAAAAACCCGACCAGGAGGCGCGTTCGGACGCGTCCAGAGTCGCATGTCGAGCCCATACCCCCCGAATCCGTGTTCGAAGAACCCGATGTCACCGCCATCCTCAATGCCGCCCGAGAAGGCGACGACGAGGCGGTGGACCAGCTGTTCGCCAAGCTGTATGCGGAGTTGAGGGCGCTGGCGCAGGGGCAGCGTCAACGCTGGGATGGCGACTACACGTTGAACACCACCGCTCTCGTGCACGAGGCGTACCTGAAGCTCGTGCGCCCGGATCGAGCCAGCTGGGAGGACCGCTCCCACTT
>SLBA01000065.1 GCA_007126575.1 Gemmatimonadota bacterium | reverse complement strand
GTTCTCCCGCACCTTTTCGTAGCGCGCGTCCAGAAACAGGTACGGGTAGCTTCCCTCCAGCCTCCGGGTCCGCCACGGCTCCAACTCTTCGCCCAGGCGCTTCGCATACCGGCTCACGGTTACATGGCTCACCTCGTCCCCGAACAGCTCTCGGCAGATCGAGGCCACCTTTCTCGTGCTCACCCCCTGGACATAGCATTCCGCCAGGGTCCAGATCAGTGCCTGCTCGCTCCGCTGATACCGCTCCAGTATCGACGGGTAGAACCGCCCATCTCGGGTCTGGGGGACTCGAAGCTCCAGCGTCCCCACCCGGGTCACCAGCGTCCGCGGCTTATACCCGTTGCGCTGGGTCCGTCGCACTCCCGCGCGCTCGAACCGCCCGGCTCCCACGTGTTCGTCCCGCTCCGCCTCCTTCAGCGCTTGCAGCCCTGCCCGCGCGATTTCGGCCAGCACGTCCTCTCCATCTCCCACCACGGCTTGCATCCACCCCACTACTTCCTGAAATTGGTCATGACGGGTCACGGTTCCCTCCTCGGTCAAGTGAGTGTTTTGCGATTCTCTGCTCAACCGAAGGGGCCGGGGCCCGTTTCTGCAACCAACGGGCCCGCCTCCTCACCTCCCTTTTACAGAAACAACCTTACACGGCGTTCGCAGGACTCTGCCCCGGCTATTTCGGGGATCGTGGTCGATGATGATACGGGGGTGCCACTCGAGCACACCCGGCTCTGGCTCGAGACCACCGAAGGTGTGATCCTGAGGCTCTCGGAATCGGGATCCGACGGGGCATTCTCGTTTCAGGTCGATTCCGCCGGGGTGTATGTGGTCCGTGCGGTCCGGCCCGGCTACCACGGGCTATCGGGCGAACCCATCGAGGTGGGACCCGATGGACGCAGCGGACTCGAGATCCGACTCTCGGCAGAGCCGATCCGGATCGAAGGCATCGAGGTCGTGGGCCGCGCCACGGTGAACCTTGTCCACCAGGACACGCACGCCGGGATGTACGCTCGCCGGAACACTTCGCGCTACGGTGCTCGGGCGGGCCCCGCGCGCGTCATGGTTCGCACCGACCTCGCCCCGATGGACGCAATGCCGATGTGGCGGTTCCTCGAGGTCCATGGACCGCATCTTCGCTGTGCCACCACGAATACGGCCTTCTACATCGATGGCGCCGAGGTGCAGGTGTTGTCCGAAGGAGACGTAGATGACCGGACCGGATGGCCCTGGAACGCTCAGCCACACAGTGCCGTGCGGGACTGGGAGGCCGTCGAGATCTATTCACGGTCTTCGGAGGCGCCGATCGGGTTGCGGCCGGTGGACCCGTTCCAATGCGCGGTCGTGGCCCTGTGGCGTCACCGCGACCCGGACTGGCAGTAGGCCGACGTCCGATCTCTCCACCACCATGAGCTCCGAATGGTATTGAGAGCGACGAGCATGATGCCCGGGGGAACGCTCAGCGTTCCGCCCCTTCCGGCTGGACCGAGGTGCGACGAGCCTCTGGGGGCCCGATCACGACGAACTCCATCTCCTCGACGACATGGCACTGGTTGCAGGAGAGCGTGAAGGCTTCGAACTGAGCGCGAATGCGATCCTCGTCACCCGAATGGACCGCGTCCATCATCTCTGGGAGGGGGGCGTCGAGGAAGAGAGACTCCGCGGATTCCGCTCGCCCGGGCCGACGAATGATCCCACGCTCGACCGCGTCGCCGATCTTCTCGAGCTGATATTCCGCGTATGCCCAGTTCCCATCTTGGATCGCCCAGTAGAGATCCTCGTAGCGATGGCCGACCTCGAGCATGGCCTGGCTGAATCCTCCCATCTGGGAACCCACCGCCTGGAAGCGTTCGTCGACGGTGCCCGAAAGCCAGGCCGAGCCCCCTTCTCCCTCCCCCTCGAGCTCGGGGGGAGAGGGCGGCTCGGGCTGGCATGCGATCCCGAAGGCGAGGAGAGCCGTCAGGCAGGCGAGGGGGCTGACCGCGAAGGGGGTGCGCCGGGTGTTACGAATCCATCGGTTCGATCTCATCACCGGGACTCCTGCGAGAGGATAATGTCGACGTCGAAGGCGGGGGCTTCACGCAATGCATCGTCTCCGAAGAGATCGACCGAGCGGGTCAGGTCCCAGAAAAGGGTGACGCCGAATCCGCCGCCTTCAGGGTTCTCGACCGTCCCGGTGCTGAACGGGACGTTGCCGACACTACAGTAGGACAGGGCATCCTGGCAGGGCAAGCAGGGCAACGGCGGAAGAGGCCAGGGAGGGCGCTGGAGGCAAGCCCAACTCCTCAGGCCCCGGTTGGGACGTTGAATCACGCCATCTCGGAACAGCAGATCGCGGTCGCACTCCTGCGAGCGTTGGGAGCAGAGTCATCCGGAGCTGAGGTGCGCCACGACACCCTCTTGGTTGGGCCCTTCCTGCCGGGTTCGTTGCCTATCTGCTCGGGTTTTGAGCACCGTCCATAAATCCAGCCGGCGCCTCTTCGGTTCGGGGCTGATCCTCGACCCGAGCTGCGGTGCCGTCCGAGGCGACTCGTGCGAGGATCTCGGCCAGGATGGGCTCAAAACCGTGGTTTGCGTTGTCGGGGGCCGGTCGGACGAGGGTGAAGGTGAGGTGCCAGGGGTCGACCTCGGCAGCGATGACCTGGACGTGCCGGGGACCGTTCGGAGTCTCGGCCGTCACCCCGCCGCTGATCCCCTCGACCGTCTCGTCGCCCGGGACCCGCCACGTGCAGATCAGAAAGGGGTCCTCGTCGAATTCCCATCCTTGCTGCTCCGCCCCGGAGCGGACGGGTTCGTAGGCGCGGGCGAAGAGGGGGGCCAGATCATCTTCTCGCGGGGGCTCGACGATGACGGTCACGACCGGATCGGCCTCCGAGCGGGAACGATACGTCACCCGGAAGCTGTCGGCGCTTCGCGGGCTCCGCTCGATATCCGTTGCCGCGAAGCCGTCCGCGACCAGCGGGAGATGAAGGCCCGCGAGGCGCATGGGTCCGTGCGGTTGCTCCCAGAGGAGGCCCTCGGGGTGGATGGGAGCCTCCTGGACCTCGAGGCCGTCCAGGGTCCCCTCCACGAACGCATCCAGGTGGGGAGTGATCCTCTCGACATCGGCCTCGGGAGTGCTCGCGCGGAACTTCACGAGCTGACCATTCTTCTCGAACACGTACAGCCAGGTCCGGCGCTGATCCCCGTTCCGTTCCATCGTACCCATCGCGCGGTATCCGGCGTAGGTTCGACCGGCCTCGATCTGAATCGGCCCCTGCTCGTCCACCGTGAGGCTCGTCTGCGGGCCTCCACCCGACTCGATCTGGCTGGAAATCTCCTGGATTGCGCTCTCGAAGTGATCCTCGACGTCGTCACCGTTGGAGAAGACGAAGAGGGTGAAGTCCGAGGACCCCTGGAGTGGGGTGGCGTAGCTCGCGATGATTCCGAGGCCGGCCGTGGCGTGGGCCCGGATCCGGACCACGTCGAAGGTGTCGACGGCCATGGGGAGCTGGATTCCCGCCAGCTGGGCCGTAGCGGCAGGCGACTCGTGGAGCGTCTGGCCGGAGGAGGCCGCGGGACCCGCGGCCAGCAGGAAGAGGACGAGGCCGAGGCCTTTGGCGAGAGTGGACATGGCGGATCCGAGCACGAGGAGTGAGTGCTAACGTCGGCCAGCGAACGGCACGACCCGTATCGCACTCGGGACCATTGTAGGCCCCTCGGCGGCGGAGTGCCAGAACGGGGGAACGAGAGGCTCAGGGGGCATTCGGGGCCTCGATCCTGAAGTGGACGATATAGACCTCCCCGAACTCTCCCGCCTGCTGGGCCCAGATGTGTCGCCCGCTGGCGGCCCGGAACCCGGTTCGAGGCGGCAGGGTGATCTCGGCCAGGTAGGAGCCGTCGGGAGCAAAGAGATCGTAGACCGTGGGCTCCCGCCAATCCAGGACCGGCCGGTCGCCTCGCTCCCGGCGGACATCTTCGGGGACCGGGCGGTAGACGGCCTCCTTGTATCGGTGGATCCAGAGGCGTCCCTCCGCGTCGGACCAGATCCTCCGGAAGGCGGGCTTCACACGGGGGATCCGATCGAACTCCTCCTCGACGCCCCGGGTGGCTGGGACGAGGTCGCCGAAGTGGCGCCGGTAGGCCTCCCACTGTCGATGCTCTTCGGCTCCGAGTTCGATCGGTTGATAGTCCCGTTCGACTCGGAGAACGCGGCCATCCGGGAGGGGGCGATGGAAGGCGTACTCCGAGTTGCTTGCGGTGATCAGCTCACCGGCGCTCCCGATCGTGTGCATGGTCTCGACGGTGAAGGGGGCCAGGTGCCCTCCGGCCAGGGCGAGCACGAAGCTGGACCCGATCGAGGTCGTTGTCGACTCGCGGCCCACGTGGGAGCCGCTCTTGGAGGTTTATAACCGATGGGACCGGCTTCAGCGGCTCGGACAAGGCGGATTTTTCGGACCGGAGGAGATCGGGCGCTCCGCGGTGAGCCGTGCGAGCAGGATCGTCGCTCAATTGCCCGGGGTCCGGCTGATTCCGGGTGCGGGGATGAAGACCAGAGTACGGATCCACCGCACCAATGATTGTGCGCCCTCAGTGTACGTGGACGGCATACGCTCGGGAACGTCGGACGAAGTCGGGATCGACGACCTGGTGCCGGCGACGGCATTGGAGATGATCGAGGTCTACCGAGGGCTCGCGGAGCTTCCCGGCGAGCTGGCGGACGACAATGCCCGGCGCTGTGGTGCCATCGGGCTCTGGACCCAGCGCGGCCGCTGAATCACGCCTGGATGACGTTCCGTCACCGACGCGTTCGGATCTGGATCACACCGCCCACATGACCTGTACCGAAGCGTGTGGTGGCGTCGCGGGCGGACAGGTAGCTGATCTGATCGATATCCGAGATCGAGATCCTGCTGAGTTCACCCAGATCCCCGAGGCGGGTGCCATCGACGTACACAATGGCCGTTTGCGGCGTCGGGTCCTGGAGCGAGGTCGGACCGCGGTGCTGAAGCCACCGCGGTCGCAGGCGTCGGATCACGTCATGCGCGTTCGACGCGGACAGGTTCTCGATGTCCACCCTTTCGATCGGCATCGAGGAGTTGGCGCGGGACGAGCCTTGCCCCGAT
Organism: Gemmatimonadota bacterium; assembly: GCA_007126575.1. GTDB lineage: Bacteria > Gemmatimonadota > Gemmatimonadetes > Longimicrobiales > Gaopeijiaceae > SLBA01. The sequence goes on along the minus strand of SLBA01000065.1, from coordinate 3,579 downwards.
GACGAGCAGGCCGAGGTCAGGGCGACGACAAGGAACAGCATCGCCAGCCCGATGAGGAATGGAGAGGGTGATCTCATGCTTCGCCTCCCACGCTGGGGGGGGTCCGGGGCCACGATCTACCCCACCCTTCCAAGCTACACCCCCAACGCTGTGGGAGCCAGAACTTTCTCGGGACGGTTGCGGTTGAGAGCGTCGCATGGGAGACAGAGTCCACAATCTTCCTTTCCGGTGACCACCTTCGGATCCGAGGACCGGAGGACCCGTCATCGGGGTATAACCAACCAAATCACTCATGACCGACTCGCCGCAGTACTTGGGAGTTCCCTGGAGGGGCTGTCATGGGCGCACCCGAGGGCGCGACGGTTGCTCCGTCTACATCGGGTTGAGGGGAGTCCGTGAAGAGATTACAGGGCGGAAGCGCACTGCTTGCGGGGGCCTCCCGCGGGCTTCACGCCCATGAGGGTGGCCCGTGCCCTGATCCCGGGGCGACCCAGCCCATGGGCGGTCCGTGCCGCGTCCGAGCCATCGGCCGCGAATCCGGGTTGGAGCAAGGGAAAGCGAAACCGGTCGTGTCCCACGAGCCTGAGGCGGCGGCTACCGGACTTGATCGCCGCCACCTTAGCCCTCTTCGAGTGCTGTGCGCCGACGATGATCCCACCACCGTTGCGCTGGTCACCACTGGACTCCATCGTCGCGGTTGGACGGTCACCTCGGCCGTCGATGCGATGCAGGCCGTCATGTTCGCAGTACGCCATCAACCCGACATCATCCTGCTGGACATCCGAATGCCGGGAGGCGACGGATACCAGGTCCTGCGCCGCCTCAAGCGGTCGGCAAGGACGCTCGCCATTCCCGTGGTAGTCGTGAGCGGATCCCTGGATGAGCGTGCTCCGGCCCGTTGCCATCGGCTGGGTGCCGACGCCTTCATTTCCAAACCGCTGGACATCGACCTTCTAGAAGCCACCATGGAAGCAGTCCTCGGCCTGGGACCTCCCCCGCCCGGAGTGCACATGGATGGCGCGCCCGAGGACGAAGCTGCGAACGACCCGACGGATCGGTAACAGTACCTCGGCCAAGGCCCCGGCCATCGGGGGTACCGCTCGGGCGGACTCGCTGGTCGTGCAGGGATACGGGGTACTGCGGCCCTGAAGGCTCCCGGGGCGCCGCTCGGGAGCCCTCCCGGCCTTCTACCCCAACTCGTCCCAGAACCGCTCGATCTCGGCTCGCAGAGCGGGGTCGGGGAGCCGCCCGCGGCCGGCCCCCTGGTTGTCGACAAGGTGGCGCACCTGGGTGGTGCCGGGGATGGCGGCGGTCACGGCAGGGTGCGAGACCACGTACTTGAGGAAGACCTGCGCCCAGCTCTCCGCATCGATCTCGGCGGCCCAGCCGGGAAGTTCGTGGTCGGCGACCCGGCCGAAGGTCGAGGCGGCCCCATCCCCTCGGCCCCCGAAGGGCACGTTCACCAGCACGGCGATCCCCAGTTCGCCGGCCAGGGGAAGGATCTCGTCTGCGGCGTTGCGGTTCGCGATCGAGTAGTCCACCTGGATAAAGTCGAGCGGGAACCGCCGCATCGCCTCCATCTGGGCGGCGTACTGCGAATCCGTCGAGGTGCTCATTCCGATGTAGCGGATCCGGCCCTCGTCCTTCCACCGGATGAACGCGGGCATGAGCTCGTCCAGCCCGTGCATGTTGTGGATCAGCATGAGGTCGAGGGTATCCACCCCGAGCTGGTCGAAGGAGGTCTGGATCTCGACATCGGGGTCCTGCAGTTCGCCCCGGATGGGGGTCTTGGTGGCGATGAAGAAGTCGTCGCGGTTGCCCATCCGCTCCAGGAGTTCACCGATGACCACCTCCGCCCGCCCGTACACCCGGGCGGTGTCCACCACCGATCCACCGAGATCGGCCATGGCCTCGAGAACCGCCTGGAGCTCCGCCATCTCTTCGGCCGTCTCCACGCTGTACTGGTTCGTCCCGAGTCCGATCACCGGGATCCGCTCACCCGTCGAGGGGATCGGCTTGGTGATGAGCTCGAGGCGGGGCCGGGCCGCGGAGGCAAGGCGGGCCAGCGTCGTGCCGGGAACGAGGGGGGCGAGGGCCATCCCGGCCGCCGCGAGGGCGCCGGACTTAAGAGCATCACGACGAGACATGTGGGAAAAAGAGCGCATCGAAGGTCTCCGGTGTGGGATGGATGGCCTGTGTGGGGAGCCGGCGCCCACCGATCACAGGCACCTGCCACGAGGACTTGCATGGGCCAAGGTATCTCCCGGCGCTCTCCTGCGAAATCCTCGGCCCCCCCGGGGCGCCCGGGGTCAGTGGAGTCGTCCCCCGATGGGCACCTCGTCGTCGGGCCGGACCAGGATCACCCGTCCCTCGGCGTCGGGCACCCCCAGGACGAGGACCTCGGAGCGGAAGGGCCCGATCTGGCGGGGGGGCAGGTTCACCACCCCCAGCACCCGCCGGCCCACCAGCTCCTCGAGAGTGTAGCGCTCGGTGATCCCGGCCGACGACTGCCGCTCGCCGATCTCTGCCCCGAAGTCGATCCAGAGGCGGTAGGCGGGCTTTCTCGCCTCGGGAAAGTCCTCGGCCCGCACGACCCGGCCCACCCGGATGTCGACTTCGAAGAAGGTGTCGATGGTGGTTTCGCTCACTCTGCCCCCCCGTCCCTAGTGTCCTGAGTCAGAGTTTCGAGAATCCCCCGGCCCGCATCCACCGCGTCACGACGGATCGGGCCACGCCTCGCCCTCCCAGCACATGCCCCAGAAGAGGAGCTCGTAGCGCGAGGAGGTCAGGAAGATCTCCTCCAGCCGGCGGTATCGGGCCTCGGACACCTCCGCCCCGGCCACCCGATCGAGCTCGTCGCGCAGCCAGCTTCCGGCGCCCTCGAACTCTTCGGACGCGTACTGCTCGATCCAGTCCGCGTAGCGGTCGTCGTCGGGTCGGGGCCCCTCGGCCAGGGCCTTTCCGATGACGATGTACCCCCAGGCGCAGGGGAGGAGCGCCGCCAGCAGATCGGCCATGTCCCCATCGGCCGCGGTGCGCACCAGGAAGTCGGTGTAAGCCCGGGTGGTGGGCCACATCCGCTCGGCCTCGAGCTCCTCCTCGGTGATCCCGAAGCGGCGGGCGTAGCTGCGGTGCAGCTCCATCTCGGTGTTCAGGGTCATGTCGAGAACGGTGGCGTACCATCCCATCGACTCGAGCCGATCCGCCTTCGCCACCGCCCACGCGAAGATCCGGGCGAACTCCTTCAGGTAGAGGTAGTCCTGGAGGACCCAGCGCCGGAAGCGTTCCTCCTCAAGGGTGCCATCCCCGATCCCCCGAACGAAGGGGTGCTCGAGCTGCGCCTCCCAGAGCGGAAGAGCGGTGGCATGAAGCCGCTGGGCGAGAGAGGTCGACTCAGTCATCGCGGGCCTCCCCGGTGTGTCGCGACATGTGGGACCAGGCGCCTTCGGCCGGGCTCTCCGGATCCGGATTCCAGCGGGGGCCCTCGTGCCCCATCTCGGCCAGGTCATCGGCGGTGCCGGGCCACCCCTCGGCGCCGTGGGCCATCTCCCAGAAGGCGATCTCGTACAGGAGGGTCAG
>SLBA01000066.1 GCA_007126575.1 Gemmatimonadota bacterium | reverse complement strand
GCCCACGTGCTGAAATTGGTAGACAGGCTGGTTTGAGGGACCAGTGCCGGAAACGGCGTACAGGTTCGAGTCCTGTCGTGGGCATTTGGCGTGGAACCGGCTCCCACCGGCTTCACACTGGAATCAGAAAGGCAGTATTGGGAGGCGCAGGCGCCCGTAGCTCAATTGGATAGAGCGCTTGACTACGGATCAAGAGGCTGGGGGTTCGAGTCCTCCCGGGCGCATTGCCTTCCTCCCGGGTCGCGCCGGCCATCGAGGCACGGGGCGCGGCAATCAATCAGACGGGCGCGTAGCTCAGTTGGTTAGAGCGCTACGTTGACATCGTAGAGGTCAGAGGTTCGAATCCTCTCGCGCCCATCGAGTCCTTCACGGGATGCTGAAACCCGGCGCGGCAGCGGTGCGATCGCATGCCGAATGGTAAAGATGACTTGGGGCCGTAGCTCAGTTGGGAGAGCGCTAGAATCGCACTCTAGAGGTCAGGGGTTCGATTCCCCTCGGCTCCACTTCGAGATGGCTGCCACCATAGCTCAGTGGTAGAGCACGTCATTCGTAATGACGGGGTCGTCGGTTCAAATCCGACTGGTGGCTCTGGCCCACGGGGCCGAGACTCCCCCGGGAGGGAAGCCCTTTCCGGAGGCCGCGCCCCGCATTTGACCATTCGGGCGCAACGCCTGAGATTATCTGTAGAAGTATTTTTGCCCCTTGGTGTAACTGGCAACACGCCTGTCTCTGGAACAGGAGAGTCCTGGTTCGAGCCCAGGAGGGGCAACTCGAAGCTGCCTGGAGGGGTGGCCGAGTGGCTTAAGGCGACGCCCTGCTAAGGCGTTGGACCGAAAGGTCCGCGTGGGTTCGAATCCCACCCCCTCCGTACTCCTGCGCCGGCGTTCTCGAAAGAGGCCGGCGTTCGTGCGTGGGAGATGAAGTGGGACGGGTGGCCGAGTGGCTTAAGGCGCACGATTGGAAATCGTGTGGGTTTACGCCCGCGTGGGTTCGAATCCCACCCCGTCCGTTCACGAAGTTGCGAGCCAGCACCCGTTGAACGGGCTGGCCATCGGGGCGTGGCTCAGTCCGGTAGAGCGCTGCGTTCGGGTCGCAGAGGTCCCCGGTTCGAATCCGGGCGCCCCGACTGTTGGATCTTGAGGCAACCGCTACGGACATAGGCGGGTATGCAGGAGCAGATGACGACCAGACCCGAAACCACTTGGAGGCGTAGTCCTAACTGGTAAGGCACCGCACTCGAAATGCGGCGGGCTTAATCGCCCTTGGGGGTTCGAGTCCCTCCGCCTCCGCTAACGTCAGACCCCGAAACCCCTTGCCCCACAACGCTTTGCGCTGTGGGGTATTTTTTTGTGGTAGGGGGGTGTGTCAACTTCCTGCCGGATCAACGTCCTTCTGCCCGCATCAAGGCTCTCTGAACCGCCCCGGGTTCACTGCACGGGGAGATTGAGGACGAGGTTGCTTTCCCTTCGGTCTTCGCCCTGCGTCCCATGGCCGGTATGGGTGAACTGTTCGCGTTCAAGCTGAGTCGCATCGGCCCGTATCCCACCGTGCACGTCATCCGTGTGGACCCGGACTTCTGATGTCCGAAGTGCCCGGCCTTCCGGCTACGTGAACTCCCCCGCCGCCCGGCTCACCGCCTGCGCGACGAAGGCCGCGAAAGGCCCGATGTCCTGATCCACGCTCGCGGCTTCGAGCGCAGACATGTATTCGTGCCTCTCCTCGGTGCGGATCACGGTCCAAGGGTACCCGCCCGAGGCGAGCATCGTGTTCATCAGGAAGCGCGCAACACGACCGTTCCCGTCGGGGAAGGGGTGGATGTACCCGAAGAGCCAGTGGCCGAGTACGGCCCGGACCGCAGGGTGATCCTCTTCCCTCAGAAGGTCGAATAGCGCGGGCATCGCCACTCGGACGCTCTCGGGGCGCGGAGGGACGTGCCGTGAGTTCTGGATGTACACGGGGCTCGTGCGGTACCCTGCAAGTCGGACCTGCTCGAGGATCCCCGCCGCGACACCCGGCTGGAAGAGGTCGCGGTACCATGCCCGGTGCTGCTCATCGGTGATGGCCGCGGCGGAGGCGGGATCTGCGAGGACCTCCGCGACGGCCTCCTTCACGCGCTGGAAGGCCTGCCAGTACCCCCGCGCGGCCAGGGCGTCGCGGCGGTCGCGATCTGCGAGGTTCTCATTCGGATCCCAGGCTCCCGCCCGAACGCGCTCGATGAGCGTTGGGGTGACGCGATAGCCCTCGATGGAGAGAGAGTGATAGGCGTCCCGCTCGTACATCGCCTCGACCCGCGTCAGGTACGCTTCGGGCGCCAAAACACGGGGCGGATCGGGGAACTCATCCACCACCAGGGGTCGCATGGCCTCCCACATCCCCTTCATGCGTGCGACAATGGCCGGCGTACCTGGATGGATCTGCGGAACGGGGCGGTCCGTCTCGAACGGGTCGCTCTCTCGTACGCGATGGCCTGCCCGAGACATCGTGTCCGCGATCTCGTCAGCTGCCGCCTGCCGACCGATCCGACGCAGGCCGCCTGCCAGTCTACCGGCTACGACGGTGCGACCCTCTTCCAGGAGATGGACGAGCAGATCGGACGGGTCCCGAACACCGGCCAGAGCCACCTGTGCCTCGACCGGACGCTGTTGGAAGAACCCCGGCTGTGCCCGCGCGAGAGCCGCTGCCGGCGCAAGCAGCCTCAGTCCATCTCGGACGATCAGGTGGGCGGGCTCGGGAAAGGAGCCCACCCGGTAGTCGAACAGACTCGTTCCGAAGGGGAGGTCGATCGTATGGTTGGTGCCTTCGGGAGTGTGGATCACGACCTGCCTGGGCACATCGGTCGGCTCCGCGTGGATGAGAAGCGATGTCTCGGGAGACAGATGCCAGGCTTCTCCGAAGCGCGAAGTGCCATATCGAGCAACGAATTCCCAGAACGAAGCGTACCATCCGGTCGTGTCCCCCGGTCGAGCGGCTGGATTGCCGGCCATCCACCAGCCCTTGATTACGGGAGTCAAGAACCCCGCTCGCCTCAATCGATCGCGATGGGTCCGAGAGAGATCCGAGGATTGGAAGATGTGCTGGCTATCTTCCTGGAGCTCCTTCAGGATGTCCAGAGAGGCCGCAAGCTTGTCGTTCACGGGGGGCATATCGATTCACCCGGATCACCGGGCAGGGTTGCAGGCGGGTTTTGCGGTGGAGTCACAATCTTTTGGTGTGGCAGAATTGCAAGCGTATGACGACGTACGACCACAAGCATATCCTGCATGGCACCTGTGTGGCAAGGGGGTTGATGCCAGCCGCTGATCTCAGTCCCTGATTCTCGGGGTCATGAACCGACGGGCATTCACGACCTCCCAATCGTCCTCGATCTTCTCCACATCGAGTATCCACCCCATGACGACCGGTTGGATCGCTATGCCACCCTCACGGGGTGGCACGGCTCCAATGGATCAGGCAATATGATTCCATGAGAACCAGAACAAGCGTCATCGACTTTCTCCGGAACCTCCCCGACTACATCAATCGTGTCGCGTACCGGAACGAGTGGTTCGTCCTTCTGCGTGAAGGCAAGCCTGTGGCGGAAGTGTCTCCCGTGGCACCCGCACGCCGGCTGGGCGACCTTCCGAGCCTGCTTGCCTCACTTCCACGCCTTTCCCCCGAGGAGGCGAAGGCCTTTGCGCACGACCTCGACCATGCGCGCTCGGAATTGGCCGATGGGGGTCTCCCCGACGGCTGACTCCCGCCCGCTCCCCTCAGGAGGGGGCGAGCACCCGTTGTACGGCCTCGCTCAACAGTTCTACGGAAAAGGGCTTCTGCAGGAGCGCCCGGCCTCCCTCGAGCAGACGCAGGCTCTCGTCTCCCTCGAGTGCGTAGCCCGACAGGAAGAGCACCGCGAGCTCGGGAGCCGTCTCCTGCAGGCGGTCCGCCAGTTCCCGGCCGGCCATCCCGGGAAGACTCAGGGCGGCCACCAGCAGGTCCGGGGTTCCCTCCGACCCCTCGATTGCGGCCAGAGCCGCCTCGGCCGAGGCCGTGGAGACGACCGTGCATCCCAGCCCCTCCAGTACGCGGCAGGTGGAACGCCGCACGCCGTCGTCACCATCCACCACCAGGACCGTGCGGTTGCCGGGCAGTGCACTCTCGATCTTCGGGCGGGCCTCGGCGGGTGCCCGGCCAGCCTTCGGCAGGAGAATCCGAAAGGTCGTACCCTGTCCCGGGGTGGAGTCGACCGTGATGAGGCCGTTGCTCTGCCGGATGATTCCGTAGGCCATGGAGAGGCCGAGCCCCGTCCCTTCGGGTGGAGGCTTGGTTGTGAAGAAGGGCTCGAAGATCCGGGCGCGAGTGATCTCGTCCATCCCGAGTCCGGTATCACTCATGGTGAGCTCGGCGTAGTCTCCGGGAGGCAACGAACGGGTTCCCCGGGCCTCCCCCGGGGACACCGAGACATTCTGGACGGTGAGCACGAGGGAGCCACCATCCGGCATGGCATCCTGCGCGTTGACCGCCATGTTCATGATCACCTGCTCGACCTGGATCGCATCGATCCGTACCGGCCAGCTCCCGGGGTCGATCCGGGTTCGCAACTCGATGTGGTCCTCGAGGACCCGCTCCAGAAGGCCTACGCTGCGCTCCACCACCTCGGCGAGTGAGCACACTTCGACCCGAAGATTCTGCTGCCGGCTGAACGCGAGAAGGTGCCGGGTGAGCAGCGACGCCCGGTTGGCGGCCATCTGGATGGCCTCGAGGTCGATCCTGGCCTCCGGATCACCTCCGAGCTGGTCCATCAACAGGTCCGACCCACCGATGATCACGCCGAGCGCGTTGTTGAAGTCATGGGCGACGCCTCCTGCGAGTCGACCCAGGACCTCCATCTTCTGGGCCTGCTGCAGCTCCTGCTGGAGCTGGACACGCTCCGTGACCTCGCTGATCGTGGCGATCCTCACGGGTCGCCCATCCACTTCGGTGTCACGTGACCATACGTCGGCCATGAAGGTCGAGCCATCCTTCCGGGAGTGACGGACTGCGGTGGTCTTCCAGAAGCCATGGGGGATCTCGGACATGACCCGCTCGGCATCCGCCCGACCCTCGGGGGGGCGAACCTCAAGCACCGGGAGGCCGACGAACTCCTCCCGCTCATAGCCGTACTGCTTGAGAGCCGCGTCGTTGACGGCCAGGATGAGCCACGACACCGGATCGATGATCAGAACCGGGAGGGCCACTCCATCGTAGACCTGCCGGTAGTCTGCAATGTGGAAGGGCACCGAGGGACTCTCCTGTGGCTTCTGGTCCCTGCCCGCTCCCTCCGCATGCGCGTGCTCATGCCGCTGCAAGAATTGACTCTCCCGCGAGATCGAATGTGTGGGTGCGGACAAGAGTGGCCTCTTACCCCGGAACGGACAATAGCGTGCCCTCGCGGGCCAATGCGGCAGGGCGCGTCAACGACTCCACTGCCCAGCCTCACCATCCGATGGGCACGGCGTGGGAGTACTTGATGAGGAGCGTCTGCCCCGCGCTCATGGGCAGCGCGGGGTTGAACGCTTCGCGATCGGTGTTCACGCCGTCGTTGTAGACCAGGTAGAAGTCCTGCCCCTCGCGGCGGTTGTACCGGAGGCGGGCGTTCAGCGTCAGCAGGTCCGACGCGCTCGTGTACTGGGCGAAGAAGGCGGTGGAGAGCGCCCCGCTCAGGAAGACGCGGGCCCGCAGGCGGGCCACCTGCAGGGTGGTCCGCTCTCCTGTACCTGCGCGGTCATCGAAGGAGATTCGGCTCGCACTGTAGAGCCCGTTCAGCTCAAGGTGCCGCGAGGCGTTCCATGTGGGTGATACCGAGAGTCCCAGACGGGTGCCGTCGTAGAACTGCCCACCCTCGAGGGCGATGGTGCCCCGAAGGAGGGCGCCCGACGGCTGGGTGTGGGCCAGCCGGCCCTCGACCCACCGGTACTCCCCGGCCGGGATGGGAGCCCCCGAGATCGAGAAGGCATCGAGGACCCGCTCCTCGCGGACCTTCGCCGAGGCGTTCCACTGACGCGTGCTCTTCATTCGGAGGGACCACTCGGGCCCCAGGTCCAGGGACTCCATGGTGAATCCGTCGTTTCGGAAGTACGCCACTCCGTTCAAGATGAGGCGGGTTCGCTGAATCGACGAGGCGTCAGAGGCACGCCATCCCCATCCCAGGGCATCGCCGATCCGGGTGAAGTCCTGCCGCCGGAGAAAGCCCAGCTGAGGATCGTACCGGGACCCCACCCGCGACACCGCCATGTCGAGCGATGCTCCGTCGAGTCCACGTCGCTCCAGCCTCACCCGGCCGAGCCCCCGGTCGGTGAGTCCCAGCCCGCCCGGATCGTCGTCGGACCAGGTCTGGGCCCAGTTCACCGTGAGGAAATCCTGGCCGCGAAGATTCACGATCGCGTCGAGTCCCCCGCCCACGTTCTAGCGTCCATCTGCTCCCACGAGGGTGGTGAGCATGGCGCCACCGTATGAGTTCGGGTTGTGAAGCCGGCGGCGCAGGCGCAGAGTTCCCACGTTCTGGGTCCCGTTGTTGGCTGCGGCGGTCTGCATGGTGAGGAACCCCACATCCCACTTCCCGACCCGGCCCACCACCCGTGCCCCCCCGTAGATGCGCGCCGGCTGACCGTCGACGAGACCGATTCGCCGTGAGTAGAAGAGACGGTCCGAATCCCCGGTGTCGAAGGCGAAGACCCCGGCTCGCTCCTGGAAGAAGAGTCTCCGTTCCGGAAAGAAGAGCGAGAACCGGGTGAGATTCACCTCCTGGTCGTCGGCCTCGACCTGAGCGAAGTCGGTGTTCACGGTGAGATCCAGGGTGAGGTTTGCGGTGAGACCCACTTTCACGTCGAGGCCGGCCTCGCGAACGCCGCTCGATTCCTGATTCCAGATCGAGCCGGAGGCGGCCAGGACCGGAATCCGACTTCCCCCGGCGAGCAGATAGGGCGTGGCGTGCATGGCCCTCGACCGCGAGAGTCCGCGAAATTCGACCTCGGCCGCCTGCGAGGCCTTGAGAACGGGGTTGCCCCAAAGTGGTTCGATGGCAGGCCAGGTGATGATTTCCCCTTTTCGCGCGATGTTCCGCCAGACGGTGATCCCCATGGTGGTGAGCCCATTCGCATCGGGCTGGTAGGGGAGCGAACTGAAGGGGATGCGAAGCTCGGCGGACCACCCCGTGTCCGTGCGCGCCACCTCCGCATCCCAGAAGGCATTCCATGCGAAGTTGATGGCGCCCTCGGCATCATCCGGAGCCTCCACGTCGGTGCGCACCCCGGCCGGGGTCACCGCCATGGTGAGGCTGTTCTCCCGGTCGCGATACCCATCGATGGTCACCGCGAACCAGTCGTTGGACAGGCTCCCATCATCGCGGCGTAGCGAGGTCCCCCGGATCCCGTCCGGATCCCGGTCATGCAGCACCCCCGACACATACAGGTACTCGTCGTCGTAGGCGATCCGGAACTCGGTGCGCTCCGAGGGTGCGGCGCCGAAGTTCGGCTCGCTCACGACGGCCCGGAGGGGCTCGATGGCGAGCCATGCGGCCTCGGTCACCCGACCGTCGATGATGAAGGGCTCGGTGACCCGGGTCGCCACCAGCGGCCCGCGGAGGCCGGTACGGGGGTTCGCCTCTCCGATCAGCGATTCCGCAGGCACCTGCGCCGAGATCGGGGTCGTGGAGAGCAAGGAGAGGAGTATGAAAAGAGCGAATGCCGCGTGGCTGAGGGATGGGACGTAGCCATTTCGGTTGATCATCGTCTACCACGGGGTCCGAGGGGCATCAATGGAGGCATTCCGATCGAAGAGGTCGAACGGGAGGTCGGTTCGCGCTTCAGGCCCTCCAGCCGGGCCTCGGCCTCGGCTGCTACGGTGTGATTTCGCCCAGTACGCGCACGGTCTCGACCTTCAGCCTGTCCTCCTTCATGGCGCGCGCGACTTCGTCGGTGGCCATGAAGGACTGGAACCGGTCCATGTCCGGTACCTGGAAGATGAGCCCCGTCACATTGGGATGTTCCGGATCCCGAAAGATGCGGGCGGCGACCCCGATCCGGCCGAACATCTCCTGCCGACTTCCAGCCCCGCCGTGCCAGGCGCTGACCCAGTGGTCTCCGTCCTCGACCTCGTGAAACGCGATGAGTGCCGCCACTTGATTCTCCTCTGAATGACTTTCGGTGGTTGCTCGACTGGTCATCGCGGCCACGAGGGAATTGGTGTCGGTGTACTGCTGAAAGGCCACGAGTTGACCGTCCTGCACGGTCCACGAATGGACAAACGGAATATCAAGCACTTGGCCTGTGGGCTTCCAGGTCTGGCCGTAGCGGCCGAAGACGACGACGCGGTTGCCTTCGACGATCAATTCGTTTGGCGTGGCCGTGAAATTGTCCCAATCGCTGAGCAGGCGTGCAAACAGACCGGTCAGCACGGCCTTCGGCCCGAGGTACGGATTCAGGTCTGCGTAGGGGTTGCCTTCTGCCTCGTGCCAGACAATGTCCGGTGCCATCAAGGCGGCAAAGCCCTCCACGTCGCCTGCGGCAAACAGGGTATAGACGCTGTCAACCACTGCCCGCGGTGTGGCTTCGGAAGTTGAGGCGGTACCGGTGGACATGGGTGATCCTCAGGGTGTGAGTTGTAGGGGAGCATCGAGCCCAGGCTCTCACCCTTACGTAAAAAATCCGCCGATGGGGCCATTGACGGCGACTACCAGTCCTCGGGCAGTCCGGTGTGGCTCAGGAGCGGGGCCCATAGGGGATCCGCCCGGAGGTGACCGAGCGAAAACACGCCGGGAACGGCCAGGAGTGATTCGAGCGCGGCAATGGCCTCCTGGAACTGGCCGTTGAGGACATGGACGGCCGCAAGGTCCTCCATACGGAACGGGGCGACTACTGCATCTCGGTTCAGGGGCGTGAGCTCCGTCCCCCGCTCTGCGGATTCGACGGCCTCATCCGCTCGGCCGAGAGTGGCATAGACACGGCCCAATGCCCCATGGGCGCGTGCATCCCGGGGGGCGTCTCTCACACGGGCCTCGAGAAGTCGAAGTGCGATTTGCTCCTCCACACGTGCACGGTCCGTCTCACCCAGCCCGTGATAGGCAGCGGCGCGAAGCCACGCCACCGGGATGTACAGCACCTGGGCGTCCAGTACCTCGATTCCCCAGGCGTCCGTGGTGGCGAGCACTTCTTGGAATCGGCCTGCCATGAGGTCCAGCTTCGCCTGGAGGAAGCGGGTGTGGTCATTGTCCACCGCCGCTCCACTTCCCTGCAGGAGCACGCTCCGGGCCTCGGTCACGGACCCCGTCTGACCGAGTGCCAGGTGGGCGCGGGCGAAGTAGAGCATCGGGAGGTCCGAGGCCCGACGCATGACCTCTTCGTACAGCCGTTCGGACTCCGGGTAGTTCCTGAGGAGTTGCTGGGTGAACGCGGCCGAGAACACGTAGTTCGCATCCAGCGGCTCCAGGACGGTCAGTTCCTCGAATCGGGCGAGGGCCTCCACCATCCGGCCCTGGCGGCGCAGCACCGACGCGAGCCCGAAGAGGGCCCGGACGTGATTCGGCTGGAGTTCGAGCGTCTGCTCGAAATATCGCTGTGCCTGGCGCAGGTCCCCCCGCCCCTGGTACTGGTAGTAGGCGAGGGCGTAGTAGGTTTCCGGAAGGTCGGGGTGGTTCCGGAGTGCACGCTCGGCGGCTTCGCGGGCCCACTCCAGTCGCTCGTCCGAAGCATCGTACCGGTGAAACCAGAGTTGGGTGTGCACGGTGGAAAGCTTGGCCCACGCCTCGCCGAAGGTGCTGTCTAGGTCCAGGGCGGCGAGGTATGACGACTCGGCCAGCCGGAGGCGTTCCTCGTCCTCGTTGAAGCGGATGAAGTCGTTCCCGCGCAGGTAGAAACGGTAGGCATCGAGGTCCGCAGTCCCTGCGGCGCCCCGCGCGGCCCACGCCATGTCCGTCACCTCCACCCGCAGCGCCCCGGCCACCTCCCGCGCGATCACCGCCTGCAAGCCGAAGAACTGGGGCATGGCGCGATCGAAGGTCTGGGTCCAGACCACGCGGTCATCCGCGACGCGAATGAGCCTGGGCACCACGACGAAGCGGCCGGAAGGATCCGTGGGGCCCTCGAAGCGCACACTGCCGGTCAGGAGGTACTCGACGCCAAGCTCGCCGCCGATGTCCGAGGCACTGCGAGCGGAGTCGGTGCGCGGCACGGACCGGCTGACCGGTACGATCCTGAGGCCGGGCAGGCCGGCGAGTTGCGCACTCACCGCATCCGTCAGCCCATCGGCGAGGTACGCCTCGTCCTCGGGCCCGGCATCCTCGAAGGGCAGCATGGCGATGGTCAACGGATTCTCATCCACTCCCGCCAGGGAGGGCGGGGGGACCCCGCCGCGGTTGAGGAGCACCCCGCCCAGCCCGATGGACATTCCGAGGGCCGCCAGGACGAGTGCGAGCGCGACCGTACGTCTGCGAATGAACGTCCGAACGCGGTAGGGCACCGAATCGCCCCGGGCTCGGACGGCCTCCCCGGCCAGAAAACGTCGGATGTCGTCGCCCAGCTCCCCGGCCGACCCGTACCGGCGTTCCGGTTCCTTTCGGAGCGCCATCAGGACGATGGCCTGAAGCGAGGCGGGAAGGGCTCGGTCTTCGCTCCTGGGCTTTGCCGCAGGCGTCTCGCAGATGACGCGCTCCACCTCGGCGAAATCCAGGCCGGCCAGGTCATGGGGTCTGCGCCCGGTCAGAAGCTCGTGCAGAACGATACCGAGACTGTACACGTCGCTGGCGGGCCCTAGCGGACCGCTCCGGATCTGCTCCGGGCTGGCGTAGTCGAGCGTCATGAAGCGGGAGCCCGTCCGGGTGCGAGCCAGGGTCAGGTCCATGCCGTCCGGTACCAGCACCTTGGCGATACCGAAGTCGAGAAGCTTCACGGTTCCTTGGGCGGGGGAATCTCCTTCGTCCACGACGATGTTGCGCGGCTTCAGGTCGCGATGCACGATGCCGCGCTCATGGGCATGGGCCACTGCCGAACATGCGTCAGCAAAGAGACGCAGCCGAGACGCGACCGACAGGCCGTGCGCTTCGCAATGCGCCGTGATCGGCGACCCATGGACGCACTCCATCACGAAATAAGGTCGGCCGTCCGTTGCGATGCCGCCTTCCACCAGCCCGGCGATATTCGGATGGGTCAGGCGGGAAAGGATCTCCTGCTCGGCGCGGAACCGACGCAGCACGTCCTCGCTGTCCATCCCCCGACGGATCAGCTTGATCGCCACATCCTGATCGTCGGAGCCGTCGTCCCGGCGGGCCAGAAGGACCTGACCCATTCCGCCCCGTCCCAGGAACCTCAGGATCCGGTACGGACCGAGCCGTTCGGGGAGTGACTCGTCGTTGGAGAAGAGTTCGGTCGCGAGCTGGTCCGGGGAGTGATCGAGGAGCGGATCGGACGTCTGGTCCGCGGCCAGGAGACGCGCGAGCAGTTCCCGGTCCCCGTCAGGAGTCGAGGCCAGCAGCTCCGGCCATTCCCGTGGGTCGCGCTCCACCGCGTCCTCGAAGAGGGCCCGCACGCGCCGCCACCGCTCGGGGTCCACCGTGTCGTCCGGGGCGCCGGGCCCCGCGGCCCCTCCCTCAAGGTCCGCCGATGGCTCGTCGCCCCGGGAGGTCATTCGTCGGCCCCCGTGAGTTCGGCGGTCAGAAATGCCCGCGCGACCCGCCAGTCTCGCTTCACCGTACGAGGCGCGACGCCGACGGCCGTAGCCGTCTCCTCGACGGTAAGGCCGGCAAAGTAGCGACACTCCACCACCTGCGCGGCCCGGGTGTCCACCGTGGCGAGACGGTCCATGGCCTGATCCAGAGCCAGTAGTTTATCGGCCGCCATCGGTCCGGAATGAACGGCGTCATTGAAGGTGACGGGAAAGAGGTCTCCACCCCTCTTCCCCGCCAGTTTCCTCCGCGCGGCGTCGACCAGGATCTGGCGCATGACCCGGGCGGCCGTGCGGAAGAAGTGGAGTCGGCTCTCGGGATCGAACCTGTCGGCAGAAACCAGCTTGATGTACGCCTCGTGGACCAGCGCCGTCGTGTTCATGGTTTCCCCGGCCCGCCCCTGCCGGACGCGCTGGGCCAGGCGGTGCAACTCGTCGTACAGGGCGTCGAAGAGCTGCTCGGAAGCCGACGCATCTCCCTCTTTGACCAAGCGCAGAAGCGCTGACGTACGGTCTTCTTGAGAATCCATCGCTTGCCTGTCGGTGGGTCCACCTGATCTCCCCACACGGTATCGTGGGAGCATGGGCACCGGGAAACACCGATCCCGACGGCCGACCGGGAGCCTTGGTGAAATTAGGGGGTCGATCGATGACAGGACAGGATGGGTGACGGCGGGGATCGCGAAAGGGCCCCGGAATGCCGGGTGACCTACTGTACTCTCGCTGAGGCCTGCTGGTGACGCGCTTGCAGGGTCGAGGCGCTCCGGTACCGCGAAGGTCGAACCCCGAAGTGCTCCGAGAAACGGTTCGAAAAGTGAGCCAGGCTCTTGAATCCCACGGTACAGGCGATCCTCGACACCGATCCTGTACGGGCCTCGAGGAGCGCGGCTGCCCGCTCCAGGCGCATTCTCCGGATCAGGTCGGAGGGGCTCTCGCCAATGAGACTCGTGAGGCGTCGATGGAGGTGGCCGCGGCTGTGAGCGGTCCGTCGGGCCAGTTCCTCGACGGTGAGATCAGTGTCCCCCATACGCGCTTCGACCACGGCGCACACCTGGTCGATGAAGGAGGCATCGGGGCAGGGGGCTTCGACCGGAGCGGGGTGGGGGCGGGCCCGGGTTGACGGTCTGCCGCCCCCGTGGAAGGGGCCAGCCCCGGACGATCCCGGCGGCCGGTTCTCAAGCCAATACCGTACTTCCCTGCGGGCCTGCACCAAGGTGCGGAGCTCGTGAATGTCGAACGGCGGGGTGGTCGCCATGGGAGCTCCTTGTGCCGTGGGGGTGAGTGATCGAATCAGGGATGTCGGGCCTGGCACTCCTCCCCTACGCAAAGCCGTTGTCGATGGGGCCATGGCGGCGTGAGCCTCCGCTCCTGCTCCAGTACTCCCCGCTCCTGAACGGATTGGCCGAGGGACGGGCCGCCGAGAGGCCCGATCTCCACGAACTCATATTCAAAGTCCCAGAGAGAAGGTGCGCGAATACTTGATCAGAGCCGTGCGCTCGTCGCTCCGGGGGCGGATCGGGTCGTAGTTGAAGCGGTTCGCGTTCATCCCTTCGTTCCAGACGATGTAGAGGTCGTCACCTTCGCGGGGATTGTACCGGAACCGGACGTTCGCCACGACCAGGTCCAGGGCGCTGTTGTACTGGACGAAGGCCACGGCAGAGACCTCGGTCGAGACCATCACCTCGGCCCGGATACGCCCCACGTGCGCGGTGAGCCGATCGTCACGCTCCGGAAACCGGATTCGATCCAGGCGATAGCTCCCCGAGAAGCCCAGGTGCCGGCTCGGCGTCCACGACGGTGAGAACTGGAGCGATGTGCGCCTCCCATCGAAGAACTCCCCACCTTCCAGGCGGACGGTGGCTTGAACGAGATCGCCGGGAGGCGCCGTGTACTGAAGCATCCCTTCGGAGAAGCGGTACCGTCCCTCGGGTATCTCGACGCCGCCGGGCAGGACGAATCCCCGGTCCAGATCTTCGTGACGGTATCGGGCAATCCCCATGACCTGGTGCCCGCTTCGGGTTTCGACAATGGCCGAAGGCTCCACCGACCCGGTCTCCAGGAGGCCGTCCTGGCTGCGTCGGAAGGCCGAGGTGGTGACTCCCACACCGTAGCGGAGCACCGACGAGTCATCCCCGGGCGACCAGCCGTAGCCGAGGCGCACCTGGCCCCGGGTGTACCCACGCCGTTGGAGAAAGCCCAGTCCGGGCTCGAAGCCGTCACCCACCCGCGATAGGTCCACGTCGTACATCGGACCATAGATGTCACGCCGCTCCCAGCGAGCCCGCAGGAGCGTGCGCCCCGGCAGGTCGATGGCGGGCGCACCTGCGGCATCGCTTTCGGCGTCATCGAAGCTCTGGGCCCAGTTCAAAATGAGGTAGTCCTGGTCGAAGAGGCGCAGGCGGGCATCGCCCCCGTAGACCACGTTGTAGCCCCCGTCGGTCCCGAGCCGGCTGGTGAGGATGGCCCCGGCATACGAGCTCTCGTTCAGCACGCGGCGGCGTGCGCGCAGAACTCCCTTGTTCTCTGAAGGCAGGAATTCGGATTCCGCGGTGTGTATGTTCAGGGCTCCCAGGTCCCAGTCGCCCACGCGCCCCACGATCCTTCCACCACCGTAGATCCGCACCGGCCGCCCGTCGGCCAGCCCCACCCGGCGAGAGTGAAAGAGCCGTTCGTTGCCGCCCAGGGGAAACTCGAAGACCGCGGCCCGCCTCGCCGGTCTGAAAGGCCAGGCTGGAGAAGGGGATTCGGATCTCCGCCGACCAGCCGCCATCGAACCGGGTCGCTTGGGCACCCCAGAAGGTGTTCCAGTCGAAGTTGGGTGGGCCCGTGGCGTCGTCGGCGACCACGGCATCGGTGCGGATTCCTGCCGGGGTGGTCCCGAAGACGAGGGTGGTCTCGCCGTCGTTAAGGGTGTCCAGGTCGAGTACGCACCAGTCGTTGATGAAGCGTCCGTCGTTGCGCCTCAGAGATGGTGCCCGGATCCCCGCTGGATCGGAGTCGTACGCGCGACAGCCAAAGTAGAGATATTCGCCATCATGCCCCACCGGGAACCCCGTCCGCCCCG
The DNA here is from genome assembly GCA_007126575.1 of Gemmatimonadota bacterium. Lineage (GTDB taxonomy): Bacteria > Gemmatimonadota > Gemmatimonadetes > Longimicrobiales > Gaopeijiaceae > SLBA01. Next base: position 10,975 of record SLBA01000066.1, on the reverse strand, counting down.
AGGGCTCGGCACCGAAGATCGGCACATGCATGACGGGATCGAGGCGGGCTGCGTCATCCCAGGCCGGCTCGTCCAGCCGGCCGTCCACGACGATGGAGCCATCGATCTTCGGGATCAGCAGGGGAGCCATAACTGCGTGGTCCGGATCGATGTCCTGGCCGACCACGTCCATGGGTACCAGCAGGCTCAGCGCAGGCAGGACCGGAAAAAGGTATCTGAAAAAACGGATACCTGCGGTTGGATTCGGCTGGGCAACGGGGTCGGCCATGGCCTACCCGGGGCAAACAATGCGACAGATGGACACGGAGTTCAATATGAAGTGGCTCCGGGGCGAGGGGCAAATCACATACGGTCTCCCGCGCACCTCTGCCGTTCTGGTCCAGATCGCCCAGGGTCTCTATTGTCTCCCAAGGCAGGCACGCCGAACCAGGCCCTGCCCAACCACCACTTTTCGGATGAAGCCATGCGAATCGCCCCGAATTCTTCCGGGCAGACCGCCTCGAGAAGTCCTCTCACCAACCTAATGGCGGCCCTCGCCCTCGCCCCCGTACTCCTCGCCGGCTGCGGGGGCTCGGTCCTCCTCACTCCCAGCGACCACGAAACGGTGCTGGCGAACCACACCATCGAGGCCCCCGATCCGGGGGAACGGGGCCCCCACGAGGTCTCCTTCCTCTTCTATGGGAGCGGCACCGATCGGACCCGCGCCGAGTATCGCGACTCGGTGACCATCGTGACCGACACCGTCGACGCCTCGCGGATCATCAACCTGGGCGGCGCCGCAGAGGAGCGCGAGAAGTACTGGGGCTTCGGACCCGACGCCTTTCCCCTGAACGGCCGGGTCTGGTATCCGGAGGGCGACGGCCCCTTCCCCCTCGTCCTGATCGTCCATGGGAACCACAACCCCAGCAACCCGTCGGACCCGGGCTACGAGTACCTGGGCGAACTCCTGGCCAGCCGCGGGATGATCGGCGTCTCTCTCGACATGAACTTCGTGAACTCCCTCCATCCGAGAGAAAACGATGTGCGCGGATGGCTCTTCCTGCGGCATCTCGACGCCTGGAAGGGATTCCACGAGGACCCCGACAACCCCTTCCACGACAAGGTGGACTGGGAGCGGATCGCCCTGATCGGGCATTCCCGTGGGGGAGAGGCCGTGGGGCACGCCGCCGCCTTCAACCGCCTCACCCATTACCCGGACGACGGCTCGGTCCGCTTTGACTTCGACTACGACATCCGGGCCCTCGTCGCCATCGCTCCCGTCGATGGCCAGTACCGCCCCATGGACCGCTTCGTCCCCGTCGAGGACGCGAGCTACCTGGTCTTCCACGGCTCCCACGACGGCGACGTCACGGCATTCCACGGCCTGCGACAGTATGACCGTGTGGCCCTCTCGCCGGGCTCCCGGCACATCCGTTCGGCGGTCTACGTCTACCGCGCCAACCACGGGCAGTGGAACGAGGTCTGGGGTGCCCGCGACCGAGGCCCCCGAAGCGCCCGAATCCTCGACCTGGAGCACCTCCTCGCCCCCGAGCACCAGCGCCGCTTCGCCGAGGTCTACGTCTCGGCCTTCCTCGAGTACGTCCTGAGAGAGGACGATCGCTACCTCTCCTTCCTGCGCGATCACCGCACCGGAGGCGACTGGCTCCCGCCCACCATGTACATCACCCGCCTGCGCACGGGCAACTTCCGGCCCCTCGCCGACTTTTCCGAAGATGTGGACCTGACCACCGGCACCGCGCCCGGGGTCCGGCTGCGGGCCGATTCGATGGCCACCTGGCGCGAGGGAGAGCTCCTTCTGCGCTCCCGAGACAACGTCAACGGCTCGGGGTCGCAGCAGATTCAGGCCCTCCATCTGGGCTGGAGCAACCGGCTTTCCGGGGAGGACACCCCGGCCCTCGGGCCGCCCGCGAGCTTCCACCTCCGGCTCCCCGAAACGCTCGCCGCAGAGTGGGGCGTGCGTGCAGACAGTCGTCTCGAGATCACGCTGGGGGGCGACCGGAGCACCCCCGGTCCCCGCACCCCTCCCGAGGACGATGGCGAAGACGAGGGGATGGAGCCCCGGGCACCCAACAACGACGACGAGGCCCTTGATCTCACCATCGAGGTCGAGGACGCGGCAGGCGTCGTCGCTTCCGTCCCCCTCAGCCGGTACGGTGCGATCCGGCGGCCCCTCGAGATCAGCATCATGCGGCGACGGGACCTGGAGCCCGGGATGTTCGACAACCAGTGGGAGCAGATCCTGCAGGACTACTCGATCCCCTTGGCGGACTTCATAGACGAAGCCCCCGACCTGGATCCCACGACCCTCCGGGAGATCCGTCTGGTCTTCGATCGGACCGAGGCGGGCTCGGTGGTGATCGGCGAGATCGGGATCGACCTGGGGGGATAGCGGGAATCAGCGGCCCCCTACCGGAAGATCAGCCCGATCCGGTGCGAGACGGTTCCGCCCTCGAAGGGCATCAGCGCGTAGTCGAGGCCGAGGCGGTCTCCCCGAAATCCCGCTCCCGCGGTCCACCATCGGAGATTCGACCCATCGTGCGCCTCGCGGGCACCGACGCGCACCGTGAAGGTGCGGCCCTGGATCGGCCAGTACGAGATCTCGAGGCCCCCGCCATAGGTGGCCGTCCCGCCCTCGTGGAAGGAGAGTCGGGCCGCGGCGCCCATGTCGAGGGGACCCAGGGGATAGGTGCGGGACGCCACCCCGAGGGCGATTTCGCGTGAGAGTGAGAGGGCGGTGGGGGTCATGTCGGCCAGGTCGACATCGCCCGCCAGTGGCGGCGTCTCCAGCCCTCCACCCAGGTTCAGGGCCGAAGCCGAGAGCACCACCGGCCCCACCGACCGAGCCGCCCCGAGGCCCAGGGCTCCGGTGGTCTCGTCGCGTCCACCGGTCCGGAACTGCAGCACGCTCCCCACGGCACCCATCCGGAATCCCCACACGACGCGACCGTAGCCCACCGCGAGTTGCAGTTCGGACACGTCGTCGGAGAGCCAGCCCGGCCCCGCGCCGTCCGATCCGGAGCCGCCCGATTCCGAGCCATCCCACCCCGAACCGCGCGTGCCCTCCTCGGAATCGGAGCTCCCGCGAAAGGAGGGCCCATACCCGAGCGCCCGCACACCGAGCGCCACCCCGCCCGACCACCAGTCCACCCCCGCCGACATCTGCAGAAGGGTCCCTCCACTCCCCCACTCCTGGAAGGCGGCCTCCATCCCGGTGGGGTTGGTGAGGTGACCCGGCGAGGCGAAGAGGGCATCACTCTCGCGCTGTCCCCCATGGAAGGCCCCCCCGAGCCCCAGGGCGCGGGTGCTCGTGGGCAGCTCCACGACGATCGGGTCGCCCTGCGCACCCGCGGACGATTGCGCCTGGAGCGGCACGGCGAGGGCCGGCACCGTGGATGCGACGGCGCCGGTGACCAGAGATGCGACCAGAGATACGACCGGGGGTGCGCGCAGGAACGCGCCGGGAGGTCGGGTCATGGGCTGGAGGCGTCGAGGGGGAAGGCGCGTACGGACATGCCCAATCGACCGCTTCTCCCCCGCCACCGCAACATCCGTCCGGGGACGAGTCGGCAGATCTTGACTACGGGATGCCCCGGAGGTCATTTGGGTCAGGTCACTCTGACCGGCATTGCACACTGGAATCGATGGAGGCCATACGGCACGAATCTCAGCGAGCGAGGACAGCATGGAAACCAGAGAAATCATCCTGGATCTGGAGAACGAGGGCGAGAAATTCACCTTCTACGGGGACCCGGATCACACGGCCCCATCGGTGGACTTCCACAGTGTGCTCGCCCCCGGGGCCAGGGGGCCGGAGCCCCACATCCACACGGTGCAGACCGAAACCTTCCATGTGATCTCGGGCACCATGATTGCCCGGGTCAAGGGCCAGGAGGATGTCGTCCTGGGCCCCGGGGAGTCCATTGTAGTGCCGCCCGGCGTGCTTCATTCCTTCACGAACGGAAGCCCGGACGAACCGCTGCTCACCCGGATCGTGGTCGAGCCCGCTCTCGATTTTCAGTGGTACATCTCCGAGGCGGCGAAGTCGGCCATCCGGAATGGCGGGACGTGGAAGAGCCTGCCCCTCCTGGAAGCGGGTCGCCTGATGTGGCTGTCCCGCGACCAGAATCGGATCGGGGGGCTCCCCTTTTTCGCGCAGGACATCCTCTTCGGCGCCCTCTCCCTGGTGGCGCTTATGACCGGCAGGGCCCGGAACATCGCCCCGAAGCCCCGGTGAGGGCTCCCGGCGTGAGGGGGGATGGCGACTACGGGCTTTCCCCCTCGCTCCGGAGAAATTCGATCAGCGCTTCATGGAGGAGTTCCGGCGCCTCCCAGTGGGGGTTGTGGCCCACATCGGGAAAGAGCACCACCTGGCCGTTCGGGAAGGTCTCGGCGGCATTTCGGGCGAGTTCGGGGAAGCGCGGCCCATCCTCTTCCCCTCCGACCACCAGCGCCGGGGCCTCGATCTGCGGCCAGTCGTAGACCACCGTGCTGGTCCGCATCACGTCGCCATTGAGTGCCCGCACCATGGCGAGACGGGGCCACTCGCCACTGAGACCCCACCCGTAGTGGATGCGGACATACTCCAGGTATGCATCGTCCCACTCGAGCACATGCCCGCGAATGGTGTTCAGCGCAGCCTCGTAGCTGCGCCCCTCGGCGGGCCGCGGCTCGTTCCATCCGCGCCCGGCCCGCGTGTCTGCGAGCCCGATGGCGTTGACCAGCGCCACGTGCGAGGTCCGGTCGGGATAGGCCAGGGCGAAGCGCGACGCCTTCATCCCCCCGAAGGAGTGGCCCACCATCGCGGCGCGCTCGATGTTCAGATGGTCCAGGACCCGCAGGGTGTTGGCGGCGTGCATGTCCAGGCTGTACGGGATGATCGGCTTCGAGGAGCGACCGTAGCCGATCTGGTCGATGGCCACCACGCGGAAGCCCGCGTCCCGCAGCGCCTCGATCGTGCCCTCCCAGGCCTTGGCGAAGTAGTTCCCCCCGTGCAGGAGTGCGACGATCTGCCCGTTGGGTTCCCCGGCCGCCTGCACATCCATGAAGGCCATTCGCACTTCTTCGCCGTACAGGGTAAACTCCACGTGCGAGACCGGATGGGGGTAGTCCACATCCTCCAGGTTGATGGAGACGGGACCCCAGTGTCCGGGCGGTTCGGCGGGTGGAGACTGTCCGAGGGCGGGCAGTGCGTTCAGGGTGGTGAGCACCACGCCGATGGCCAGTGCCGCGGCCCATCCTTTCAATGTCCTTTTCACATCCATGGTCCGCTCCTGTCGAGTTCCGGTTCCGATCGAGTGACACGCACGCGGTGTCGAGACGCTCATACGCCCTCCCACAATGGAAAGCCTCCGGATCCGTGACGCCAGTGACTCCTCCCACCAGGCTCCCGAGGAAGGCGCCGCTCCTTCGCCTCAACTTCGTCACTGCCGTCTGGCTGGTCATCGGCCTCGCGGCCTGGACCGCCGTGTCGAATGCCGCCGACTCCACCTGGGTCGACCGCTTCTACTACGCCGGCTATCACACTCGCGCACTCATGGCGCCCTACGTCGTCGGAGCGCTCCAGCTGTTCTTCTGGTTTCGATTCTTTAGGCACGAGGAGGACGGGGCCCGTATCTTCGCCGGAATGATGGGGGTTTTCGTGCTCGTGCAGCTGCTGCTCATGGCCTTGAACTGGAGCGTGAGTGGGCCCTGGCATCCGCTCGTCGTGGCAGCGCTATGCTACATCGCCGGCGCGCACCTCGCCTACGCCCTCTTCGGAGGACGCCGGCGTCGCACCACCACGACCACCTGGATCATCGAGAGCTGAAGCCCAGACCCTGAGTCCGGAGACGGCCGTTGAGGCTCAACGCGCCCGTCTCCCGAGGAGCCACGAACTCTAACGCGCACCCCGGAGTATGACTCTATACTCATGAAGACCGTCTCCAGGCACCCGTCGGCTTCGGCGGGCGCCCCGGACTTTCGGTAGCCCTGTTGCGGGAGGATGTATCATGCGCTTGATCGCTGCATTGGCCCTTGGCGCCGTTGCCCTGGCCACCCCGGAGTTCGCGAGTGCCCAGCAGGCTCCGGCCACCGGGGGAGAGGATGTATTGAAGGAGTGGGAAATCGAGTGGGGCGGGCGAACCCGCGATCCCCATGTGGCTCCGGACGGGAAGGTGTGGTTCGTCGGTCAGGCGGGGAACTACATCGCATGGTTCGACCCCGCCACCGAGGAACGGCGTCAGTACGAGATCGAGGACGGTACGAATCCCCACAATCTCCTGGTCGATGACGACGGGTACGTCTGGTACGCCGGGAACCGCAACGGTCGGATCGGAAAGCTGAACCCCGAGACCGGCGAAGCCGAGATCATCATGACCGGTGATGCCCGGGACCCCCACACCCTCATCTTCGACGGTCGTGGATACGTTTGGTTCACCTCGCAGCAGGCCAACCACGTGGGTCGGGTCCACATGGAGACCCACGAGGTCGAGGTCATCCAGGCCTTCGAGTCTCCGGGGCGCCCCTACGGGATCGTGATCGACGACGAGGGGGCCGCCTGGGTCGCCCTCTTCAACACCTCCCACATCATGCGGGTGGATCCTGCGACGATGGATACCCGCCTGTACGACAAGGCCACGCCCGAGTCCCGGTCCCGACGCATCGCCCTGACCGACGACGGTCGGGTCTGGTACGTCGACGAACCCCGCGGCTTCCTGGGCGCAATCCACCCCGCCACCGGAGAGGTTCAGGAGTGGCCCATGCCCGGGGGTGACGATTCCCGGCCGTACGCACTCAACCGCGATGACCAGGGACTCCTGTGGGCCTCGCAGACCGGTCCCGACAAGAAGCTGACCGCCTTCGATCCCGAGCGCGAAGAGTTCGTCGCCGTCTTCGATGTCAGCCACAATATCCGGCACATGGCACTCGACTCGCGCAACGGAGCGCTCTGGTTCGGCACCGATGCGAACCAGGTCGGCCGCGTGCTCACCACGCATGTAGGACATTGATTCTCGGGGGACACTCGGGGCCCGGCGGCAGCGCCGGGTCCCGGTTGGCCGCCGGGACGCTCGTTCTAGGCGTCCTGGTGGGCGTTCTGGTGGGAGGGCTGGCCGGAGGACTTCCCGGGCTGGCCGGCCTTCAGCCCGGCTCTCTCGAGGCCGGGGCGCCGGAGTCGGTTCGGGGCGTGTTCCTCGACGGAGGCCATCTCTTTCGCGACGGTCCTCCGGCCCGGGTCACCGGGGGCTTCGGCGAGGACTCCTGCTATGCCTGTCACTGGAACGGCCCGGAAAACGACGGTGTGGGCACCCTCGAGATCGGCGGCCTCCCCGAGGTGTGGGAGCCGGGCCGGGAATATGAGCTCGAGGTGACCCTCTTTCGCCCCGGGATGGTGGTGGGCGGGTTCCAGCTTGCGACCCGTTTCGCCGCCGACGAGGAGCAGGCGGGCACGCTCGCTCCCGCCGGGGGCGAGGACCAACGGGTGGGAGTTCTGGAGGATGGAGGCGTCCAGTTCGCACATCACCTTCTGGCCGGAATCGAGCTCACCGGCGAGGACACCGTGCGGTGGACGATGGTCTGGACGGCTCCATCCGAGGCGGGTGGCTCGGTCGTGATCCACCTCTCGTCGGTGGCGGGAGATGGGGACGAGAGCCAGATCGGCGACCATGTGTACACGGCCGAGCTGGAGATCGCGGGACCGGAAGGCTGACCCGGCGTCTTGCTCCCCCCCGGGGGGCCGAATACGTTGCCGTGCGGCGCCCCGAAGGTGCCGTCGACCTGGCCCCAACCCTCCCGGAGTGAAACCCGATGCCCCGTGGTCCAACTGCCGCGCTTCGCCGTATTGCCGCTTCGCTGATCTCCCGGCCCCTCTTCGACGGCCGGGTGGCCATGGCGCTTCTCGTGACCGTCTCCCTGGCGGCGGCCCCCTTGCTCGGGTCGGCGTGCGCGCTGTCGGCTCAGGGCTTGCCCTCGCTCTACGAGCCCGGCATCTCGCCCGACGGATCCGAGATCGCCTTCGTCTCGGCGGGAGACATCTGGACGGTCTCGGCAGAGGGGGGTGCCGCCCGGCTCCTGGTTGCCCACTCGGCCCATGAGTCGCGCCCCCTCTACTCGCCGGATGGCTCGATGCTGGCCTTCAATTCGAACCGGAACGGGGGGCTCGACATCTTCGTGATGGACCTTGAATCGGGCGAGTTCCGCAGGCTGACGCACGACTCGGGGTCCCAGCAGCTGAACGGGTGGTCCGCCGATTCGGAGTGGGTCTACTTCAGCTCGGGCGTCGAGGATGTGGGGGGGATGCACGACATCTTCCGGGTGCGGGCGTCGGGTGGGACCCCCATGGCGGTTTCGGCGGACCGGTACGAGACCGAGTTCTTCGCAGCCCCGGCCCCCGACGGACAGCGGCTCGCCATCGCGAGCCGGGGACGAATGGCGCAAAGCCAGTGGTGGAGGAACGGCCACTCGAAGATCGACGAGTCCGAGATCTGGCTGGTGGACGAGGCGATGTCGTCCGACGAGGTGCCGACCTTCACCCGACTGACGGCCGGCGGAAAGAACCTCTGGCCCATGTGGAGCGCCGAAGGGGACGAGGTCTGGTTCATGTCGGACCGCTCGGGCGCAGAGAACCTCTGGCGGGCGCGGGTCGGGGAGGGCGATACGGAGCCGATCACCGACTTTCGCGAGGGCCGCCTCCTGTGGCCTTCGATGAGCGCCGATGGCTCCACGATCGCCTTCGAGCGGGACTTCGGGATCTGGGTGCTCGACGTGGAGAGTCGCGAGGCCCGTCCGCTTGAGATCCGGCTCCTGGGTGCGATCGAAGGGCCCGCTCCCGAGCTGCAGGAAGCATCCTCGGGGTGGGGGAACATCACCGTGTCTCCCGATGGCGAAAAGTGGGCCTTCACCGCCGGAGGCGAGGTCTGGGCGACCACCATGGAGGGCGACGTGCCCGCGACCCGTGTCACTCGGTCCCCTGCCGAGCAGGGGCAGCCCGTCTGGAGCCCCGAATCGAACCAGATCCTCTACACGTCATGGGAGACCGGCCTCCCCAAGATCCGGGCGTGGGACTTCATAGCCGAGACCGAACGGTCGATCACGACGGGGGAGGGGAGCGATGTGGCCCTCTCCTTCTCACCCGACGGCGCGTGGCTCGCGTGGGTGCGGTTCGTCGACGAGCGCCGTGAGCTTCACGTGCGCAACTGGGAGACGGGAGAGGAGCGCCGCCTGGCGACCGGGATCGTGGGAGGGGCCGCCTGGTCACCGGACAGCCGGTGGATCGCGTACGGCGCGGAGACGGACGCATTCAGCAATGTGATGGTGGTCCCCGTGACCGGTGGGGAGCCGCGCCAGGTCAGCTTCGTGGCCAGCAGCTTCTTCGGGTCCATCGACTGGAGCGCCGACGGGTCCTACATCGTCTACCGGACCGCCCAGCGGACCGAACCCGGGCAGCTCGTGAAGATCGACATGGTTCCCCGTACGCCGACCTTCGACGAGGCCCGCTTCCGCGATCTCTTCGACCGGCCCGACGAGGATCCGTCACCGGACACGGTCGAAGTCGAGGAGCGCGAGCCACCCGAGGAACGCGTGCGAGAGGCGGTGGAGGTGCCCGACGAGATCGAGATCGTCTTCGAGGGGATCCGCCGTCGGGGCGAGATCGTGAACACGAATTTCTCGGTCGGGCAGGTACTGCTGAGCCCCGATGGAGAGACCGGTGTGCTGACCGGCGATGGAGCCCTCCATCGGATCACCTTCGAGCCCAATGGACAGATCGAGATCACCCGGCTGGACTTCAGCGGCAACCCGATCGCCTTCAACAGGGACGGCAGCCGACTCTACCTCTCGTCCGGTGGACAGCTTCGTGTGGCCTCGATGCCGGGAGGGCAGCTTCGCACCGTCGAGACCTCGGTGTCGTGGGACGAGGACTTCGAGGCCACCCGGGTCACGGCCTTCGAGCAGGGCTGGCGGCACATGAAGGACGGGTTCTACGACCCCGACTTCCACGGGGTGGACTGGGACGCGGTGCGTGACCGCTTTCGCCCGTACCTCGAAGGTGCACGGACGCGGGCGGAGTTCAGCCGGCTGATGAACCTGATGCTCGGCGAGCTCAACGCATCGCACCTGGGCCATTCCGGACGCACCGGACCGCCGGGAGGAGGTGACGGCGCCTCGACCGGCCGCCTGGGTCTGCGCTTTGATCGCCACGCAGTCGAGCAGGAGGGCCGGTTCGTGGTGCGCGAGGTCGTCGAGCTCGGGCCGGCCGACATCGCCGGGGGGATCGCGGTCGGAGACCGGATTCTGGCCGTGAACGGGGAGTCGCTCGGCGAAGGGGTGGACCTGAACCGGATTCTCAGGGGGACGGCGGGCCGAAGGGTGGTGCTCCGGGTCGACGGCGGAGGCGAGGGCCCTCGCGAGGTCGAGGTGCTCGCGATGACGGGGGGTGCCGAGAGCCAGCTCATGTACCGGAACTGGGTCGAGGACCGGAGGGCGTACGTCGACGAGATCAGCGGCGGTCGCCTCGGATACGTTCACATCGCATCGATGTCGGCCGCCGCGCTCGACCAGTTCATCTTCGACCTGGACCAGGAGAACCACGCCCGCGACGGGGTCGTGGTCGACGTGCGAAACAACAACGGCGGCTTCGTCAACGTCTACGCGATCGACATCCTGGCCCGTCGCAACTACTTCACGATGCAGTCGCGGGGCAGCGACGTCCTGGCGCCCTCGCGGATCCGGCTGGGCCAGCGGGCGCTCCTGGCCCCGACGGTCCTGGTGACGAACCAGCACACCCTCTCCGACGGCGAGGACTTCACCGAGGGCTACCGCGAACTCGGCCTGGGCACGGTGGTCGGAGAACCGACCGCCGGGTGGATCATCTTCACCGGGAGCCAGGGTCTCGTGGACGGGACCTCGGTCCGCATGCCGAGCACCTTCATTCGCGACAACCGCGGCCAGAACATGGAGCTGAACCCGCGGCCCGTCGACATCGAGGTGGAGCGGCCGACGG
>SLBA01000191.1 GCA_007126575.1 Gemmatimonadota bacterium | reverse complement strand
TGTGGTACGAGAGCCATTTCGATTCCGCAGACGAAGCGGTGGCGGACGACGACGCGGAAGCCGACAACGGTCAGGAGGCGTCCGGCAGCCAGGCGCCGTCCCACGACCCGAACCCGAGCCCCCAAAAATAAGATAATCTGGATTATCTTATTTTTTTACCACCGCACAGCATGCTGACCCCACTTTGGAACTAGTTCTTTCGGGTGATCCCCCGGGAGCCCATCCCTCCCGGGGGTGACACCCTCTTTCCACCCGGTCGAGCGATGGTTGTCCGGGCGCCGACCGCCGAGATTTGAAGGTCCGGGAGTCCCTGTCGTTTCGATTCTCGAGACGTTCGTCGGATCTCCCGCCTCTCGTCGGAAAAAGGACACCGCATGCGTATCCTGACTACATCCTCGATCGCCCTGGTCATCGGACTGCTGGTCGCGGCTCCCGCCGCCGCCCAGGTCTCCCCCGCGGACGGAGACGCACGCATTCTCACCTCCGCCACCATCGATGCCACCCTGACCGGCCACGAATCGGCAGCCGATCAGCAGCGCGCGGAGCTGAGCCAGCTGCTCTCCATGCCGGAAGTACAGGCGCTCGCCGTCGATCGCGGCATCGACATGGAGCGGGTGGAATCCGCCGCCTCCGGGCTGAGTGATGACGAGGTGGAGGCGCTCGCGCCCCTGATGGAGAAGGCAACCGCGATGGCCCAGAACATGGGAAGCGTGACCATCAGCGTCGCGGCGATCATCATCATCCTGCTCGTCCTGATCCTGATCTCCTGAGGACGATCTGACGGGCTCACCATGACCACCATGGAAATGAGGGCCCGGCGGGAGGACGAGGTCCTGGTCGTCGAGTTGATCGGCGACTGGGAGCTCTCGCGTTCCATCCCGCGACTCACCGACCTGCTGGAGGAAGACCCAGCCGGGATCGTGGACTTCGATGCCACGGCCCTGGGACGCTGGGACAGCAGTCTCCTCGCCTTCCTCCAGCAGGGGATGATCCATTGCGAGGCCCACGACCTGGAGTTCAGGGCCGGCAATCTCCCCGAGGACATCGCACGCCTCCTGGAGCTCGCCCGGGCCGTCCCCGAGCAGGAGATCGACTCGGCGGAGGAGCCCTCGATTCTCAGCGCGACGGGAACCCGGGGGCTGGCCGCCTGGGATGCCGTCGTGGCGGCGATCACCTTCGTGGGAGAGGTCGGGCACAGCTTCGCCCGCCTGGTCCTGCTTCGGCTGCGCATGCGCTGGCGGGACTTCTGGGTGGTGGTGCAGTCGAACAGTTCGGGCGCGATCCCCATCGTCACCCTCATCGCATTCCTGGTCGGAATGATCATCTCCTTTCTGGGGGCGGTCGTCCTGCGCCGCTTCGGGGCCGGCTACTTCGTGTCGTACCTGGTGGGATATGGAATGCTGAGGGAGATGGCGTCCCTCATGACGGGCATCATCATGGCGGGCCGCACCGGGGCCGCCTTCGCGGCGGAGCTCGGCAGCATGAAGATCACCGAAGAGATCGACGCCTACCGCACGCTGGGGATCTCGCCGGTCGACCACCTGGTCCTGCCGCGGGTCCTGGGGATCCTGGTGACCATGCCCCTTCTGACGATCTACGCGGGGTTCATCGGAATTCTGGGAGGGATGGTGGTGGCGATCATGGTGCTCGACCTGACCGTCGTCCAGTTCATGGGAGGCCTCCTCTCGGCCGTCACCCTCTCCGACGCCCTTCTGGGCGTCTTCAAGGGAACCGTCTTCGGGCTGATCATCGGGCTGGCCGGGTGCATGAAGGGCATGCAGACCGGCGGAGACGCGAGTGCGGTGGGGAAGGCCGCCACCTCGGCCGTGGTCCTCGGCATCACCCTCATCATCGCAGCCAACGCCGTCATCGACTGGCTGGCCGTCCTGCTGAACATCTGATGGACATGCACCCGACGAAGGAACAGGACACCGCCGAGGGGGCGCCGGCCGAGCAGGCCGCGCCGCCGATCGAGGTCCGGGGGCTCACGATGAGCTACGGCACCCTGATCGTGATGGAGGAGCTCAGCTTTCAGGTCGAGCGGGGCGAGATCTTCGTGATCATGGGGGGGAGCGGGAGCGGAAAGAGCACCCTGCTCAAGCACCTGATCGGCCTGAGGGCGCCGGCGAAGGGATCCATCCTCTTCGAGGGAGAGGACTTCCTCGAGGCCGACGACCGCACGCGCAAGAGCATCCTCCAGCGGATGGGGGTCCTCTACCAGAACGGGGCCCTGTGGAGCGGCCTGACGCTGGCCGAGAATGTGGCCCTCCCCCTCGAGGAGTACACGGAGCTGGACGCCCGTTCGATCGGAGAGGTCGTCTCGCTCAAGCTGGCCCTCGTGGGGCTTCGGGGGTTCGAGGCCTTCTACCCGTCGGAAATCAGCGGGGGAATGCGAAAGCGCGCGGCCCTCGCACGCGCGACCGCCCTGGACCCTGACGTGCTCTTCTTCGACGAGCCCTCGTCGGGGCTGGATCCGATCACGGCGAGCCGACTCGATGATCTGATCCTCCAGCTGCGAGACAGCTTCGGGACCACGATCGTCATCGTGAGCCACGATCTGGCCAGCATCTTCAAGATCGCGGACCGGGCGATCTTCCTGGACATCAAGGAGAAGACCATGACCGCGGTGGGGACGCCCGAGTCGCTGCGGGACGAGCCTCCCAGCGACGAGGTCCGCCACTTCATGACGCGCAGCAGTGCAGTCGATCCATCCGGGAGCCCCGGCCACCGACGGGAACCGGAAGCCCAGAACCGAGGAGAGGAGCCATGAGCGTCCGAGCCAACCCCACCGCGATCGGGATCTTCATGATCGGCGCCCTCGCCCTCACCGTGCTGGGCGTGGCCACGCTGGCATCCAATGCCTGGTTCGGAGACCGGCCGACCTTCATCAGCTACTTCGAGGAGTCGGTGAACGGACTGGAGCGGGGGGCCGCGGTGAAATTCCAGGGGGTGCCGGTCGGGACCGTGTCGGAGCTCCTGATCCAGATCAACCAGGAAGACAAGACGTTTCTGGTACCGGTGGAATACGAGATCGAGCTGTCCCGCCTCACAACGGCGATTGGGGAGTTCCTGCAACTGGACGACGAGGGGGTGCTCGAGCGGCAGATCGTCAACGGCCTTCGGGCCCAGCTCCAGATGGAGAGCCTCGTCACCGGCATTCTCTACATCGAACTCACCTATCGCCCCGACGCCTCGCCACCCGTTCGGCTGGCGAGGGTGGACACCCACCCCGAGATCCCGACCACCCCGTCACTCCTCGCCGCCTTCGGGACCGAGGCCGGCAGCCTCGTGGCCGACGTCCTCCAGATCCTCTTCCGGGTCAACGAGATGCTGGAGGAGGTCGACATGCAGGGACTGAACGCGGCGGTGGTGGCCTCGGCGCAGGCGGTGGAACGGCTGGTGGGCTCGCCCGAGCTCCAGGCGGCCATCAACGAGGTTCCCGGGATGGCTCAGCAGTTCAGCCGCACCCTCACCGAGTTCGAGGAGCTGAGTGATCGCCTGAGCGCGGCGATCGACCCCCTCCAGACCGGGATGGAAGAGGCGCTTCTCGAGACCAACCTGACCCTTCAGGCCGCGCGCAGGACGATCGAGGACACCCAGGGATTGATCAATCCGGACTCGGGGATCGGGTTCGGGATGGAGCAGGCTCTCGCCAGCATGAAGGAGGCGGCCGATGCACTTCGAACCCTGGTGACCACCCTCGAGCGAAACCCCGACATGCTGATCCGCGGGACCAACCCGCCCAGGAGGTAGCCGTGTGGACCCTGATACAGAATCGAGCGACCCGCCTGCTCCTGCTCGCGACCCTTGCCTCGATGGCAGGATGCATGAGCCTGAGCCGCGACGCCCCCCCGCAGCGGCACTACGTGCTCGGGTCGGGCGCCACCCCGCAGGCCCTCTCGCTCTCGGCAGGGGTGGCGCAGCCGGCGGATTCGACCGCTCCCCTCATCGGACTTCGGTTGCCGAGGGTGGCCGACTATCTGGCAAGCCCCTTCATCGTGGTGCGCCACGGGGTGCACCAGGTGGAGTTCTCGGAATACCATCGATGGGGAGAGGATCTGGGGCACGCCATCAACCGGACCGTCTCCGGGCTCCTGGCCGAGCTCGCTCCCACCCACCGGATCGTGACCGCCCCCTGGCCGGGAGGAGCGTCTCCCGACCGGGTGATCCAGCTGCACATCCTTCGCTTCGAAGGGGTGAAGACCGAGCATGAGGAGAGTCCCACGGGCGAAGCGCACGTTCTGGCCACATGGGAAATCCTCCGCCCCCTCGATGGGTCCCTGCTCGCCCGCGGCACCGTCGAAGTCCGGGAGGACGGGTGGTCCGTGGGCGACTTCGACGCGCTGGTCAGCCTTCTGGACGAGGGGCTCCGGGCCGTGGCAGAGGAGCTGGCCGTCCACCTGACGGGGGCCCCGTCCCCATGAATCCACTGCAGTGTGACGGTCCGCTACTGCTTTCGAGGTAGAAGGATCCGCCCACTCGCGTCAGACCCTCTACCTCCTTGGAGTATCGTCGAAAGATCCGGCCGATGTGCGATGGTCTCACTACCCGGTTCACCGTCACCTTTCAGATGTAGACGCCAGACGCAGCAGCCCCCGGACCGCAGTGGTATCGACGGGGCGCGACAACCCGCAGGAGGCGCACTTGGATATGGAGACCCCAGGACGCGAAGGCACGGCTTCAGGCCGGAACTCCCGGCCGCAACGAGCGAGAATCCGATTGGCAGCGAGCGAGCACGGCGTGCTCCTCTTTCCCGGGGGGCGACATTCCGCCGAACGGACCTCCCAGGTGGGGATGCATGAAGGTGGGGAGACGATGGATGCGATGCGCCTGCTGGCCGGACGGGTCGCCCATCACCTCAACAACCTGCTCACGGTCGTGGGAGGCAATGCGTCGTACCTCAACCGTGCCCTCGCGGGCCGGGAATTCGATGCCGAGCTCGGGGACATCCTGGACGCGTGCGAGCACGCCGGGGAGCTCTCCTCACGGCTTCTCTCCATCAGCGGCTGTCGCTGGGCCGATCCCCGGGTATTCGATCTTTGCGACCTCGTGTCGGACATGGACCTGGGGCGGTACTTCTCGGGGGATGTCCTTTTCTGCAGCGACCTCGTGGCCGAGCCGTGTTCGGTTCGGCTCGATCTCAGCCATATGAAGGATCTCCTGATCGAACTGGTGCTGAACGCGAGAGACGCCCTCGAGGACTCCGGCAAGGTCCGGATAGGGGTCGAATACCTCCCGGGAACGAGCATCGAAGACGGGCCTTCGACGGGATGGGTGCAACTGGAAGTGGCGGACTCGGGACCGGGAATGGATCGAGAGACCCTGAGCCGGGCCTTCCACCCGTTCTTCAGCACCCATCCCTTCTCCGAAAACCGAGGGCTGGGGCTGTCGGTGGTCCACGCGATCGTGCGGCAGAGCGGGGGAACCCTGAAGATCTTCAGCGCCCTCGGGCGCGGGACCACCGTGCGCGTGTGGCTGCCCTCGATCGCATCGGACTCTGCACCGGGACCGGTCGCATCCTCCTCACCCCAGCTCGCCTGACACCCTCCACCCTACCCTGCAACCGAGAGACGACCATGCTCATCACCATCGCCCTGATCCTTCTCGTTCTCTGGGCCCTCGGCCTCATCGGCGGGTTCGCCGCCGGCGGACTGATCCATATCCTTCTCGTGATTGCCCTCGTCGTGGTGATCCTGCGCGTGATTTCCGGCCGGCGGGTCCTGTGATCGAGGCCCGTGAACGATCGTAACGTCCCGGCCGGCCGCTCGGAGCGGTTGAGCTTCCAGCAGCTGTTCCTCCTGGCGCTGGCGCTCGGGATCTCGGTCCTCTTCTTCTTCGTGATCCGCCCGTTTCTCCTGGCTGTCCTGCTCGCCGGCATATTCGCCGGGCTCGCGTACCCGCTCTATGGGTGGATCCAGGATCGCTCGGGGCCGCGGCGGGCGGGGGCCATCACCCTCGTGATCCTCTTTCTCGGCGTGGGACTTCCACTGACCGGCTTCCTCACGCTCGTGGCCACCGAGGCGGTCCAGATCAGCCAGGGGGCCGAAGCGTGGTTCCAGGAGGACGGACGGACGGCCCAGGTGAGTGCCCTGGTCGACCGGATCCCCTTTGCCGACCGGATCCTGCCGCAGGGTGGTGAACTCATCGAGCAGGTCCGCGATCTCGCCGGCAGGACCGGCCCGATCCTCATGGGAGCGCTGGCCGCCGCCACCCGCGGCACGGTGGGGCTCCTCCTCCAACTCTTCGTCTTCGGCTACGCCCTCTTCTACTTCCTGCTGGGGGGACCCGCGATTCTGCGTACGATTCTCGGCTACATCCCCCTCGGCTCCGAGCAGAAGGAAGAGCTTCTCGAGCGCTTCGTTTCGGTCACCCGGGCCACGGTCCGGGGCTCCCTGCTCATCGGCCTGATCCAGGGAGGGGTGGCCGGGATCGCCTTCTGGGTGGCCGGAGTTCCAGGTCCCGCATTCTGGGGAACGGTGATGGTGGTCCTGTCCATCCTTCCGGCCATCGGCGCGGGCATCGTCTGGATCCCGGCAGTAGCCTACCTCTTCCTGGTGGGAGACATGGTGGCGGGGATCGGGCTCCTGGTCTGGTGTGCGATCGTGGTGAGCAGCATCGACAACTTCCTGCGCCCCCGACTCATCGGACGGGATGCGCGGATGTCGGACCTCCTGATCCTGGTCAGCACCCTCGGGGGCATCTACCTGTTCGGGGCCGTGGGCTTCATCGTGGGGCCGATCGTGGCGGCCCTCTTCGTGACGATCTGGCAGATCTACGGAGCCGCGTTCCGACGCTGGCTGCCGGCCGCCGATGTGATCTCCCTGACGGATGCACCGGAGGGGCCATGACTCCCGACGCCGGCAATCTCCTTCGAACCGGCTCGCAATTGTCCCCGGAATCCATCATGTTGACCAACGGGTCATCTTCGGAGTCACGCCCACTCCCCGGTGGGCTCCGAGACTACGACCTTACCTCCCTTTCGAAGGCTACCATGGTCTCCCAGCCCGATACCACCCCGAGGTCAGCGGCCGAGGGCCATGCATCGGATTCCAACGTGTCTTCCGGCGACCTGATCCAGGTGGCACTGATCGAGGACAACCGCCTGGTGCGGGAAGCGCTCCTCGCGCTCCTGAACGGAGCTCCGGACATCCGTGCGGTCGCCAAGCCACCGAACGGTCACGAGTCCCTTCTGGTCGATTCCGACCCCGATGTCGTCCTGCTCGACCTGGGGCTCGAGAATGGGGACAGCCTGCGCGTGGCGCGCGGCGTGCTGCAGGACTTCCCGGAGGCCCGGATCATCGTGATGGACCTGCTCCCGGCCTACGAGGACATTCAGGAGTTCGTCAGTGCCGGCGTCTCCGGATTCATCATGAAGGACGCCGACCTCGACGTGGTCCTGAACACCATCCGATCGGTGGCCGGGGGACTCAAGGTCCTGCCGAACCAGATGACGGCCTCGCTCTTCTCCGAGATCGCCAAGAAGGTGGTGTCGATGGGGGGAGTCAAAGACGATGAGGGGGTCCGGATGACACCTCGGGAAAAGGAGGTCATCCAGCTCATTGCGGAAGGGATGAGCAACAAGGCGATCGGGAAGGAACTGCACATCTCGGTTCACACGGTGAAGAGCCACCTGCGAAACATCATGGAGAAGCTCACCCTGCACTCTCGTCTGCAGATCGCCGCGTACGCCCACAACCGCGAGCTCGGCGAGTAGGGCGGGGGTCCCACCCCGACCCACCTCGAGCGACTCGAGATGGGTCGGAATCGGATGTTCCGGAACGCCGGGCTGCATTGGCAGCCCGGAAGGCGTCCACTACCTCAGGTGATAGTGAGCGCCGAGGCCCAGAGTGAAGAAGTTGGCCTTGAAGCTGCTTCCGACATCATGGCTGATGAACCCGAGGCTCGGGACCACGTAGAGTCGGGGTCCCACCGGAAGGTCCGCTCCCACACCCAGTTCGAATCCGAACTCACGATCACCGGATCCCTGGTCGGTACTGAAGGTGTTGGCCACGAGTCCTCCGCGGCCCCACGCCAGCACGTCGCCGGGATTGTGGAAGATGTACTTCAGACCCGCCCCGATCCCGGTGGTCCGCGGGTTGTCGCCCAGGGTGCACCCGTTCTCGCAGTTGAACGCGTGGCGCTGAAGGCCCAGGTAGGCCGTCATCCTCGGATGGAAGTTTGCCTGCAGTTCGGCCCCGAAGAGGAGCCCGGCTTCGGCTCCGGCGTCGGAGAGGTCGCCCTGCGGCAAGGTGACGCCCACCCGTCCCTCTGCGGCCAGCCCCATCTGGGCGTGGGCCTGGGCGGCGAACAGCCAGAAGGACGCGATCGCGAATACGATCGCCGAAAGCCACACTCTGCTCAGTCTCATCGGGTCCGACTTGGTATATGTGTTCATGGAAGCTCCTTTAGAAGATCAGGTCTTGGCTCAGCCGGACTACGATCCGGGAGCCGACGGGAAGATCGGCATGGCCATCGCGGGTGGTCAGGGCCACGCCCACACCGACGGCGGTTCCAACGGCGGCACCGGTCACCGTGGACCTCGTGTCACGCCCCAGGATCTGCCCGATGATCGCTCCTGCGGCCGTACCCGTGGCGATCGTGGCCGCCGTGCGCGTTCCGCTGTCCCGCGTGGACGTCTCGATGTCGGCCGACTGGGCTTCGCCCACAATGGTCCTCTGCGATCCGTTGGCCTCTACCGAAGTGACCCTCAGGCCGAGAAGCGACTGATCATCGGGGCCCGAGCTCGAATGGGACGCGGTCACCAGCCCTCTGGCCGAAGCGCCAGCCGAAAGCACCGCGCCAGCGGGCCCGGTGGCGGCGTTGACGAGGACGAGGGCAAAGCTGTCGCCCGCATCGTGAGACGAGGTGGATACGCGCTCGCGAACCTCGAAGGTGAGCATCGTTCCGGCCGGGATCGCCCGGACCGGCTGCGCGGGCGTCGTGCGGGTCGGCTGTGCCGCGGTCGTGCGGCTCCGCTCTCCTGCGGTCTGACCCGACGCCTCTGCCTGCACCGAGTCCATCAGCGCCTTGCTCTCCATGTCTTCGCGAGATTCGGCATCGGACCCACATGCGGCCAGCGTAATGACACAGGTCATGCAGAGTATGAATCGATTCATTGAATTTTCCTTCCAGAAAAGGGAACGGTTCATCCCCAGGTGATAACGAGCATCCGCTCGCATACGGAGAGAACCGATCTTCTACCAGTCGTATCTTGTCGAATAACGATCGTCGAACCCTCATCCGGGCGGTATCGCCCAGAAGGATGAGGGAGCACCCATGGCTACGAGCCGGGTGGAATCCACGGTCCGCGATGCTCCCCGAGCGCCATTGCCCTGGTGATCGCGTATGGGGCCTCGAGACGGCTCAGTTCGGCCGCCAGCGAATGGTTGATCTCGAGATCCTGGTCGGGCCTGTCGCTGACGACGAGGATGTGCGTGATGTCGTCCCCGTTGATGAGGCGGCCTTCCCAGATGAGCGCAGAGAGCGTTGCCTGCCGGTGTCCATTTTCCAGCAGAACCTTCATCGGCCCCATGCGGTCCCGACTGATCGGAGGGAGGAGCACATAGCCGTAGGTCCAGATCTCTCGGTGTGGAACCGTGTCTTCGGGGACGTTCATGACGTCTCGCTCCCGGCACTCACAGTGCCGTCTTCAGGGTGTTCAGGCGGGGCACCGTTCGGCTGGAGTCCTCGACTTCCCATACAGCATCCCAAGGGTCACGGACCGAAGCCCGGGCGGATCCATAGGCCGACTGCCCCACATCAACATCGCCGGACGGGGGGGCGCGCGACCATCCTGCATCCGGGTGACGTCGGGATCACGGTCGAAGGGGTGAGTCGCCCCCCCTTTCGCCCCCCTGTATCACTTCAACCAACTTCCAGATGTCGCACTTGGGTGCTTCGGTGCTCGAGGTGCGGCGGGATGATCCGGGAAAGGCCAACGACCACGACGATTCCGGGCCTTCTACGCAAAAGGAACTAGCCCGTTGAGGTCAGTTCGACCCCGGCATGATCACTCCTCTGGGCGTCCCACGTTTTTCATCCCTCCGGTCGATTTCCTCGCGGTCGCTCCCGACGCACCTTGGTGGATCGGGCACGAACCGTCGTTTCTGAACACGGGCAGGAGAGGTTCCATGAAGAACCGCTTGATGTTCCAGGGCCCCAGGACCCGCCGAGGCCAGGGAACTCCCGGGGGTCATGTCCGAGCCGAGGATGCCACCGCGGAGCTGGCCGAGGCCTGGCGAAGCTGGGAAGCAGCGAACACCTCGTTGTTCTTCAACTGGTTCATCTTCACGCCCGATGAATCGATCAAGACCGCAAGGCCCGTACTTCAGGAAGACTGGGTCTACTTTCAGGGTCGTTCGTGGAAGTTGGACGGCAGCGCGAGAGCGATGCTTGCCCATTTGGTCCCTCTGCTCGAGGCGGACCCGGAGATCCAGATCGTGATCGGTGGCATCGCAAGCCAGCCCGGCACCGTTGCAGACGAGATGAGGCTGGCACTGCGACGGGTTCAGTCGATCAGGAGGTGCCTGTTCGCCCATGGAGTCGACCCGGACCGGGTCGGAATCGCGATTCGCGGCCGGAAGTGGTTTCTCACCGACCGCTCGGGTGCATCCGGCAATCCGGACGACCGACACGATGAATACCGACTCCAGGTGACCGATCCCCATTGGTCACTGGTCCGGAACTGACTCTTCCCCTTCCCGCGCAGGAACTTCCCCACCAGGGGACGCGGTGCGATCATCCACGCGCCAGACCCGGCAGGGTTTCCGAGAGCAGGACGGCGAGCGAGTCGGGGAAGCGGCCGTCCGGTCCGATCAGGGCCTGATTCACCTCGAGCTCGATACCGGCGTAGTCCGGCCCCTCTCCGGCGTCGAAGGTACTTCGCAGCGTGGTCGTGAGCCCGTCGGAGCGTCCGTCGTAGGGCTCGTTGAAACGCACCCGAAGCTCCGGGTCACGCTCGGCTAGGGCCGCTCGCCAACGACCGGCGACCCGACGCTCGAAGGCCCGCTCCGGATCGAAAAGGATCCCCACGTCCACCATCCGCTCCACACCCTTCAGGACGGGTGTGAAGCTGTGAACTGCCAGGTGCACCACGGGTCGCGTCCCTCCCCGTGAGGCTGCCTCGATCGCCCGTCGGACCCGGCGCCGGTGACGCCGATGGTACCGGGTCACGAGCCGACGTCGCTGGTCGGCGGGAAGCGGGCGGGACCACTCGGAGAAGAGCTCCGTGTGGCCCTCGGACCGGTTCGGCTCCACCACCAGGCGCGAGACGGTCGAGTACCGGAGGGGGGCCCGGAGACGGGAGGCGATGCGACGAGCCAGCGTCAGGGCACCGGGATCCCACCCCCGGTGCGTGGGGAGGGCTTCCAGAAGTCCCCCGTGACGCGGGAACCCCGCCGGAAGCCGGTTCCCCCCATGTTCGCAGCTCACCACGAATGCCGAGGTCACGGTACGAAGGGTCGGTTGGCCCGGAGTGCATCTCCCACCTCGCCCCACACCGCTGCGAGTGCAGAGCGGGCGGGCTCGTCGCCGGGCCGTGGTTCCCTGCCCCCCACGGTGAGCGCCCGCAGGATCCGGCGAGCCAGCGGACCTTCGTCGAAAAGGATCCGGAGCTCGGGCGATCGCTCACCCGTCACCTGGGCTCCCGCGGCCCAGAACTCCCCGGCATCCCTCGGCCGCAGATCCGCCATGCCGAGCAGGTCGAGCACCGGGGCCAGCGCCTCCCCCCTCCGGATCCCCCCCATGGGGGCCCTCTCCGCATCGCGGACCGTGTCGGCAAGCACCTCGCGGAGCACCTCGGTGGGAATCCGGTCGAGCGGCGAGCGCCCCGATCCATCCGAGAGGTCGCGGCCCACCGCGGTGAGCCTTCGGAGCATCGCTACGACCAGCTTCAGTACGGCCAGATCCATCGCCGGTGATTCCTGGGCATCGACCACCCGGATCTCGATGGCCCCTCGCTCGAAGCGCGCGATGGCCCCCCGGGCATTCACCCACTCGTGGCGAAGTGTCCCCTCGGGATCGTGCGGTGCGAGATCCCGATAGATGCCGGCCAGGACCTCCTCTTCGTACGCCGTGCGAGAATGGATCGGGTCGGGGATCACCCCTCCCGATACCGAGGGGATCAGCGCCGCGTTCCCCCGATAGCGCTCCATCCGCTCATCGAGGTTGGGCTGGACCACCCCGTCGAGCACCGGAGAGGCCGCGCAGAGGGCCGGGATGAAGGGAAGGATCAGCCGAACGGCCTGGTGGAGGGCGGCGAACTCCTCATCGTCCGCATAGGGAAGGTTCAGGTGGGTCGACTGCAGGTTCGCCCACCCGTGCCCCCGCACCCCGAAGACCCGATCGAAGGTGCGATAGACCTCGGTGTACTCGTGAGGCCAGATCCGCGTCTCGCGATCGGGGTCCATCCACGGGTGCGCGGCACCCGAAAGCAGCCGGCAGCCCAGGGGCTCGAGACGCTGCTCGGCCTCGAGCACCTCGGTGTGGAAGGCCTCGGCGAGCCCCTCGAGGGTGGTGGCGGGGCCGTTCGTCTTGACCTCGAGGACGTGGAGGACGAGTTCGTTGGACCAGGCCATGGCCCCGCGGTCCACCTCGCCGTCCTCTCCCAGGAGCGCGTCGCCCGAGGGTCGGATGTCGAGCGATTCCGCATCGACGATCATCCACTCGATCTCGACTCCGAAGCCCTCGAAGAGGCCGAGCGGACCCGGATCCCCGACCTCGGGCTTCGCCGGCATCGTGGGGTCTTTCACCGGGCCTCGATGCGGTCGAGGAAGTGGCGCATGATCGTCAGGTAGAGCTCGTCGCCCAGCACCTTGTCCTCGTACCCGAACTCGATGTTGGGGTTGTCGTTGACCTCGATCACCAGGGCGCGACCCTCGACGTCCTTCAGGTCGACACCATAGAGCCCCTTCCCCATGAGCCGGGCGGCCCGGACGGCCGCACGGACGATGGCTTCAGGGGCCTCCTCGATGGGAACGGTCTCGACCCGGCCGTAGGTGCGGCCTGCCTCCGGAATCCCCGTGCCGGGCTTCCGGCCTCCTGCCGGGCCGGACCCCAGCGTCTCCTCCTCGGGTGTCCGATCCACCGGCGCCCGTATGATCTGCCAGTGTCCCTTCGCCATGTGGTACCGGCACGCGTAGAGGGGCTCGCCGCCCAGCACGCCGATGCGCCAGTCGAAGGTCGATGGAGTCCACGCCTGCGCGACCAGCAGGTCCGACTGGGCGAAGAGCGCAGGCAGCTCCCGCTCGAGTCCCGCCGCGTCCTTCGCCTTCACCACGCCCTGCGAGAACGCCCCGTCGGGACGCTTCAGGACGCAGGGGAGCCCCACCTCGCCCTCGATCTGATCGACGTTCCCCTTATGGACCACGAGGGTGCGCGGCGCCGGAATCCGATGGCGCTGGAAGGCCTCCGCCTGAAAGACCTTGTTCGAGCAGCGGATGATCGACTCGGGGTCGTCGACCACGACGAGCCCCTCGTGCTCGGCACGGCGGGCGAGCCGGTACGTGCGGTGGTTGACCCCCGTCGTCTCTCGAATGAAGAGGGCGTCGTACTCCACGATCCGCCCCGTGTCGTCGGGAGACAGGATCTCGGCGTGGATTCCGAGTTCCGCGGCCGCGCGGATGAACTTCCGGATCGCCCGCTCGTTGGAGGGGGGTGAGGGGTCGTCGGGATCCCAGAGGATCGCCAGGCTCCACTTCGCCTCGCGGGGGACCACCGGCGCACGGCGGCGGAAGAACCGAGCGGCCTGCTCCAGCACGAAGGGCACATGGGTGTCGGGCACGTCGGTGCCGGCGACGAGCCGGATCGACTGGATTCGCCAGGGTCCGAACCCCTTCTCCGCCCCGGGATCCGGATCCCGCCGGAACCGGGCGCGCAGCATCGGGGACGGAAACTCGTTGAAGAGCGCACGGGCCAGGGGATCGTATCGGCGCGCCAGGTTGCGGCCGAAGTAGATCGAGAGCTCGAACTCGGCGGAGCGAAGGGGACGAAGGGACCGTTGCACCAGGTCGTCCAGTTCGTCCGACACGCTCCGCATCACGGGAGTCAGATGGAGGGCCTGGAGGGTGGCCACCGAGGGCAGTGGGCGGTGCCCGCGCGCCTCGGCGAGCAGCGACACGTAGTAGCCGAGGGTCTGATAGCCGTATCGGCGACAGAGGTTGTAGACCGCGGCACCCCGAAGCTCCTGGTAGGTCGGATCGGTCAGGTACTCGCGGGCCGAGACGACTTCCACGCCCTTGATCTCGAAGGGCCAACGCTCGGGGGCCTCGACCACCACGATGGGAATCATGCGGGGCCCGCCCTCATTCCGAGGGCTCGATGACGAGGAAGTTCGCGTCGTAGGTGAGCACCCCCAGGAGGATCGCCCCCAGCACCCGCTGGATCGGAAGCCGGTAGCGCTGGGACCCCGTCAGGGGGTTGTCCCGGAGAGGGTCCGCCAGGAGTACCTCTCGCTCGTCGGGGTCGTAGCCGGCGAGCACCACGAAGTGACCGGTGGGCTCCCCACGCAGATCATCGTAGTGCAGGCGATCGGTTCCGGTTTCCCGGGCGCAGCCGTACAGGTAGGTGGCCGACAGCCCGGTCAGGATGGGTCGACCCTTGCGCAGGTATCCGCGGAGCAGGTCGGGCGTCAGCTCCTTGTGCACGATCCTGCCCCCGAGCCGGAGGAACTCCAGATACGCCTTCGTGGCCACCTGGAGCTTCGGGTCCTTCTTCTCGTTGGCCTGGGCCCGCAGCTGCGCCGACAGGTCCTCGACCGGAGGATCGAACCACGATGGGTCGAAGACCGTGAGGTTGTAGGTGTAGATCGTAGCGTCGAAGCCCCTTCTCAACGCGTCCTGCGCCAGGTAGACCGCGAGCGTGCCGGCCGAATCGAGCGCCGGCACCTCGTCGATCAGCTTCGGGAGCGAGACCTCGAGCCCGTAGTACCCGTAAATGGCGTGCAGGCAGGTCGGCCCACAGGTGCTGTCGTCGGGCTGGGGGAGGATCTCGACCACGAGATCCGATGCGTAGAGCGGGAGCGACATGGTCAACCGTGTCCGGTTGCAAGGGATATTGAAGAACGGGAGTGGCCACAGTCGGGAGCCTCGCCTCTATCCAAGGGTGACCTCGACCCGAAGCGTCCCGGTCCCGGCCAGGGAAATCGCCATCGGGTCCGCCTCGACGCCGTCGACCAGGCACGAGGCCACCCCGCCGGTCACGCGGCCTGGGTTTCGCACCCGCAGCTCGACCCTCAACGCGCCGATCTGGATCCCGACTTCGAATTCGTCCCAGTCCTGGGGGATGCAGGGATCGACCCGGAGCACGGAGCCCGCACGTGACACCCCGAGCACATCTTCCAGCGCGACCCTCCACAGCCACCCGGCCGCCCCGGTGTACCAGCTCCATCCTCCCCGACCCACGTAGGGCTCCGTTCCATAGACATCGGCCGCCACCACGTAGGGCTCGACCCGGTAGCGAAGCGCCTCGTCCGATCCGGGGGGGCGACGGTTGGGCAGGAGCAGGTGGAGCAGCTCACCTGCCCGATCGCCCTCACCGTTCCGGGCGAGCGCCCGCACCAGCCAGGTGGCCGCGTGCGTGTACTGCCCCCCGTTTTCGCGCACCCCGGGCGGGTATGCCGCGATGTAGCCGGGGTCCGGCCCGGCCCCGGTGAAGGGTGGCGTCAGGAGGAGCGCGATCCCGTCCTCGGTGCGGACCAACTCTCTCCACGCGGAGTCGAGCGCCACCCGTGCCCGGTCCGGATCCGCCGCACCCGAGATCACGCTCCAGGACTGGGCGATGGAGTCGATGCGCGCCTCGCTCGAGTCACGGGACCCCAGCGGGGTGCCGTCGTCGAAGAAGGCCCGACGGTACCAGTCCCCATCCCACCCGTGACGCTCGATTCCGTCGAGCACGGTCTGGCTCCAGCCCTCGAGCCTGCGGGCCTGCTCCTCGTCGGAGCGAGCGCGCGCGAGCGGAATCAGGAGTCGGCAGACATCGATGAAGAACCAGCCGAGCCAGATGCTCTCGCCGCGCCCCTCGTGCCCCACCCGGTCCATCCCGTCGTTCCAGTCCATCGTCCCGATGAGGGGAAGTCCCCGCGGCGACAGGAGCTCGGCAGTCCGACCCACGGCCCTCAGCGCATGCTCCCACAGCGTCCCCGTCTCGTCGGAGACCGCAAAGGCGTCGTATCGCTCGTGGGTACCCTCGGGCAGGGGATCGCCCTCGAGCCAGGGGACTCTCCGATCGAGCAGCGATGGGTCTCCGGTCCACTTCACCGTCTGGGCGAGCACCCAGGGCAGCCAGAGGAGATCGTCGGAACAGCGGGTCTGTACGCCGCGGGTGGTACCGGGATGCCACCAGTGGAGCACGTCACCGGCACGAAATTGCCGCTGCGCGGCCTCTTCGAGGTGCGCCTCGGCGAGCGTCGGATCCAGGGGGAGGAGGGTGTAGACATCCTGAAGCTGGTCGCGGAAGCCGAAGGCGCCCCCGGACTGGTAGAACCCGGTCCGCCCACGCAGACGCGAGGTGATCGTCTGGTAGGGAAGCCATCCGTTCATGACCTGGTCGAGGGCCGGATCGGGCGTGCGCACCCGGACCCGGCCCAGGTAGTCCGCCCACCCCTCGCTCGACTCCTCGGAGAGGTCGACCTCGGGATCCCCCGACCTCAACTCGTCGAGCAGGGATCCGAGAGCCCTCTCTCCCTCGGCGTCGCCCTGCCCCTCCACGGCACCCAGGAAGAAGCAGACCTCGGATTGCTCTCCGGGCTCCAGGAGGAGTTCCCGGCGGATCACGCCGCAGGAGGCCCCATCCGGAACCCCCCGCGCACCGGGTTGATTCCGGGCCATCCCGTCGGGCATGCGGGCCGTGGGATCCGAGTCCGATCCGAGGAATTCCATACGGTCGGTGGCCATGCCGTCGGCCCGGGCGTCCGCCGCAAGGAAGGCCCGCTTCCCCGAGAAGGCCAGGGAGTACCGGTTCTGCGCCAGGACCGCGGAACGTTCGGGGTCGAAGCGCACCTGAAGCCGGCCGGCCGTATGCAGGGGGTGCGAACCCAGGACCCAGTCGGCGAAGAAGGTGACCGAAAGCCGGCGCATGGCCTCACCACGGTTCCGGAGCCGGACCCGGACGACCTTGACCGGAAGCGTGGGGTGCAGCGACCAGGTGATCTGTTCGTCGAGCCCGTCGCTCGAGGCCTTCATCCGGGTCCGACCCCATCCGTGCCGCACCCGATGCTCCCGCCGGAGCCCGAGGGCGCCCGGGGTGGGTGTCCACGTGCGCGCCGTTTCCTCGTCTCGAAGATAGAGCACCTCGCCCTGCAGGCCGAGCACGGGATCGTTGTGCCAGGGCGTCAGGCGGAACTCCCCCGCGTCCTCGATCCAGGTGAAGCTGCCCCCCGATTCGGTAACCAGAAACCCGATGTCGTCCCGGGCGATCACGTTCGCCCAGGGCGCCGGTGTCGTCTCGCCCGGACCCAGTTCGATCACGAACTCGCCGGTCTCCTCGTCGAAGCGCCCGAGCTTCGGAGCTTCGTTGCGTGAGGCCTCGGGCACCTCGGGCGCAGAGGTCGGTCGGGTCACCGAGACCGCCGTCGAGCCCGACGGCGGCCGGCTCCCCGACACCGGTGCCGGGCGCACATCCCGAAGCTGGGCCTCGAGGGAACGGCCCCAGGTCCGGAGCCGGAGGGCCGCCAGGGCGCGCAGACGGACGCGCTCATCGGTGCCCACATCCTGGCCCCGGACAATGTGTACCCCGCCGCGCTTGCCCAGCAGATCCTCGACCCCCGCGTCCGCCATGCGGTCGCGAATCCGATTGCGGAGCTGGTCCTGGTACTCACCCGCCGCCTGGTCGACGACCACGAGATCGACCTCCTGCCCACGGCGCGCCCACCAGCGTTGTGCCCGGACCAGCGGTCCGAGAATTCCGCTGCCCCCGCCCTCCCCGTCTTCCTGCGCGCCCTCGAGCAGAATGAAGGGGGTGTCCCCCGAGATGCCCCACCGCCAGAGAGAGGACTGCCGCAGATCGACCTCGGATCCGAGCGTACCGATCCCCCGGGGGTGGAGCACATGGGCCAGGAGCTCCTCCCAGACGACCGGGTCGTCGACCTCGGCGTTCAACCGCAGCATCTCTCCCTCGGCCCGGGCTCGCGCCTGCACGAGGGCCCACTCCCGCCGATTCGGGGAACGCAGATCGGCCGCGCGCTGCAGCACGGCGTTGCGGTCCTCTCCGACGACGAGCAGGAAGGTGAGCTGAATGTCCTCCCAGGGCCCCAGCTCCAGATCGAGGACCCCGGCGGCGATCGGATCGAGCGGCTGATGCGCCCCCCGGGGTCGGTCGAGCCGTTCGGGGTGGTCCAGTGCGGCGGGCCGGTCGGGCGACCCCCTCCGGCCCATATAGGCCTCTCGGCTCGTACCCCACCGGAGCGGTGGCAACGCGCCATCGCGTCCCAGAATCGTCGTCAGAAGGACCGGGGCGGTGCCTTCGGGCTCCCGCCCCCTCCGCTCGAAGAGAATCCCCTCGCCCTCGGGAAGCGCCTCGGCCCTCACGAAGAGCTTGTGGAAGGCCGGATGCCTCAGGTCGCCCTGGGTCGGCGCGAGGGCGATGTCGGCCGACACGGCCAGCCGAAGCCGACGGGGACGCGGCGACTCGTTGGCCAGAAGGAACTGTCGGACCTCGGACCCCCCGTCGGGCGGGAGGAAGACATCCATGCGAACGCGAAGCCCCTTCGCCTTCCGGATGAACTCCGCCCGATGGGCCTCGAGCAGGATCTTGGGCTCCTCGGAGGCCGGGGTGTCCGGACCCGGCAGGGGACACCAGCTCTCGTTCGTGTCCCGGTCGAGGAGGATGAGGTGCGGTCCACCCGCGGGAGCGCCGGCCCCCACCCATCCCCGAACGATCGACCACTCGCCCCAGCGGCTTCCACCCCGCCCATCCGCCCCCATCGCCACGACCAGCTTGCGACTTGCCAGATGATGGCTCGGCGGGGGCCTTCGGTCGACCGGAGGCGACCAGCGGCGAATTCCCGGCCCGGCGCCCCCCAGCTTCACCGGAACCGAACGATCCACCCACTCCCGTTCCACGGGCCGGCGCCACGGGATCCGTTCGAACAGATACGGCTCGATCGCGCGGATTCCGGGGTCCCGGTGGAAGCGCTCCACCAGACGGTTCCCGGTCAGATGGTTGCCGAGCGCGGCCAGGAGCATTCCGTGATGGTGGCTCATGTAGCTGCGGACCACGCGGGGCTTGTCCCGCCACTCGGCATCGGTCCCGAAGTCGAGGGCCTCGTAGGGTCCCCAGGGTCCCATCCCCCCGAGCGCGGTGATCGCCTTCAAGTTCCTGAAGGCCGCGCCGGGCGCGAGCGATACGGCCATGAGCGATGCGTAGGGAGCCACGACCTGACGGCTGCCCCCGGTGCGACGCAGCCCCAGCAGCGGCACCCCGAAGGCCCGGTACTGATAGTGGCCCTCGGGGCTCAGCACGTGGTAGCCCGACTCCGAGACCCCCCAGGGGATCCCCAGCTTCTTCCCGTGGTCACGCTGGACGGCCACGGCCCGCCGACATGCGTCTTCGAGGACACTCTCGGGTGGGCAGCGCATGA
Source organism: Gemmatimonadota bacterium (assembly GCA_007126575.1). GTDB lineage: Bacteria > Gemmatimonadota > Gemmatimonadetes > Longimicrobiales > Gaopeijiaceae > SLBA01. The sequence goes on along the minus strand of SLBA01000191.1, from coordinate 6,366 downwards.
AGATCAGGGGCATCAGGTACTCGAACATCGTCCCCGCCCAGGAGAGGAGTACCGTGCCTCGACGAGTCCACTTGAAGGGCCGGCCGAGATGAAGCCAGTGGGTGGGGGGTGCGTCTCCGACCGACATCGTGATCGCGCTCGCGAGCCGGGCCTCGGAAGCCAGCAGGTCGTAGTGATTGGCGTCGAGCTCACCCTCGGTCACCGAGAGGCCGATTCGGAAGAGCTCCCGCTGGTGGTCGTACAGGAAGGTGAAGTCCATCTCCCGGTACCAGGCGTCGAGCTCCGACATCAGATCGGACAGGTCACGAAGGAGAAAGCGGACCGTGTCCCGAGCCTCCTGGAGCCCCCGTTCGAGGGGGTCGGAGCCCCCGGCGTCCGGAGCCTCCCCGGCCTCTGCGGTCAACCCGACCGCCTTCGGGAGTTCCCGCGAGAGGACCACGTTCAGGCGCCGGAGCGAGGGGATCCCCGAGCCCGCCGGAAGGATCCGGGCCGTCAGTGCCTGCGCCGCGTCACCGTCGCGGAACTCCGCCCGCAGCCAGGGCAGCAGCACGAGAAGCTCGTCCAGTGCCCGCTCCACATCGCCCCGCAGATGACTCACCCATGCGTGAACCGCGTCCCATCGCTCCACATCCTCGGGATCGGTCACCGGCCCCTGCAGTCGAAGGAACGCATTGTCGAACAGGGCGATCCGCTGATCCCGAAGCTCCTCCATGGCACGCACGAACCGGGGAAGACCCGCCTCCCATGCCTCGAAGAGCCGAGACTCGACCCAGGCCTCGAGATCCCGGGCTTCGTTGAGGAGCGCCCGGGCGGTCCCGCTGCCGCTGGCCCCCTCGAGGGTCTCGCTGACCACGCGCACCGTGTCGAGGATTCCTTCGACCTGGTCACGCGTCCAGAGGGGACGGGACCGGGCATCGAACAGGGCCTCCCGCGTCGACAGGAATCCGGCTGCGAGGTTTCCGCTGTCGACCGTCGAGATGTACTGCGGGTTGAGCGGCTGGCAGCTGACCGTGTCGTACCAGTTGTAGAAATGGCCGCGATAGCGGTCGAGGCGGTGCATGCCGTCGACGCTGCTGCGAACCCGCGTGATGAACCGGCTCGTCCCGACGAACCCGAGATCCCACGCGGTGACCACGGCAACCAGTCCCATCCCGAGGTTGGTCGGGGAGGTCCTCCGGGCGACCTCACGCCCCGGGGATTCCTGAAAGTGGTCGGGTGCCATCCAGTTCCCTTCGGGGCCCTGAAAGGCCTCGTAGTACCCCCAGGTCCGCCGGGCCAGTGAGCGGGCGGCGCTGCGGGGAAAGACCCCGCGGGGCTCCCGGAGCGGCCGGTGGCTCCGGCGCGCGATCTGGCCCACCAAGGGAGAACCGAACCAGAGCAGGGTCAGGAGGATCGCCACGATCGGAAGGTGGCCGTGCAGGATCAGGAGCCCCGCGGCGCCGGCGCCGGCCACGGCGGGCCCCGCCCACATGCTTCGGAAGAGCGACCAGAAACCGTCGTGTCTCTGAACCCTGCGTGCCGTGAGTGCCGACGAGGTCCACTCGAGCAGCCCCTCGCGACTCACATATACTCGGTATACGGTCCGAACGATCGCGTCGGCCGCGTTCCAGGCCTCGAAGGGTAGGAGGGCGAGCTCCATTCCCCACCGCGCGAGGGCCCGCCCCAGAGCCCGCACCTCGACCTCGAGGTCCGCCCGCCTCGGCACCATGCGAGCGATCCGAAGCGCCGCATCGACGGTCCCGATCAGAAAGGGAAGACCGACCACCGAAATGAGAAGCAGGGTCCAGAGGGTCGCCTGCGCCGGCGCCAGCAGAACCCATCCGAACAGGAGGGAGAGGAGGACCGCCGGGGGCTGGAGCGATCGCCGGAGATTGTCGAGGATCATCCAGCGACCCAGGGGGCCAATCCGGTTTTCGACGCGGGTGCCGTCCGCCCCCGGCACCCGGGAGGAGAGCCACGGAAGGAGCTGCCAGTCCCCCCGGATCCATCGATGGGCCCGCCGGGCGTGGGTCAGAGGGTGTCCGGGGAACTCCTCGAGAAGGGTCAGATCCGAAACCAGGCCGGCTCGTCCGTGGGCTCCCTCGAAGAGGTCGTGGCTCAGGATGCTGTTGTCCGGGGTCCGCCCCGCGAGACTCGCCTCGAATGCCTTCACATCGAAGATCCCCTTGCCCGCAAAGATCCCCACGTCGAACAGGTCCTGGTAGACGTCGAAGGCGGCGCGCGAATACAGGTCGAGCCCCTGCACCCCCCCGTAGATCCGGCTGAAGATCGTCCCCCCGTCGGGCTCCGGGAGCGGCTCCAGCCGGGGCTGGAGGACGGAGTAGCCCCGCAAGATCCGTCCCCCCTCGCCGACCTCGGGGCGATTGAGGGGATGTGCGAGGGTACCCACCAGCCGAGCCGCCGCGTCCTGCGGCAGCCGGGTGTCGGAGTCGAGGGTGAGGACGAAGGGAATCCCCTCGAGGCGGCTCGCCTCGCCCTCGGCAACCCAGAGGCTGGACGGCTGACCCAGGAGGAGTTGGCCGAGTTCGACCAGCTTGCCCCGCTTGCGCTCCCAGCCCATCCAGCGCCGCTCGACCCGATTCCAGCGCCGGCCGCGATGCAGGAGCAGGAAGGGGGACCGGCCATCACGCGAGTAGCGGCGATTCAGGCTCTGAACCCCCCGCATCGCGACCGCGAGGACCTCGTCGTCCTCCTCGGTGCGCTCGTGGTCCGAATCGGGAAAATCCGAGATCAACGCATAGGTGAGATTCGGATCGGGGTTGGCGCGGTGGTTCGACTCGAGGGTCTGCAGGAGCTCTCGGACATCGCCACGCGAGGCCAGGAGCACGGGGACCGAGACCACCGTCTGGAACTCGTCGGGAATCCCCTCACGCATGTCCAGCCGCGGCAGGGAGTGGGGAACGAAGAACTGTCCCGCCAGCCGGTTTGCAAACGCCACCGCCACGCCGATGGCCGGGACCACGGCCAGAAGGAGCGGAACGACCGACAGGGCCGTCAGGCCCGCAAGGGTGCCGCCCCCGGCGACCCAGGCGAAGAAGGCCACCAGAAGGACCGAGAGCACCGCGATTCCACCGAAGTAGGACAGTCCCGACCAGCGCCGCCGCCGCAACGGGGTCCCCCCCACGGGCACCCGGCTTCCGAGCGCCTCGAACAGCTCGGCCCGGCCTTCGTCGATCAGATAATAGCCGACGTGGCCCTCTCGGGATTGGCCGGCACACGTGCGTGCATGCTCCAGAGCCGTCCGGGCCACCCGCTCCTCGTCGTCGTCGACCTTGCGGGAGATCCTCTCGACCTGGTTGCGGTAGCGATCCCGGGTGCGAAAGTCCATGCGGGGATAGACGCCGGCGGGGTCCTCGCGGAGGATCCGCTCGACTCCGCTGAGCGCCTCGACGACATCGCGCCAGTCCTGGGCCGCCAGCGTCCGGAGCGCGAGAATGTAGGGCCCCACCTCGAAGGGCCCTTCGCCCCCGGTCAGTCCGTCGAGGAGCTCCTCGAGGAGGATGAGCTTCAGGAAGGAAGGAAGCGCCCACAGCTCGGCGAGTCGAAGCGGGTGGACCTCCTGATAGCCCTCCACGAAGAGGGAGACCTCGTCGGTGTCCAGTCGGCCCCGGTCCCGGCGGACGAGCTCGGACGCAATGATCTCGACGCGGGGATGGCCCCCCGACGCGACAGGGAGATCCTGGAGACCCGGCAGGCGCTTGAGGAACTCCGAGGTGATCACCCCATCGAGGGCCTGCAGGGCTTCCGCCACGATGAAGTCGTTCTCGAGGAGCCAGTCGCGGCCGCCCGCAGAGAGCGAGCCGGAACCCGCGGCCGGCGCCTCTTCCCTGCACCGCTTGAGGAAGTCGGCGAACCCGCGGTCCACGCGCCGCAACCTCCGACGAATGGACCGTTCCTTGATCGAAGTCCGGCCCGGTACGTGGCGTGCGGCGAGCCGGTGGCCGTCCTGACGGGACGCGTGGGTCAGGAACGGAGACATCAGGAGCAAATCACCTCATGGCCCGGGAAGGCCCTGCGAGTGAGGGGTCGTGGGCACGGATCCGGTTCGATTCGCTTGCGGTCTGCGGCCAGGCCGTGCGCGCTGCCGTCAGGTCCTGCAGTACTAGGATCGGCCGGTCGACCCCGAGCAGAAGCTTCATCGCCGTGCCTCCGAGCGGCCAGGCGGGTGCGCCCCCGCGACCATGCGCGCTCAGCACCACGAGGTCTTCCCCCTCGGCCCTTTTGCGAACCGCTTCGGCCGGCCCCCCCGGTGACCCGCTCAGGATTTCCGTCTCGATGGAGACGCCGGCCTCACGCAGGGGCCGGGTGGCCGACCGAAGGTACTCGTCGGCCTCGGTTCGATTCGCTCGCATGATCCCGTCGACGAGCCTCCGGGTCGCGCCCGGACGGGGCATGCGGCTCACCACTTCGGGCGAGTCGAGAACGTGGATCACCTTGAGACGGGCCCCGGATCCGAGTGCCAGTTCGCTTGCCACCTTCAGGGACCAGTCGCTGCGAGGCGAGCAGTCGACCGGTGAAAGGACTCCCCGGTACGTGATTGGAATTGTCTTCGCCTCTTCGCTTTCGGGGGTGTATCCCGCCACCAGCAGGATCGAGCAGCGGACGTTGAGGATGACGGCGACGGCGGTGCACCCGATCGCCAGCTGGGTACGACTGCCCACCCCGTGAGGGGTCAGTGCCACCAGGTCGTAGTGGCCACGATCCGCGAGATCGACGATCACCTCGGCAGGACCGCCCTCGACGATCTTCGTCTCCACGTCCAGCCCGAATCCACGCAGGGCCTCTGCCCGACCCTCAAGGTATCGTGCCCGGTTCGCTCGTGCGAGTCGGCAGGGCATCGGGTCGGAAGGCTGGTGGCGGTCGCCCACCGCGGCCGCGGGCAGCACGTTCAGAAGGTCGATCCGCGAGTCGAAGACACTCGCGACCGTCATGACGTGGGGGAGCACCGCCTCGGCCCGGACCGAGCCGTCGAGAGGAACGAGAATCCGATGGATCATGGCGTAGCTCCCGGTGGCTGCGTGGCAATCGAGCGGCGGCACGAGACCCGTGCCGCCACCTCCGTTCCGCTTCAATTCGCAAGGGTCAGACCACCGGTGGTGCCCGGTGCGCGAACCCCGTCGTTTCGCCACAAATCGGATCGAAGCCGGGCGTTCGTGCCCCGTCTCCGCCTCCCCCGGGTGGCCGAAACGGCCCGACCCGCCGACACTTCGTCCCGAATCTCCATCCGACAGGCTGGAGCAGAGATCGCATCGTGACCAGAGGTACCAACCCCACCAAGGCAGAGAAGTTACCGGCCTTGGAGCACCGAACCTATCCTGACGGCCGGGGCCTCCTATTGCTCCTCGGTCCGGGCGGTGACCCGGGCGTGCCCCTCACGGTCCCACCGGACGACGAGGTGCCACGGCCGGCAACAGACCTCGCAGTCCTCGACGTACTCCTGATGCGATGCGCCCCCGGGATCCAGGATCACCTCGATCACCTCGCCACAGTAAGGACAGCCCACGTCGGCGACGCGGTCGAATTCGGAAGAATCGGGCGCAGCTTCACTCGCGGTCATGGGGCCTTCACGACATGGGGTAGGCGGACCAGTGGAACCGATGCTTGTAATCTACCACCTACCGGCATTGGGGTCACCGACCGGCGTGAAACGATTTCGCTCCCCCCCGAGCTCCGGCCTTTCGGCGCCGGAGCCCGAGGGAGAGCGATGAGGATTCCCCGGGATGAGCCTCCTTCGGTTTACGACCTGGGGAGCCCACAGCTTCCGGTACTCACCGGGTTGCCCTCGTCGTCGTAGACCACGTTCCCGTACTCATCGACTTCGTAGTTGTTGTTCAGGGCGTCCAGGTACTCCGACAGCCCGAGGATCGTCTGTCGGTTTCCGCTGTCCAGCGCCGCGTTCACCGCATCGACGATGTCCTGAACCGTTCCTCCGGGGAACCCGTCCCCGAAGCTCTCGGCATTGAGTGCGGCGGCCACCCCCTGGCGGATCAGGATCTCGGACGCGCCCGCAATCGTGTTTCTCCGGACCGGGCTGTTCCTATACCCCTGCAGTGCGTCGAGAAGCGTTGCCGCGCCCAGGTGTCCCTCCGCGGATTCGAAAAGGTCACCCACGGCGTCGTCGGGCCCGTATCCCGTGGGCCATTCACCTCTCCGAAGCCCGTTGTTGCTCCAGAAGCCGGCGGAACACCATTCGGTCCCATCGACGCTCGGCGGATCCGGTTTCTCTTCCTCCTCCTCTTCCTCTGCCACCTCGATCGTGGTCGAGCCGGTGCCCGAGTCCCCGTCCTTGTCGGTGACCGTCACCACGACGGTGTATGTGCCGGCCGAGCCGTACGTGTGGCTTGCGCCGAAGGGCGAGGTCACCGA